>NZ_CP047984.1:3700424-4016780 GCF_009931655.1 Pontibacter russatus | reverse complement strand
AGCGCCCTTACCGCGTATCCCTGTTTCAGCAGTTCATCCGCCAGGTGCGACCCGATAAAGCCGGCGCCTCCCGTTATCAGAATTTTGTTTTTCATAGTTTATGCTTCGTTCGGTATATGTTCAATTCGGTCTAAATAAATCTCAGAAAGGCTGGGCCGTGGGCCTGAGCGTGATGTGGTTGACGGAAACGCCCGGCGGCTTGCTCAGGGCATATAGCACGGCGTCCGCCACGTCATCCGCCGCGATGGTGCCGTAGCCGATGTCCTCCGCCGTGTGAAATCCGGAAATGGTGTTCTGAAAAAAAGCGGTGTCCGTAACGCCAGGCGCCACTACCGTTACCCGCACGTGGGGCAACACCTCCTGGCGCAGCGTTTCGGCCACCACCTCCAGGGCTGATTTGGTGGCGGCATATATACCGCCGTAGGGATAGGCCTGCCCCGCCGACACAGACGACACCAGCACCACATCGCCGTGGCCCGCCGCCAGCATGCCGGGCACAAAGGCCCGTATCATCCGGAGCGCGCCCAGCAGGTTGGTGTCGATGATTTGCCGCCACTTCTCCGGGTCGCCCTCTGTCAGCTTTTCGTGGATGCCGCGCCCCGCGCTGCAAATAAGTATATCGGGCGCTCCGAGCCGCTCCTGCACACCCGCGAAGAGGGAGTCTATAGCAGTTGCGGAGGCAACATCGCAGGTAAAGGGATGGGCGCTGGTGGGCAGACTGGCGGGGATATGCAGGTCGGCAACGGCTGTAAGGGCACCGGCGGCAGACAACTTGTCCACTATGGCCCGACCAATACCGGAACCACCACCGCTTACCACTGCCTTTTTGCCTTTTATGTGCTGCACTATGCCTGTTTAATTCGAGACTCTATATATAAATAGTTAAATCCTTGTCTGGTAGCTAAAACGTAGGACTAGCGGGGAGGGTTGTAGATGCTTTTATAGCGCTATATAAAAACTGCCTAATTTTACTGTAATCCTCCTATTATGAACCATTTGCAGCTGCCACAAAAATTTAAGTATTTTGAAGGCCGCAGCGGCTCCTTCGGCCCTGATAGAGAAAATCCTAAATCACACCGATAAACCGGATGAGCTTTGAGCACATACCCCTGCTGCAGGACGCGCGCGTGCTGCTCCGTCCCTTCCGCCAGGAGGATATACCGGCGCTTGCCGCCATTGCCCTGGAGGAGGAGATCTGGCGCTATATGCCGACCCGCATCAGCAACGCACAGGAACTGGAGGCCTGGGTGCAGACGGTGACCGAGGGCTACCGCCTCGGCTCACGCTACACCTTCATGATTGAGGACAAAGCGACGGGGCGACTGGCCGGGAGCACCAGTTACGGCAACATCTCAGAGCCAGACAAACGCCTTGAAATCGGCTGGACCTGGCTGAGCCGGGAGTACCGGGGCAGCGGCCTGAACCGCCATTGCAAGTTCCTGCTGCTGCGCCACGCCTTCGGGGAGCTGCAGATGGAGCGGGTGGAGCTGAAAGGCGACGCGCTGAACACCCGGTCGCGCAGAGCCATGCTGAAGATTGGGGCCACGGAAGAGGGCATCCTGCGCAGCCACACCCTGATGCACGACGGCCGCCGCCGCGACACTGTGTATTATAGCATCCTGCGCACCGAGTGGCCACACATCAGGCAGACGGTATTCGGGGACTTTGCGGTATGAGGGTGCAGCCAGTTTGCGTATATTGTTTTACAATATGAGAACGAAGACGAGAATCAGGTTGCTAACGGTTTTTTTTAGCATTACATTATTGTGTGCATTTGGCTGTGTACCCTATTTCACTTATTTAGATATTAAAGAGTCAGGAGTTATTGAAACAAACCTAAGTTCGTTGGCAGCCCTCTTCATGCTGCTACTTTTCGTGGGCGGGCTTGTGGCTATAGTGAAGTATGCTAAGGTTATAACAATCGACGAAGAGAAACAAAAAGTAATTGTGCTGCACCCGCTTCTTCTCAAAAGGAGAGTTTATAATTTTAGTGATATAATAGGATTCAGGTGGTTAGCTGTAAATGCGAGAATTTACTATAAATCGATAAAATTAAAATCTACTGAAGGAAGAGTCTACCAATTTACAGATTTCGAAGTAAGAAACTTTAGAGATATGGAGAGGGTCATTCACAGAGTCTTTGACTTAAGGTCTGCAGATAGTTGGAGACCACTTTCAAAGCAGCAAAGGCGATTTGAAGTGCAGAGGAGTAGATTATTTGACATAAGTCAGGCTGAGGACATTATTCTGAGCTTAAAGCTCGGATTTGCTCTTATTACTTTTATAACTTTTCTAATTCTACATCATCTATATCAGAAGGACTTCAAGATTAGCTTGAGTTATTGGCTGTTATTCTCAGTTATTCTTATTTCTATTTATGGCGTGAGCTTAAAATATAGAAAAGTCAGTCTTCACCTCGAAAATATAAAACAAGACAAGGTTCATATATGAGTTCAATCGTTAGACACCCTATCCATATATAACCAAGCCCATACCGATTGGAAAAGCGCGCGCCTCAAAAAAGCTATCCACAGCCAAGGATTTTCCTGATCCGCCACGCCCGCCCTATGGTGGCCCGGAAAGGCTTTGCGGATGCCGCAGCCGCCCGCCAGTATATAACAGATTACGATGCCGCCCAGGTGGAGGAGTTTGTGCTGCAGCACGAGGCCATTCCCTACAAAGAGATCAGGGAGGTCTACTGCAGCACCCTGATCCGGTCTCAGCTGACGGCCAGAGGCATTTTCGGGGAGCAGGTGCTGCTGAAGGTGAGCCCCGATTTCCGGGAATTTGAGCGGAAGATTTTCTCGCTGCCGCTGCTGCGCCTGCCCATCAGGCTGTGGCTGGTAACCGCACGCGTCCTGTGGTTCCTGGGTCTCAACCACAAGGGCATCGAGACCTTCCGGGAGGCGAGGCGGCGGGCCCGCAAATGCGCGGAAACGCTGGCGGAGGATGCTGACAAGAAAGGCACTACCGTGCTGGTGGCGCACGGTCTACTGAACAATTTCATCCGGAGGGAGTTAAAACGGATGGGGTGGCGCTCCAGCATCCACGGCGGCAACAGCTATCTGGCGGTGCATGCGCTTGTCCGGCGTGGGCAGGAATAGCTTCAGCGGAAGGAACACCTGTAAAGAACGCACACGGGCAATTGCTGGGAGCCTTTTGGCCCGTCATCCGATCGTCGTGAGCGCAGCGCCATATGGCTCGTATCACCCCGCCGGATCTCAGGGATGCTTCCTTGTCCAACACCTGCAAAGCACAAAGGTTACTGTAGCTACATTAGTTTTTTTATTCGTGTGCCGTTCGCTAATTTGCACCCCGCTTTGCTCCGGGTGTTTTATTTTCGATTTAACAGTACGCTTTATATACCCAGGTTTTTAACCATTCTATTTTACTCTAAAAAACAACTTACATGAAGAGAATTCTACTCTTGAGTTTTGCGCTGGTGCTCGTCCTGCTGCAGCAGGCTTATGCGCAGGGCCGGACTGTGTCTGGTACGGTGACCGACCAGAGCACGTCGCAGGGGCTGCCCGGCGTGGCAGTGATTGTGAAAGGAACCACCGTGGGCACCACCACCGGCGCAGACGGCTCTTATATGCTGAATGTTCCCGCTGAGGGGGCCGTCCTGGTGTTCCGGTTTATAGGCTACGAAACGGTAGAGCAGGCGATAAGCCAGTCGGGCATTGTGAATGTGGCCCTGCCGGTTGATAACGAGCAACTGCAGGAAGTGGTGGTGGTCGGCTACGGCACCCAGGAGCGCCGCGAGGTAACCGGTGCCACCGCCAAAGTGACCGCCGAAGAGCTCGCCAGCGTTCCGGTGGTGAGCGTAGACCAGGCGCTGCAGGGCCGCGCCGCCGGTGTGCAGATTTCCCAGAACTCGGGTACGCCGGGGGCGGGCATCAGCGTGCGCGTGCGCGGGGCCACTTCCATCTCTGCCGACAACCAGCCGCTCTACGTGGTGGACGGTGTGCCGCTGACCACAGGCGACTACTCGCAACTGGACTATGGCGGCCAGAGCGTGAATGCCATCGCCGACCTCAACCCCAACGACATTGCCTCCATCGACATTCTGAAGGACGCCTCGGCCGCCGCCATATATGGCTCCAGGGCCGCCAACGGCGTGGTGCTGATCACGACCAAGCGCGGGTCCAACAGCAAGACGCAGATCAACTTCAACGCCTACGGCGGCACACAGAACATGTGGAAGAAGCCGGACTTCCTGGAGGCCGACGAGTACAAGGAGATAATGGTGGAAGCGTACGTGAACGATGGCATCCTGGACGCAGGCGCCACCTTCGATGACTTCCTGGAGTGGTATTATTACGACAATTATTTCGGGCTGGACGAAGAGGGAAACGTGTTGAGAGACCAGCGGGACTTCGAGCTCACCAACACCGACTGGGTGGATGAGGTAACACGAACCGCCGCCATCCAGAACTACGAGCTCTCCCTGAGCGGGGGCGACGCGAAAACGCGCTACTATATATCCGGCAACTACTTCGACCAGGATGGCATCGTCATCGGCAGTGAGTACAAGCGCTACTCCACCCGCCTGAACCTGGACCACAACGTGAACGACAGGCTGACCTTCGGCGCCAGCATTCAGCTGAGCCGCTCCGAAAACAACCGCATCGTGAGCGACAACACCCTGTATGGCCCGTTCGCGAACTCCCTGGCGGCCTCTCCCATCTTCCCTGTTTACTACCCGGACGGCGGCTACACCCGGCCGAACTACTTCTACACCAACCCGGTGGCGGAGGGCACAGAGAACGACGACGCCACCACGAGCCTGCGCGCCCTGGGCAACGTCTTCGCCCGCTACACCCTGACGCCAGGCCTCGCCCTGCAGGTAAAGGGCGGTTACGACGCCCTGAACATAGACGAGCGCCGCTACACCCCGACCAACTACCCCGGCTCTTTCTCCACCGCCACCGGCGGCGAGGGCACCAACGCCACCACCACCGCCACCAAGCTGCTGCTGGAGTCCACGCTCAGCTACGACAAGGTATATGGCGAGGTCCACAACGTATCTGCGGTAATCGGAACCAGCGTGGAGAAAAATGACCTGACGGCCTCTTATGTGACCGGAAAGGGCTTCCCCGGAGAGCGCTTCCGCTACCTCGAAAGTGCCGCCCGCATCGACGACGGCTCGAGCTCCCTGACCGAGAGCGTGCTGCTGTCCTACTTCGGCCGCCTGAACTACAGCTTCCGCGACAGGTATCTGCTGGGCCTCAACTTCCGCGCCGACGGCTCCTCCCGCTTCGGCGAGAACACCCGCTTCGGTTATTTCCCGTCGGTGTCTGCCGGCTGGCGGCTGATTGAGGAGGCGTTTATGGCGGATATAGACCTGCTGAGCGAACTGAAGCTGCGCGCCTCCTACGGCATCACGGGCAACCAGGAAATCGGGAACTTCAGCTACCAGGCCCTGGTGACGGGTGCCAATTACCAGGACCTGCCGGGCATCACCCTCACCCAAATCCCGAACCCGGACCTGAAGTGGGAAACGACCAGGCAACTGAACGTGGGCGCCGACATCGGCTTCCTCAACAGCCGCATCAACCTGGCGGTAGACTACTATATCAAGAAAACGGACGACCTGCTGTTCTCACGCCCGATAGCCACCCAGAACGGCTTCGCCAGCTACCAGTCGAACATCGGCGCCACCGAGAACAAAGGCTTTGAGCTGGCCCTGAACACCGTAAACGTGGACGGCGGCGCAGACGGCATCAACTGGTCTTCGGATTTCAACATCGCGTTCAACAGGAACCTGGTGACGGAACTGTACGAGGGCCAGGATATCTTCTACGGCTTCGGCGGTAACTCCCTTGTGCTGCGCGAGGGCGAGCCGATCGGCACGTTCTACGGCTTCCTGACGGACGGCATATACAGCACAGCCGATGAAGTGCCCGTTTCCCGTCAGGAGCAGGGTGCCCAGGCCGGTGACGTGAACTTCCGCGACATCAGCGGCCCCAACGGCGAGCCGGACGGCATCCTCACCGACGATGACCTGACCATAATCGGCGATGCGCAGCCCGACTATGTGGGCGGCTTCACGAACACCTTCCGGTATAAAGGCCTTGACATGAGCGTGTTTCTGCAGTTCTCCGTGGGCGGCCAGATTGCCAACCCCGCGCACCAGTACCAGCAGCACCTGGGCAACGACTACCTCGACGACAACATGCTCTCGCTGGTGGGCGACCGCTGGCAGAAAGAGGGGGATATAACCGACGTGCCGCGAGCCACTGTGGACGACTTCAACGACAACAACCGCAGCAACTCTTCGCGCTTTATATATGACGGCTCCTACACCCGCGTCAAGAACCTGGTGCTGGGCTACACGGTGCCCTCCGCTTTAACAGAGCGCGTTAAACTGAGAAGCCTGCGCCTCTATGCCCAGGCGCAGAACCTGCTCACCTTCACCGATTACCCGGGCTTTGACCCGGAGGTGAACTACGCCGGCACATCCAACACCACCCTCGGCGTGGACTTCTACACCTTCCCGCAGACCAGGACAATCACATTCGGTATCAACCTTGGTTTATAAGAGATAAAGAAAGACAACCATGAAAAAATATTCAACCATACTGATAGCCGCGCTCGGCCTTTTCTCCTTCGCAGGCTGCGAGGAGGTGCTGGAGGTGGAGCCCACCACGGCCATAGAGGCCGAAGGGGCCGTTGTTGATTTCACCACGCTGGACCGCTCCGCACTCGGGACCTACAGTGCCCTGCAGGACCAGGATTACTATGGCTTCCGTTACCTGCTGTACCAGGGCCTGTACGCCGATAACCTGACGTTTTCCGGCACATTCACCACAGACAGGGAGGTGGCCAGCCAGCGCATCAACGCCTCTAACCTCCAGATTGCCAGCACATGGGCCGCCATCTACACCGCCATCAACCGGGCCAACATCGTGATTCGGGACGCGGAGCGCCTGGCGGGGAACTCCGAGATAACTGAAGCGGAGCGTGCCGGAATTGTGGGCGAGATGAAGTTTATCCGCGCCCTGGCCCATTTCGACCTGCTGAAAGTCTTTGGCGGCGTGCCGGTGGTGACCAGCCCGACCACGACGATAGCAGAAATCCAGAGCCTGCCAAGGGCGACAGAGGAAGCGGTATATGCGGCCATCATCGCGGACCTGCAGGACGCAAAAGCCGCCCTGGAGGGCACCGGGGGAAACGAGCGGGCCACCGGCCTGGCGGCCGCGGCCCTGCTGGCGCGCGTGTACCTGCAGCAGGGTGACTATGCGGCAGCGGAGGCCGAAGCCTCAGAGGTAATTAACAGCGGCGCCTATGAGGTGGTGGAGGATTTCGGCGCCTTGTTTACACAGGAAGGAGGCCCGGAGGCGATTTTCGAGCTGAACTTCACGCTGAACGACCCGAACGCCCTGGGCACCGCCTCCGACCCTACCTCTTCGGGCCAGCGGTTCTATGTGAGCGAGGATGTTTACGAAGCCTTTGCGGCGCAGGCCGACACTGTCGTGACCGAGCGGGTGACGGCAGATGGAACAACGGTGACGGACACGACCGTCTACACAGACGAGCGTTTCGAGGCCACCACGCGCTTTGAGCGGAACAGCCGCCGGCTCATCAAATATGATGATGTCACCAACAACGCCGACAACGTGATCGTGCTGCGGCTGGCCGAGGTGTACCTGATTCGGGCAGAGGCGCGCGCGCGCATGGCCGACGCGGCTGCGGCGGCAAGCCCCGAAGTGATTTCAGACATCAACCTGGTGCGTGAGAGAGCCGGCCTGCTTCCTGTAGAGGCGCTTACCAACGCAGAGGCGCTGGAGGAAATACTGGAGCAGCGCCGCCTGGAGTTCGTCGGCGAGGGACTGCGCTTGATGGACCTGAAGCGCTACAACCTGACCTGCGACTTGCTCGGGTTCTGTGAGGAGGACGGCGAAGCCTTCCGCAACCTGTGGCCCATCCCGCTGCAGCAGATCGAGGTGAACCCCAGCCTGACGCAAAACCCCGGCTACTAAAGCCTGTAAACCTTCCTGAAAAGGCGGCTCCCGTATATATGGGAGCCGCCTTTTTTTATTTTTACATATAAAACTAAACCTT
This sequence comes from Pontibacter russatus, assembly GCF_009931655.1. Classification (NCBI taxonomy): domain Bacteria; kingdom Pseudomonadati; phylum Bacteroidota; class Cytophagia; order Cytophagales; family Hymenobacteraceae; genus Pontibacter; species Pontibacter russatus. The sequence goes on along the minus strand of NZ_CP047984.1, from coordinate 4,008,716 downwards.
TAGTTTATAAACTAAGTAATTAGTTATATATTGGTTCACCATTATCAGATATAGCCTATATATGAAAGAGCTGACGAAAGCCGAGGAAGAGATTATGCAGGTACTCTGGAAGCTGGAGCGGGCCTTCGTCCGCGACATACTGGAGGAGTTGCCGGAGCCGAAACCCGCCTACAACACCGTGTCCACGATAGTGCGCATCCTGGAGAGCAAGGGCTTTGTGGGGCACGAGGCCTTCGGCAAATCACACCAGTACCACCCGCTGGTGGCGCAGGACAAGTACAAAAGCTACTTCCTGAAAAACTTCATGAGCGGCTACTTCGGGGGATCGTTCGAGAAACTGGTCTCCTTTTTCGCCAAAGACAACAACCTGAACGTGCAGGAACTGGACCAGCTGCTGCAGCAGGTAAAACAGGACATAGACACAAACCAGGAGGACCAGCAAGATGGAAGCAACACTTAACTTCGCACTCAAATCAGGGATAGGGCTGCTGATGCTGTACCTGTTCTATTACACGCTGCTACGTAACCAGACCTCTTTCCGGTTCAACAGGGCTTACCTGCTGCTGGCCCCGCTGGTGGCGCTAACGCTCCCGCTGGTCACATGGCCCGCCCTGCTTGCCCCCGCTCCCGCCGTGGCAAAGGCGTTGCAGGCCATTCAGCTGAACGAAGTGGTGGTCGTTGCCTACAGGCCATCCGGCAGCATTCTGGCGGATTACTTGACACCTGCCCGTATGGCGCTGGCCATATATGGACTGGTGGCTGCGGTCCTCCTGCTCCGGCTTTTCCGCCAGCTCTGGCATATCCGCCGCCTGAAATCGGACGCCATACCCGTAGAGCAGGCAGCGGGAAGGGTCCATATACTGCGGTTAAAGCAGCCCCATGCCTCCTTCGCCTTCCTGAACCATATATACCTGAGCAACCAGGAGCAGCTGAGCCCGCGCGAACGGCGGCAGGTGCTGGCCCACGAGCTGGCGCACGTGCAGCTCGGCCATACTTACGATGTGCTCTACTACGAACTGCTCTCCGTCGTGCTGTGGTTTAACCCGCTCGTCTGGCTGCTGAAACAGGAGCTGCGGAACGTGCATGAGTTTCAGGCCGATGCCCGCGTGCTGGAGCAGCACCAGCCGCAGGAATACCGCGCCCTGTTGTCAAAGGAAGTGCTCTTTAACATGGGCGTGCCCGTGGGCAGCTATTTCCAGAAGCCGCAGGTGCTGCGCCGGTTATATATGCTGCAGCGGGGCAAGCAGGCCGGCTGGTTGAGGCCCCTGCTTACCTTGCCCCTGCTACTCGTGCTGCTACTCTCCCTTTCTTCCCAGCAGGTAACCGCCGATATAGCCTCGCAACTTACCTCTACGGCACAGGCAGCACAATCAAATGAGGCAACTTCTGAATCGTTAAATCCTGGTGAAGATATGATTGAGCTTCCTGAGACTCAAGCAAAGGCTGATGCTAAAATGCCTATCATGAGGGGTGACACAACAGAAGACACGCCTGTTCAGGAAGATAAACCCACTGATAATATACATAACCTCCATTATATAAAACCATACACTTATGTGGAGCAGATGCCTCAGTTTAAGGGCGGCGAGGCTGAAATGATGAAGTTCCTAGGCATGAATGTCCGCTATCCGAAAGAGGCACAGGAGGCGGGTGTGGAGGGCATCGTTGTGGCCAGCTTCGTTGTTGAGAAAGACGGTACGCTCAGCGACATCCAGATCATTAAAGACCTGGGAATGGGCACCAGCGAAGAAGTGATACGCGTGATAGAGAAAATGAGCGGCCAGTGGCTGCCCGGCAGGCAAAATGGCGACGCCGTGCCTGTGCGCTACACGTTGCCCGTGCGGTTCACTATCAAATAACTAGGCACAGCATCCAAATTTATTCCTGCAGCATCCTATTTAAACCAGCTGAAAAGCTGGGACAGAAATCTCATTGCCTGAATTTTCCTTATTTGTCAATCCTATATAAATACGTCATGAAAAAGCTTAGATTATTCCGCATTATTAAACTGACACCTTTGCTGGCTCTGCTTTTTATCATCATATCCTGTTCTGCTGATGAAGAGCCTGCGGCACAAATTAAACAAGTAGAAGAAAAAGAGGCGCAGACCCTGAAACAAGCTGTTATTGCATCACAGGAGGATACTACAGTCTATACTTTTGCAGAGCAGATGCCGCAGTTTGAAGGCGGCGAGGCCGAAATGATGAAGTTTCTGGGCGAAAAAGTCCGTTACCCGGAGGAGGCACAAAAGGCGGGTATGGAGGGTATGGTGGTAGCCAGCTTTGTTGTAGAGAAGGACGGCACGGTCAGCGACATCCAGATCATTAAAGACCTGGGAATGGGCACCGACGAGGAAGTCATCCGGGTGATAGAGAAAACGAGCGGCAACTGGTTGCCCGGAAAGCAAGCCGGTGAACCAGTCAGGTTTCGCTATACCTTACCTGTGCGGTTCGCTATGAAATAATTTAAAGGGTGCTTTGATCGCTTCAATCATCAAAGCACCTCCCTCTTCGCCCGCAATATAGACCTAGGCCTGAGACAGAACTGGAATCCAACATGGTGAGTACGAGTATATAAAGACAACGAAGTTTAAAATAAAGTTGTATGACCTGAATATAATCCTGTTATCTTTATATGTCACCTCACTCCTTCCATCATGAAAAACAAGAACCTGTTTACCAGCCTGGCAACTACAGTGGTGTTATCTTCAGCCATTTTCTTCGCTCCAGAGGCATCGGCACAGACCTCAGCCCCAGACGCACCTGTATATAGCTTTGTGGAGCAGATGCCAGAATTTACAGGAGGCGACGCTGAACTGATGAATTTCCTGTACGGCAATATGCAATACCCGCAGGATGCCAGGGCCGCAGGCGTGGAGGGCATCGTTGTTATCTCGATGATCATAGAGACCAATGGCTCCATCACAAGCATTGATACCGTGAAAGGCTTGTCGGAGAGCACGGATGCGGAGGCAAAGCGACTGGCAGCCCTGACAGCCGGCAAATGGAGCACAGGCCGGCAAAACGGGAAGCCCATCCGGGTTAAGTACACGCTACCGGTCAGGTTCAGTCTGGCCACTGACGGCAGCCCGGCAGTAATGAGTAAAATGCCACAGTTCAAGGGAGGCCAGGAAGCAATGATGCGCACCATCTATAAGCAGTTGCAGGTGCCAGCCGCTGCCCGGAAGGAGAACGTGAATGCCCGGGTGGATGTGAAGTTTAACATAGAAAAGGACGGCAGCGTCTCGAACGTGGCCATTGCCGGCACCAGACTGAAGCGCTCCGTGGGGGCCGGAGCCGATATGGATTATATGGACGCCTCCACTTTCAAGCTGCAGGACATGTCTGTGCTTGCCCAGCTCACCGAGGCAGCCATTGGCGCCGTCAAGCGCACCAGCGGCATGTGGGAACCCAGCCTGCATGGCGGCAAGCCTGTGGTGGCGGAAGTGACCCTGCCCGTGCTGGTTTCAGGCGCAGGGAAACCCGACATAAGCCAGCAGTTAGAGACCATGCAGCTGGCGTACCAGTCGGATGCTTACGACAAAAAAGCCATATATGAGGAGCATGAGGTGGATGTAAGCGCAGCCCTGCAAGACGGGCCTGTTTACAAGTTCCTGGCAGAGCACCTCCGCTACCCGGCGGGTTCTGATTTCACCGGCCGCATGAGGGTGTTCTACATCGTACAGCTCAACGGGAGCATCATCGGCCCGATAATAGAACACAAGGAGGAAGAACCGGAAATTGCCGCTGAAATCAAACGCGTCTTCGCCCTGACAGAAGGCAAATGGGTTACGGCGCAGAAAAACACACAGCCCGTTGCGGCCTCCCAGGAACTGATAGTTGAATTTGTAAAGGAGGCGGGCAAGCAGCAAGCAACCGCCCCGGGCGCTGCCCCCGCCGATGTGGTGGTAATAAAGGGTAAATAAATCTTTCTGTCATCTCATAAATCCAACTGTCATCTCGAACAACGTGAGAGATCTTTATAGAATTCCAGATAGATTTCTCACTGTGTTCGAAATGACAGAAAGAATCAGAGCAGCAGCATTAACCATTTGTACTCCCGTATAATATGGTTTCTCATAACTACTTTGTTTATATCACGACGAATCCGCGAAAAACGACATTATATATAGGTGTCACAAACTATTTGGCACGTCGGCTTCAGGAGCACTTCATGAACTGCGGCAACCCTTCCACATTCGCTGGCAGGTATTTCTGTTATAATCTGATCTACTTTGAACGGCATTCGCAAATAATCCATGCCATTGAGCGGGAGAAAGAGATCAAGAAGTGGAGCAGAACCAAAAATGGAAACGCTGATATGCAGTACAAATCCATTTTGGGAATTCCTCAACCTGCAAGTTCAGGATGATGAAAGCTAATTCATATTGTACTAAACAGCGCAAAAGTTTATTTACAAACCTAAAAAGGCACCTTTTGATTCATATATAACAGACCGCCCCGGCCATAAATGGCCGGGGCGGTCTGTTATATATGAATCTGCTGAATTTATTAACAGCACTCTAAAACTGCCAGTCTTCGTTCAGCATGGCAATGGCGTGGTGAGCCGTCATATCAAACTGGCAGGGCACAATCGACACATAGTTATTTACCAGCGCCCACTCGTCGGTGTCCTCCCCTTTATCGTAGTTCACGAAGCTGCCCGTCATCCAGAAATATTTTCGGTTGCGCGGGTCCAGGCGCTCGTCAAACTCCTCCTGCCACCTGGCCTGCGCTTGCCGGCAAACCTTGATGCCTTTTATCTTCTCCCCGCTTTTCTTGGGCAGGTTCACGTTCAGGGCCGTGTTGTCGGGGGTGCGGTGCTCCAGCGCCTGCCGGATGATCTGCTCCACAAACTCCTCGGTATGGGAGAAATCAGCCTCATGCCCATAGTCGCACAGCGAGAAGCCGATGGAAGGCAGGCCTTCGATGGCCGCCTCGATGGCCGCCGACATGGTGCCGGAATACAGCACGCTGATGCTGGAGTTGGAGCCGTGGTTGATGCCGCTCACCACCAGGTCGGGCTTGCGCTCCCTCAACACGTGGTGCTTGGCCAGCTTCACACAGTCGGCGGGGGTGCCGGAGCACTCATACGCCTCCAACCCCAAGTCGGCAAAGGCGATGGATCTATCCAGGCGAAGGGTGTTACCAATGGTGATGGCATGCCCCATGCCTGACTGCGGGCCGTCAGGCGCCACCACCACGACCTCTCCCACCTTCATGGCTATTTTCACAAGGGTGCGTATGCCGGGGGCGGTAATGCCGTCGTCGTTCGAGACCAGAATCAGTGGTTTTGCCATTTTATTATTTTTAGTTAACGTATGATAAAATAAACGAATTCGTTATTCGTGCTAATATACTACAACCTCCCGCTGCAGGACAAGGTTTAACTGAAGAAACATAAAGCAGATAAGTACGATGAACATCCGAAATATACTATATGCCATTTTGCTGGGAGTGAGCATGGCCGCCTGCCTCTCGCAAAACGACGAAACCACCACTGAAAACGAAGAACAGGTAGAGGCCACCGCCACCACGCCAGCCGAACCGGAGCCCGCCGATCTGGTGATAGAGAAAGGGCGGGCGGGCAACATCCGGTTGGGCGTGCCCATTGCGGAAGTGCGGCAGAATGTAGTGGAAGGCACCGTGGTAAACGACACCCTGCTGACGCAGGAAGGGCAGCAGGCCACAGCTTACGTGCTGCACGCCACCGACAAGGCAAAGGGCCTGCTGATTGAGCAGCAGTGCGAACCGGACTGCCAGGTGTGGCGCATCAGCGTCCTCAGCCCCATTTACAAAACAGCCGAGGGCATCGGCGTCGGGTCCAGCTACGGCGAGGTGAAAGCGGCCTACCCCATCACCACGGTGGCGGTGGAAGAAGACAATTTTGTGGCGGTTTCCGATTCTGCGGGCATGAGCTTTATGCTGGACGATACAAAGCTGCCGCAGGACGGGAAGGAACTGGGCCGGTACGATCCGGGAAACATTCCGGATAATACCCCGGTGACGCGCGTGCTATTATATTAGCACGTTGCAATATTGAGTACGAATACGTATTATTGCTCCTATGGCATTCCTACGCTCAGACTATTCCTACAGATCCTTTGGCCTGCTTCTGCTGCGCATCGGCATCGGCGCTATGTTCATCCTGCACGGCTGGCCGAAGCTGGCTGGCGGTGTGGCCTACTGGGAAGCCGTGGGGAAAGCGATGGAAGTGGTCGGCATCACGCACGCGCCCGCGTTCTGGGGCTTTATGGCGGGCACCGCCGAAACGGTGGGCGGCCTGCTGCTGGTGCTGGGTCTGTTCTGGCGCCCCGCCTGCCTGCTGCTCCTGGCCGTTATGCTGGTGGCCACAGCCCGGCATCTCTCGGCCGGCGACGCATTCAACGACTATTCCCACGCCGCGGAGGCCGCCATCCTCTTTCTTGCGCTTTTCTTCATCGGCCCCGGCAAGTACAGCCTCGACAGCAAATTTTTCCCCAGCGACAAGTACCGCAGCCGGTTCAAACGGATAGTGGTGTGAGAAATTTGCAAGCAGTTTATATATAGCCCTCCAAGCGTTCCCATGAAATATTCCCTGCTCTTTTATCTCTTCCTGGCTGGCCTGTTTTTGCAGCCTGCAACGGCCCAGACAGCGAAGCAAGCCCGTACAGCCCAAGCCACCTACACGAACCCCCTGGACGTGCAGTTCGGGGATCCCTACGTGCTGCGCACCGGGGATATGTATTATATGTATGGCACGGGCGGCGGAGCAGAGAAGGGATTTGCTGCTTACTCCTCCAAAGACCTTGTGAACTGGAAGCCGGAGGGGCAGGTGTATTTCCACGACAACAAAAACGGCTGGAGCGACCCCAATGCCGGTTGGGGCGGGGCCTACTGGGCACCCGAGGTATATGAGGTGGACGGAAAGTTCTACATGTTTTACAGCGCCCAGTGGAAGGAGAACCCAACCAACGAGGAGGAGAACTTCCGCATCGGGGTGGCGGTGGCCGACAAGCCTACCGGGCCTTTTATGGATATGGCCCCGGAACCGGTTTTTGACCCTGGCTACCCCATCATCGATGCCAACGTGTTTTTTGATACCGACGGCAAAGTATATCTATACTACTCCCGCGCGGCCTACAAGCACCCCGTGGAAAGCGAGATAGCAGACTGGGCCCGGAATAAAGGCTGGTTCAAAGAGATAGAAGAAAGCTGGGTATATGGCGTAGAGCTCAAACCCGATTTCTCCGGCGTTATCGGCGAACCGGTGCTGTTGCTGCGCCCGCCCGTTAGCCTCAACGACAAGCAGGCCGAGTGGGAAAGCCGGTCGGTAACAGCCAACGAAGTGAACCGCCGCTGGACGGAGGGGTCGGTTACATTCAAGAAAGACGGCCTGTATTACATCATGTATTCGGCCAATTATTTCGGTGGCCAGCATTATGCCGTTGGCTACGCCACCTCCGATTCGCCTTTGGGCCCGTTTCAGAAAGCGGCCAATAACCCGGTGCTGCAGAAAAACACGGCCAAAGGCGGCACGGTAACAGGCACGGGCCACAACAGCATCACGTACTCCCCGGACGGCAAGGAAATGTTCATCGTCTACCACGCCAGAACAACCGAAACAGGAGACGAACGCGTGGTGTTTATTGACCGCATGGAGGTGAAAAACGGGAAAATAACTGTCTTCGGCCCTACCACCACCCCGCAAAAGCTTCCTTCGGGTGTAAGGACGGATAGTAAGAAATGATGTGTCTATATATGCTGTTGTGTTGTCTATGCACTGCATATATGGCAGCGCTATTTGAGGTAGGGTTAGTCAGCTCTTGTTGTTCTTAATGAGTGCTTTCAGTTCTTTATTGGATCTGGATGCCGTTTCTGATTTGTCGTAGATGGTCAGGAGCTAAACTGTGATCTCTCCGTCCGCTCCTTTCTCAACAGTACCGATTACTTCACTGTCTATATGAGTAATGACCCTTGCCCCGCCGCTTTTCCCCTTCCCTTTGCTTTTAATCGACAGTCTGATTTTATAGGAATCATTGCCTAAGGCTTATCCCAGGTGCGGATTTTCGGTAAGTTCTTTTTCAAGTGCCTCCAGTTCGCTAATCAGGGAGGGATATTTCTTTATGAGGTATTTTGCCCGCTTACTGAAGTTTTGGGTAATTCTAATCTCTACTTTCATCCAGAAAATCAGTCAGGGTTTGGAGTTCCTTGCCTGCTTTGCGGGCGTGTTCGACTTCAGTCATCGCTTCTTTAATCCCTGTAAGAATCTGGAATTTGTTGTTTAGCCTTTCGTATCGCTGGTTCAGTTCCTCCCATTGCTTGAAGGGCACAATGACTGATTTCTTACGTCCCTCATGGTCGACTATAAATTGGATCGGTGTTGCCATTCTCAAATTCCTTGATTCCTGCTTAAAGTTACGCATATTTACTTTCGCAGTTCTCTGTCCTGCTGTGCCATTACAGGGTAAGTTACCTGAAGTTTAGCAACTCCTGATTCTCTGTTTTAGCTTCTTCATTTGTCAGAAACTTTCCATTTCTTATTTGCTCCCTGGATTCTTCAACCCCTGCCACCTGCTCTGGCGCCAATTGAAAGATATCCTCATCTGCTCTTATTTCAAGAAGTCTGGTAACCTCCTGAAGAATTCTCACATCTATTGTGGATGAGATTTTCTTAATGAGCACTTCTTCTAGTTTTTACATTCACATTAACGTCTTTGTCTGCCGCGGCGTTTTCTTGGTTGACTAGCACAGGCTGTACGAGACGGAATTAGGTATGGTGCCTGTGCCGTGTTCGCAGAAGGTTTTCAACCAAGCTACTTCAATAATTTATGAGAAATTCATTTAGTACACCACGTGCTACAAAAACAGAATCTAAGAATAGTCTAGTTTCATTATTCTTGGTCACATACCAGGAAAAGTCTGATTTTCTTCCAGCGACCGCTTCAATTGTATAAACACCACAAACATCTTCCCCTATCCATTGCCCCCCTTCACTTTCTTTCACTGTACCACAATTCTCTCTGTTTATGATTCCTTTTGTCAATCCTTGTCCACAGTTACACCAATTAAGTATAAACTTATCGGCATTAGACTGTGGACTTGTATTTATAAACTTGATTTTAAGTATAGCTGTTGGGCTAATAGCATGATTGAAGATAGTACTTGCACCTTTGTTAAGAGTTGAAAGGGAGGCGTCTAAATAACCGTCTGCATATCCTTCTTTCTTATTATTTTCATTTATAGATATTTCCAGCCTTTGAGCTCCATTAAACACCTTAAGTTTGGCTTTATAATATCCATTTCTATCAGTAGTCGCCTTACCAACTGTTTTACGTTTACCATTAGAGATTATACCCATACCTGATGATGATTTGATAGCATCGACTCTAATTTCAACTCCTTCAATCGGTTGATTCGAGATATCATCAGTTATTTGTCCTTCAATGATGAAAATATCAACATCCTTCCTTTCGCAGGAACTGATTACTATCAATAGCGATATTAATAGTATCAAAAAATTGATTGTTTTCATTTTGATTCCTTTCAGGATAAATTTTGAATCAATTTGCGGCTATATACCCTATATAAGCCGCTATGACGTTTAACTGCACTATATATAAAAACCGTATATCTAGGCTTCCCTACCGAAACACCTTATTCGCGAATTGATAGAGAAGTAGAGCATTGCCTCCTAACCAATATAACTAGCATCGGCTCAAGCTCCTAATCAAATCAGCTATATATTCTTCTCCTATATAGGCAGTAAATAAACTGCTGCCATACCCTCTCCTGTCCTATATAAAGCGCCTGCTTCTCACAGCCGCCCGCTACCATGTTGGCGCAAAAATCGGTAACATTGCAGTCCTATCATCAACCCGACACATGCTCACGACCCTATTTTTAGCTGCCCTGTTAGCCACTGGCACTCCCGCACAAGACAAACCCGATTTAAAAACACCTTACGAAAAAGGAAACGGCAACCAGACCGCCACCTATGCGGAAGCCATGGACTGGTACCAGCGCCTGGACGCCGCCTACGAGGAAGTGAAGATGATGCCCTACGGCACTACCGATGCGGGCCGCCCGCTGCACCTCGTGGTGGTGTCAACGGACAGGGACTTTGACCCGGCCTCTATCCGGGAGAAGAACAAGCGCATTTTGCTTATCCAGAACGGCATTCATGCGGGGGAGCCGGAGGGCATTGATGCCACCATGCTGCTGGTGCGCGACTACCTGCAGGACAAGAAACGACGCAAACAACTGGACAATGTGGTGCTGGCCATCATCCCGGTATATAACATCGGCGGGGCGCTGAACCGCAACAGCCACACCCGCACCAACCAGAACGGCCCTGAGGGCTACGGCTTCCGGGGCAACGCCCGCAACCTCGACCTGAACCGCGACTATATCAAAACCGACTCCCGCAATGCCCAGACCTTTCACGAAATTTTCAGGGAGTGGGACCCGGATGTGTTCATGGACAACCACACCTCCAACGGCGCCGATTACCAGCACGTGATGACGCTGATAGCGACGCAGCACAACAAACTCAACCCTATACTGGCCAAGTATTTGAATGGCAAAATGTTGCCTACGCTCTATGCGGGCATGAAGCAGGACAAGTTCCCGATGGTACCCTATATGAACCACGCAGGCGACACGCCGGACGAAGGCATTATTGGGTTTATGGAATCGCCGCGCTACGCCACGGGTTATACCACGCTCTATAACACCATCGGCTTTGTGCCCGAAACGCATATGCTGAAGCCCTTCTACCAGCGCGTGCAGGCAACCTATAAGCTGATGGAGAACATGATAGAAACGGTACACCGCGACGCGAAAGAGATTGGCGAACTGCGCGCGCAGGCAAAGCAGCAGACCCTGCAGCAGCAAAAATTTCCGCTCGACTGGAAGCTGGACACTACGAAGGTCAGCCAGATTCCGTTTCTGGGCTATGAGGCCAAATACAAGCCAAGCGAGGTCAGCGGCCTCGACCGCCTGTATTACGACCGGAAGTCGCCGTACAGCCGGATGATCAACTACTACAATGAATTTACGCCGACCGTGACGGTGGAAAAGCCTGTCGCCTATATCATTCCGCAGGCCTGGCACGAGGTGATTGCGCGCCTGAAGACGGATAAAGTAAAGCTGCAGCAACTGCAAAAAGACACCACCTTCACCTTGGACACCTACTATATAACCGACTACAAAACAGGCCAGCGACCGTATGAGGGTCATTATTTACATACGGATGTGCAGGTGGCGACCAAGCGCATGCCGCGCAAGTTCTTCAAAGGGGATTACGTGGTGTATATGAACCAACCTGCCAACCGCTTTCTGGTGGAGGTCCTCGAGCCGCAGGCCGTGGACTCTTACTTTAACTGGAACTTCTTCGACTCCATCCTGATGCAGAAAGAGCACTTTTCGAACTATGTGTTCGAGGACCTGGCGGCGGAGTACCTGAAGCAAGACCCGGCGCTGCGCCAGCAACTGGAGGCCCGCAAAAAGCAGGACCCGGACTTTGCCAAAGACGCCCGCACCCAGCTCGATTTTATATATAAAAACACGCCGCACTACGAGTACACGCACCTGATGTACCCGGTGGGCAGGCTGATGCAGGATATAAAGCTGCCGCTGTAAAGCAGAAGAGCCACCCATATAGGTGGCTCTTTTAAATTTATATGCGCTCTGAGTAGGCTATACGTCCACTGAATCGTACACCACCACTTTTTCCCAAAGGTTTGAATAATTCTCGACAAACTTCAGATGCACGGGGTGCGTCTGGTAGATTTCCTGGTCTTCGAGGTTGTCGAAAAACAGCAGCCACGACACCTGGTATCCGCGCTCGATGACATCGCGGTTGGTGGTGGCGGGCTCCCCGATGCGCGCCAGGCGGATGGGCTTGATTTTTTTCAGGGTGGTGAGGCCTTCTATCAGCTTGGCTTTGTCTTCGGCAGAGTCCGGGTTTTTGAGCCAGAAGTATACGTGATGCACAAAATCACCTTTCTTGTTCGCTTTGCTTTTAGCTGACGCAGGCATCAGGCCAAAGAAACCGGCAAGCGAAAAGGCGGTCGCGTTACCGAGGAACAGTCGTCTGGATTGTTTTTTCATATATGGGGTCCTTGTTTTAGCTGAGTTGAAAAGGAGTATATGCGCTGTTTGAATTTTGTTCGCTTTACCTCCCCGTGAATGGCCGCGGAAGGTAAGCATTTATCCCGAAATCAGCTCAACAGCATTCGGCCTGGGGCAGTAGCGCCCGCAAATGCTGTGCAAAGGTAGTTGCAAACAGCCTATTTCCGCACGAAAAAGGGATATAAAGTGGCCAGTTCTTCGTAAGCCGCCTCTACTTCCGCCGGAATCTCCACGGCCGTGATAAAGCCGCTGCCCCTGGGGCCGTAGCCGTTGGCGTCGTTCCGGAGCCGTGGTATTTCACCCATCACCAAAGAGAGGAACCTGTCTATCCCGCAGAACTCGCTGTGGGCCTCGTTTGCGAAGGCGAAAGCTCCTTCCTTCAGTTGCAGCAGCGGCACAAAGGCCGCATAACTGATAAACTGCACTTCCGCCTGTTGCCACACATTCTCAAAAGAGGCCTGCGTGCGGCGCTGCAGCACCGGGTCCTGCAGCAGCAGCAAGGTTTTTGGATGCTTCTGCAGCCTCTCCAGCACCTTGCGGGCCTCCGTGGCGTTGCCGCCGCAGTTAGTGGACTGGTTCTCCAGAATGATCTCGCCCGGTTGCATCCCCAGGTATTTTACCAGAATATCCTGCAGCATATCTGCCTCGGGCCTGCCTCCCACGTCCACATTGTTGTAAACCGGGTGCCGGCGGATGTTGCGCTCCAGGAAATGCGTGGAGTGGCCGATGCCGCCACAAATCATCAGTTCCTTTGCCAGCCCCTCCCGGTAGGCCACGGCCGCCTGCTCCGCCACATATAAACTGCTGTTGCCGAGCAAAATCAACAGGTCGGCCTGCGGGATGCTATATATAGCCTGCAGTTCCTGCGCCGTAAGGCTGCTGATGTCGCGCTTCGCCAGGAAGGGGATGAGGAGGTTGAACAGGGAGACGTGGTGTTGATTTGGCTGCATGGTAAAGTGATATAATTTTGCCTACGCTGAGAACCGTCGTTCATCCTATTGGAATAACTTCTTCTTAGTTCTATAGCCTGTTTTGGTGCTCTCAGGCCGAGTGGCCTCCCCGAAATGCTTCGGGGTAAACTACTTCCCCTTCGGCACCTTGTAACAGAAGCTGCCGGGGGTAGGGGGCCTCTATTTCGTTTCCTGCCAGGGGTTGGGGCCCCTTGTCAAGACGGCTGCCGCTCCCGCGGCACCGGGAACTCTCGGAACAGAGGGCCCCTACCCCCAGCAGCGCCTCCCGGAAAAACTGGAAGAGCTTTCACTCCGGGCAGAACTAGAAGTGTCGCTTGCTTGAGTAATTTACCCATCATCATAAATCATGAACTTCTTTAGAGGTTCGGGTAAAGTAGCATTAAAATTATGTCTTACACTTCGCGCAGCACGTAGCAGCCGACTTTCTCGGGGTGGTCCTGCACGAGGTCGGTGGCGTGGCAGTGGCGCAGCATCCAGAGCACCAGCATGTCGCCGGCGGCGGCCAGCGTGAAAAACAGCCCGAAGGAAAACACCCACGGATTGCCCCAGATAACCCCCACCACGGCAGGCAGTATGCCCATCACGAGGCCCGGCATCATCCCACCCAGCACATAGGGCCGCAGCGGCAACACCTCCTCGCAATGGCAATAGGGCGTGAGCGCTTTCCAGTACACCCCGTACCTGATGGACTTGATGCCGCGCCTGCAGAAGGCGGCCCAGGTAAGGCCGTGCAGCAACTCGTGCACCACCGCTCCCGGTATAAACACCAGCATCATCAGGAAAGGCAGCAACAGGATACGGGCCCCATGCGTCTTCGCCAGGCCTGCTATGGTTTCGGAAGAGAACTGCTCCGGCCACAGCCATATATAGGGCACGAGCAGCAGCACCATCACCGGAAAGGCAAAAGCCAGCGCCTTCCAATTCGCCTCGGCGGCTGTCACGGAAAGCTCGATGCGCTGATGTGAATCTGTGCCCATGCCTCTTTCGCTATATATGGTTTAATGACCTGTAACGGCCTTAAAACAACTTCCGGAGGTCTGCGAACTGGTCTATATGGGGCACATCTGCTGCTACCTCGCCAAAACCGTACCGGGCATATACAAACGGCACCCCGGCCAGCTGGCTCGCTTCGTAGTCGCCTTTGGTGTCGCCCACATATACCGCTGATTTCAGATTGTTGCGCCGGATGATGTCTTTGATGTTCTCGCCCTTGGGCTTGTGGAAATCCCCGAAGCAGCCGTGGTCGGTGAAGAAGCGCTGCATGTTGTGGTACTCCAGGAAAATATCGATGTAGCCCACCTGGCAGTTGCTCACAATAAAGAGTTGGTGTTTCTGTTGCAGGTAAGTCAGCGTCTCCTCCAGCCCCTCGTATAAAATCCCGCCCTCCGCTTTCAGGTGCCGGAGCTCTTCTTCGGCGCAAAGGCCCATCAGCTCCTGCCGCTGGTTTTCATTCAGGTTCGGGAACAGCTTGTCGTATATGGCATTGTAGGGCATGCCTGTGATGGCGCGGACATCCTCCTGCGTCACGGTGCGGTCTATGTAGTCGAGTTTGCTGATGGAGGTCTGCCAGGCATCGGCCACCGCCTGCGTCGAGTCCCACAACGTGCCGTCGAGGTCGAATATGATTCCGTCTGTTTGTTGGTTCATGTGTTTTATATATGGCAGGCTTTTCTCTATATATGATGCGTGCCTGCCGGTTTAATATGCTGTTTCGTTCTGCAAAGATAAGGTATAATTCAGAAGGCGGCCGCTGGTTTTAGTGTATCAGAAGGGGTAAATCATCCCCCTCACCTCCTTCAAAGGGGGACGAAAGTGCCCACCATTATATATGAAGCACCAGTTCCCGCAGCTTGTCGGCATTGAAGACGGCGTTGCCGAGGATGGTGTTGTTGAAGAAGACCCATACCTGCTTCCCGTCCAGCAGCCAGTCGTGTACCATATAGGCGTAGCGCTCCAGT
The DNA here is from genome assembly GCF_009931655.1 of Pontibacter russatus. NCBI lineage: Bacteria > Pseudomonadati > Bacteroidota > Cytophagia > Cytophagales > Hymenobacteraceae > Pontibacter > Pontibacter russatus. The sequence goes on along the minus strand of NZ_CP047984.1, from coordinate 3,993,674 downwards.
TGCTCGTCGGTGTAGGCGGAGGCATATAGCTTTTCGTCGCCGTGGAGGCGCAGGTACACGGTATCGGTGGTGGTTGTTTCGAGGCCGGGGAAGCGCTTGCCAGCGCTCGTGATCACCCACGTGATGGCGTGCTCCTGCAGCAGTTCCTGCGCCTGCTCCGTAAACCACGACTTGTGCCGCGCCTCCAGCGCAAAAACGGCGTTAGGGCACTTCCCGCGGAGCATCCCGAAAAAATCCGCCGCCACGCCAAAGTCGAAGTGCAGGCTGCCGGGCAACTGCACCAGCACCGGCCCCAGCCGCTCCCCCATTGCCAGGAAGCGCGACATAAACTTCTCCACCGGCTCCTCGGCGTCCACGAGGCGCCGCTTGTGCGTCACTTCCTGGTGCATTTTGGCCGCAAATTTAAACGAGGGTGGTGTCTCCGCCAGCCACTTCTCAATGGTCTTTGCCATCGTGAAATGGTAGAAGCTGCTGTTGAGTTCGGTGGTGTTAAAGCGCGTGGCGTAGTAGCCCAGCCGCTCCGCTGATTTCAAATCCTCCGGGTAAAAAACGCCCTGCCAGCGGTAGCTCCAGCCCGAGGTGCCTATATATAGCTTGTCGTGTAGTGCCATGGTAAGGACAGTACGCAAACCGGCGGCCCTTGTGTTTATTCCGGCAGAATGCTTTTATTTGCATCACCTGATTTATATAGGCAGGTAAAGCTGTAAAGCAGCAGATATAAACCGACGCACGCGTGGCAGACATACTGGAAATAAACTCCCTCTCCAAACGCTACGGCTCCCTCCAGGCCGTGGACCGGCTTTCGATACACGTGGGGCAGGGCAGCATCTATGGCCTGCTGGGGCCGAACGGCAGCGGCAAAACCACCACGCTGGGCATGGTGCTGGACGTGATTTGGCCCAGCGCGGGCAGTTTCTACTGGTTCGGGCAGCCCATCAGCCGCGACACGAAGCGCCGCGTGGGCGCCCTGCTCGAAACACCCAACTTCTACCCCTATCTCAGCGCGCAAAAGAACCTGCAGCTTGTTGCCGATGTAAAAGGCGCAGGCTACGGCAAAATCGATCCGGTGCTGCGACTGGTGGGGCTGGAGCAGCGGAAGCGCAGCCCTTTCAAAGGCTTTTCGCTGGGCATGAAGCAGCGGCTGGCCATTGCCGCCGCCTTGCTGAACGACCCGGAGGTCCTGGTGCTGGACGAGCCCACCAACGGCCTGGACCCCGAGGGCATTGCCGAGGTGCGCGAACTGATTCTGAAAATAGCCGCCGAAGGCAAGACCATCATCCTGGCCAGCCACCTGCTGGATGAGGTGGAAAAAGTGTGTACGCATGTGGCCGTGCTGCAGCAAGGCGTGCTGCGCGCGGAAGGCCCGGTCAACACCATTCTCTCGGACAAAGACCAGATTATCCTGGGCGCGACCGACACCGCCCGCGTGCTGGAAGTGCTGCAGCAACTCCCTTTCGTGGACACGTACTGGGCAGAGCGCGACCTCGTGTACCTGACGCTGCAGGACGGCTACAGCAGCATGGATGTGAACAGAGCCATGTTTGAGGCGGGCATTGTGCTTTCGCAGCTCACGGTGCGCCGCAAGAGCCTGGAGGCGCAGTTCCTGGAAATCATAAAACAGCAAGCCTGATGAACCTACTCCGCATAGAGTTGCATAAAATTCTGCCTTACCGCACAGTGTGGGTGATACTGGCCATATATGCCCTGCTGCTGTTGCTGATTCTGTATGCCAGCAGCAAAGTCACCGTCAATGGCAGCGAGCTGGGGGAGGAGATGTACGGCCTGCCCGCCTTCTGGCGCTACCTGACCTATATCGCCAGCTTTTTCAACCTGCTGTTCGGCATTCTGGTCATTGTGCTGGTGTCGGATGAATACAGCTTCCGGACGCTGCGGCAACAGGTCATCGACGGCCTCTCGCGGGCCGACCTGGTGCTGGCCAAATTCTACGTGGTGCTAGCGCTGGGCGTTTTCGGCACGGTTTTCCTGCTCCTGCTGGGTCTGTACTTCGGGCTGCTCCACAGCACCGACCGCTCCTGGAGCGCCATCTTCGGCCAGATAGACGCGCTCTCCTACTACTTTGTGCAGGCGGTGGGCTATATGACGCTGGCCATGCTGTTCGGGTTTCTCATCAAAAAAAGCGGGCTGGCCATTATCGCATTTATGGCCTACGCCAAAATCGTGGAGCCGCTCCTGCATTTCCGGTTACCTGACGAAGTGGACAAGTACATGCCGATGAAGGTGTTGGGAAGCCTCACGCCCATGCCCGGCCAGGAGATGCTGGACCAGCTGACGACGCCCACCGAGCTGCTCTCTCCCGCCTGGGCTGTGTTGCCGGCCATTGGCTATATCGTTCTGTTCTGTCTGCTGAGTTACTACACCCTCAGGCTCCGCGACTTATAGGCCCTGCCGCCTATAGCGAGTTGAAGTAATTCACGATGGCGATGAGCTTGTAGGGCCGGTCATAGTCCAGGCTGTGCTCTTTCACGTAGTCCTTCACCTCCCTCGATTTGTCGCCAAACAGTTTGTGCAGGTCTTTGCGCACTTTCTGCAGCGTCACAATTTCCCCGTCAGGCAGCAGTATATAGTAAAACTCATACGGCTCACCCATAGCGGCAAAGGTCACTGGCAAAGAGGCGCCGCGCTGGCTGTAAAGGTTTGTTGGGTGGCCTGGCTCTTCGTACCGGGCAAACTGCCGCCGCAGCAGCGTGAACGGCCCCTGGTTCAGCTGCTCAAAAAAGGTTGGTTTCTTAAAGTCGGAGCCTTTTCGCCCCATATCCCAGCGCAAAGACCTGAACAGGTAAGTACGGCCGCTGGGCTGGTCCTGCCCCACAAAGTACTGCACGTTCACCGGCGTGAAAGAATGGATGCCGCCGTCCTCTTGCTGTACGCTTACCACATCCTGCGATCGGTAAAAAGCCAGCGGGCCATATAGGATGTCGCCGTCCGTCAGCACTACTTTCCCGATAGGCCACTGCTGCACCTCCTGGCCGGAAACCTGCTGCCCCCGCGCATTTAGCGAGACACCAACCGCGAAAACCAACATGCCCATCATCGCTATATATGTTTTCATGTTAAAAATGGTTTTAATGGTACAATTTATTAACCGGTATCCGGGTTGCCCCGGCTCCTTTCTTTTGTATGCGCGCTGGCCCTAAAAAGTTGCTAACGCATTGACATTAAGTATATAAACACAGAAAAATAAACCTACTGCTATTATACAGTGCCATATAGCCGACGTATAAACAGGAAAAAACATTGAAGCCTTTCACAAAGTCTAAAGCAGAGCTGGTACTATTATCAAACAGGTTTTGCTGATTAGGTTTTGCGTAAAACTTAAACCCACCCCTACCCACTCCAAGGAGGGGAATTTCCAGTAGGAGTTTAAAATTGAGCTTGAACGAACCGGCTGATATGGGTATGAGAGGTGATTTTTGTTACAGCCATTTAAATAAATACAGCCCATGCATAATCAGCCGCTTACTCTGAGGAAGGGAGGAAAGGCCAGATAAAAAGCGCCCTTCCTGGAGACAGGAACCCTCTACAAGGGCAAGGAAGTGCAGGGTGGTTCGATTTACTTGCAGAGCGGGTATGCAAAAGAGATGGCTGATTTTGATATTATGCCAACAGCGCTCACCTGAAAAGAAAAATCCTGAGTAGCGGCGGGTTCTCGCGTTTACTCAGGATTTCGTTATTTATAATTCGTGTTGGTCTGGTGCTTGATGGTGACGTCCTTCAGGATTTCGTGTCCCAACTTGTCGCGCTTGGTGGTGAGGTAGCGCTGGTTGTGCTGGTTCGGCGATATTTCAATGGGCACCCGGTCCACAATCTCCAGGCCATAGCCCATCAGGCCGGAGCGCTTCTTGGGGTTGTTGGAAATCAGCCGCATCTTCGTCACGCCGAGGTCGCGCAGAATCTGGGCCCCTACGCCGTAGTCGCGCTCGTCCATGCCGAAGCCCAGTTCCAGGTTCGCCTCTACCGTGTCGCGGCCCTGCTCCTGCAGTTTGTAGGCTTTCAGCTTGTTTATCAGTCCGATGCCGCGGCCTTCCTGGTTCATATACACCACTACCCCTTTGCCTTCCCGCTCAATCATCCGCATGGCCTCGTGCAGTTGCGGGCCGCAGTCGCAGCGGCACGAGCCGAAAATATCGCCGGTCACGCATGAAGAATGCACCCGCACCAGAATCGGCTCGCCTTCCTCCCAGGTGCCCTTTACCAGCGCCAGGTGCTTGGCCCCGTTGCTGCGCTGCGTAAAGGCATACAGGTCGAAGTTGCCGTAGTCCGTCGGCATCTGCACCGCAATTTCACGGTCTATCAGGCTCTCTTTCTTCAGGCGGTACTTTATCAGGTCTTTAATCGAGATGAGCTTCAGGTCGAAGCGGTCTGCCACCTGGAAGAGATCCGGGAGGCGGGCCATCGAGCCGTCCTCGTTCATGATCTCCACCAGCACACCGGCCGGGGCCAGTCCGGCCAGGCGCGCCAGATCCACGGCTGCCTCGGTGTGGCCGGCACGGCGAATAACCCCCTCTTTCTTGGCCTTCAGGGGGAAGATATGCCCGGGCTTACCCAGGGAGTGCGGGTCTGTCTCAGGGTCTACCAGCGCCTTAATGGTTTTGGCGCGGTCAGAGGCGGAGATGCCGGTGGTGCAGCCGTGCCCGATCAGGTCGACGGACACGGTGAAGGGCGTGGCGTGCAGGGCCGTGTTGCGCCCCACCATCAGTTCCAGCCCCAGTTCCTCGCAGCGCTCTTCGGTGAGCGGCGCGCAGATGAGGCCGCGGCCGTGGGTGGCCATGAAGTTGACGATTTCGGGGGTGATTTTCTCGGCGGCGCATATAAAGTCGCCTTCGTTCTCGCGGTCGTCGTCGTCCACCACTATCACCACTTTGCCCTGGCGTATATCCTCGATAGCGGACTCGATGGCATCCAGCGGCCTGAGATCGGTATTTATATTGGAATCCATGCTGTTTCTGTTGTGCCTGTGCTGCCTCTTCTATATAGGTGGCAGCAGCGAAGCTTGTTGTATTTCCGTAAAGCAGCGCAAAATTAGGAAGTTTACGCCGCTTTCCCTTTTTTATTTGAACAACAGTTTTGAGCCGGATTTAGTTGAGGATGATGAAGCTTATATAGGAGATTAGCCCTGACCTCGCAGCGTGCGCATCTGCCCTGAAGCATTTCAGGGCAGATGCGAGCGTCTGCTATATATAGCAAAGCTTCTGATGTCAGACGCTCGCGGGACCTTTGGACACCGCGAGGTCTTTGAAATCGGCTTTCTTACCCCCTCTCCTGTTTTTAGGAGAGGGCCGGGGAGAGGTAATTTACCTGTTCACCACAATGCCGAGCATATCGCCCAACTGGCAGTGGAGGGTTTTGAGGTTGCGGATAAACATGAGCTGCTGGACCTGCTCCTGCGGGTCTGTGACGAGGCGCAGTTTCTCCATCTCCCCTTTTATCATCAGTTCCACGTTGCGCCACTTCAGGCGCAGCACCGCCCGCTCCGCACCATATGGCAGAAGGTCGGTTTCAGTGGGCACGAAAATCTGGTGCGTTTGCCAGTTGTGGCTCAGCTCGTGCGGGTCTGAGAGCAGGTTGGTGGCCTCGCTTCGTATTTCCTGGTCGGGGTGGTTGATAAAATCCTCGATTGTAGCCAGGTTGCCGTCGCACAGCTTGTCTTTTATCAGCTCCATCAGGCGGGCGTACAGCGGCGTCCGGAACTCCACGTCCTCCAACTGCTCCAGCATATACTGGCAGGTGTTCAGGCCGTCCTCCAGCACACGGTCGGGGTAGTTGAGCAGCATCCGCACAATCTCGCGCTCGTAGCGCCGCAGCAAATCCACATCCGACACCGGCTTCTCGGGCACTATTTCGGCGGGCGGAGGAGAAATAATCTCATCCGGAAGGCTCTGCTGCGGCTGCTGCAGCTGCATTTTGTTGTACTCCGAGATCAGCACCTGCTCATCTATATCGAAGATAAGGCTGCAGCTCCGGAAGAACACAGAGCGCTTGATCGCGTCCGGGACTTTGGCGATGGAGGCCACTATCTCCCGGATTGCCTCAGCCTTCTTTACCGGGCTGCCTTTGGTCTCGGCGGCATATAGGCTGGTTTTGAAGGATATAAAATCCTGCGCGTGCTCTTTTATATAGCCTTTGAAAGCCGTGTCGCCCACTTTCTGGATATAAGAATCCGGGTCCTCCCCTTCCGGGAACGTCACCACCTCCACGTTCAGGCCGCTCTCCAGGATCAGGTCGATGCCGCGCAGCGAGGCTTTGATACCGGCGGCGTCGCCGTCGTACAGCACCGTGATGTTCTGGGTATAGCGCCCGATGAGCTTGATCTGGCCTTCGGTGAGCGAGGTGCCCGAGGAGGCCACCACGTTCTCGATGCCGCCCTGGTGCAGCGACAGCACATCGAGGTAGCCCTCCACCATATAGCACACGTCCTGCATCCGGATGGCCTGCTTCGCCTGGAACAGGCCGTACAGCACATTGCTCTTGTGGTATATATCGGACTCCGGGGAGTTGAGGTACTTTGGGCTTTTCTTGTCGTTCGTCTTCAGGGTACGGGCGCCGAAGCCCACCACACGCCCCGACACGTTGTGGATCGGGAACATGACGCGGCCCCGGAAACGGTCGTACTTTTTGCCGTCTTCCTTCACGATGGTGAGGCCGGTGGCTTCCAGGTATTTTTGCTGATACCCTGCTTTCACGGCGGCATCTGTCAGGTCCGTCCACTCATCCACGCTGTAGCCGAGCTCAAACTTATTGATGGTGCTGGCGCTCATGCCGCGGTGCTTCAGGTACGACATCCCGATACCGCCCTGCTCGTGCTGATGCAGGTTGTGCTGGAAATGCTTGTTGGCGAATTCAGAAACGATGAAAAGGCTGTCGCGCTCGCTCTGCTCTTTGGCGTACTCCGGGTTCGGGTGCTCCTCCGGTATCTCGATGCTGTACTTCTTGGCCAGGTACTTGATCGCCTCCGGGAAGCTGGTGCCCTCCACGTCCATGATAAACTGCACCGAGTTACCTGCCTTGCCGCAGCCGAAGCATTTATATATACCTTTTGCCGGCGAAACAGAAAAAGAAGGCGACTTCTCGTGGTGGAAAGGGCAGCAGGCCCACAGGTTCTGGCCCTTCTTCTTCAGCGACACAAAATCGCCCACCACCTCCGTAATATCGGCCTGCGCCAGCACTTGGTCAACAACTTCTTTCGGGATCAGGGACATGGGCAAAGGGATAAGCGGAAGACAAAGATAAGGCTTGCGGGGAATTTTGAATAACTGAATTTTGAGTGACTGAATACCTGATCAGGAATTCAAAAATAATCAAGCACCTATTGATCTTTAACCCATTTTGCCATCCTGAAAGTGGCACATCCAGAACTTGATTCGGGGGAACCTGGTGGCAAACTATATAGGCCTCACCTCCTTGTTTACTATTCAGTTATTCAAAATTCCCTCATACAGCTTCAGGTTCTCGGCGTCGAAGCAAACAAAAACAATCCGCTGCAGGCTCGTATCATTGTCTTTTAAAAAATCCTTCACTGCCTGCACCGCCACCTGCGCGGCTTGGGGTTTGGGGTAGCCGTATATGCCGGTGCTGATGTTGGGGAAGGAGATGCTCCGCAACTGCTTTTCGGAGGCAATGCGGAGGCTGTTATGGTAGCAATTGGCCAGCAGCTCCGGTTCCCCGTTGCGGCCGCCAGACCACACGGCGCCCACGGTGTGGATCACGTACTGTGCCGGCAGGTTGCCGCCTGTTGTGATAACGGCCTCCCCTGTATCACAGCCGCCCTGCCGCGCCCTAATCTGCCTGCACTCCTCCAGAATATCGGGGCCGCCCGCCCTGTGGATGGCGCCGTCCACACCGCCGCCGCCCAGCAGGCTGCTGTTTGCGGCGTTCACCACCGCGTCCACTTTTATTTTAGTAATATCACCCTGTTGTACTTCTATTATTGTCTCTGCCATGGCCTGTCGCTTTTTCTTTCAATTACGGCAAAAAACTGCCAGGGGCGGAGAAATTGCTATAATCGTGCCGAGTTCATCCAGCGTATCACTCCCCTCACATCGTAATCTCAACCAGCCCGAAAACCACCTTGTCCCCATATATAGCCTGCGCTGCCGCTTTGTCCAGGAACCGGACGGCTTTTATTTGATCTTCCCGAAGCCTGCTGAGCTGGCTGCGCCTTTCTGAGAAAGAATGCACCAGTTTTCCGTTTACGGCGATGGGTATTTTATATTGGATGCCAATCTGCTGCACCTCCTCGTGTACCTGCCGGTATATATAGTTCTCGATGGCAAGGTCAGCAGATGATCTGACCATCACGCAGGGGCTGCCCGCCACCCCAAATTTCTCCAGCTTCTCGTTGCTGGCGGCCTGCTCAAAATGCGCAAGCTGCCTGCCGGGTATCTCAACAGTCGCGGGTGAAATCAAGCCGTCCACTATATGGGTGCAGGCCTTGTCATTCATGTTGATCGTCATATAGAATGTCTTTGCTTCCTGGGAGAACGCATTCGTGATGGATGCAAAAAAGAAGACGGAGAGTAATATACTGCTTTTCATTGGGCGTGACATATATGACCGAGGAAAATTACATATAGCGAGCGCAGCTGACCTTATGACCAGCCCGGCCTGCCTGGCGTTGCATTGGCACCTATATAATTTTAGATGGCGCCAGGGCCAAACTTATACAGGCGATGGCCTGTTACACTCTAAAGGCCTTGGCTTATGAATAGCGGTTTTTGTTCAGTATCTTTGCAGGGCGAATCCCAAAGCATTTATATATGGCTATTTCGAAAGAAGATATACTAAAAGCCCTCAGCTACGTGGAGGAGCCCGACCTGGGCAAAGACCTCGTGACGCTGAACATGGTGGAGAACGTGCAGGTGAATGGAAAGGAAGTAAGTTTCACCGTTATCCTCACCACGCCCGCCTGCCCCCTGAAAGACCTGATCCGCAACGCCTGCGTGACCGCCATCCACACGATGGTGGACAAAGAGGCCAACGTGACCGTGAACATGACCTCGCGCGTGACTTCGGGCCGCGGCGATACCTCCGAAGTGCTCAGAGGCGTGAAGAATATCATTGCGGTGGCGTCCGGCAAAGGCGGTGTCGGCAAGTCTACGGTTACCACCAACCTGGCTATTGCGCTGGCGCAGTCCGGTGCGCGGGTAGGCCTGATCGACGCGGATATCTCCGGCCCGTCCATCCCGACGATGTTCGGTGTGGAGCAGGAGCGCCCCCAGATGATCCAGGGCGACCACGGCAAGAACTACATCGTGCCGGTACAGCAGTATGGCGTGAAGATGATGTCGATCGGCTTCCTGACGCCCGCCGATGGCGCGGTGGTGTGGCGCGGCCCGATGGCCAGTTCTGCGCTGCGCCAGTTCATTTCTGATGTGGACTGGGGAGAACTGGACTACCTGCTGCTGGACATGCCTCCGGGCACTTCAGACATCCACCTGACCATGGTGCAGGCGCTGCCCGTTACAGGCGCCGTGATTGTGACCACGCCGCAAAAGGTGGCGCTGGCCGATGCGGTAAGGGGCCTGCAGATGTTCCGGCAGCCGCAGATAAACGTGCCAGTGCTTGGCGTTGTGGAGAATATGGCTTATTTTACACCTGCCGAGCTGCCGGATAACAAGTATTATATATTCGGAACGGGTGGCGGAAAAGCGCTTGCCGAGAAGTACGACGTGGCACTTCTGGGCCAGGTGCCGCTGGTGCAAAGCATCCGCGAGAGCGGCGATGCCGGAACTCCTGCGGTTTTACAGAACGATTCTGCGGCTTCGGGTGTTTTCAGAGAGTTGGCCCAGGCCGTGGCGCAGCAGGTGTCTGTCCGCAACGCTACCCTGTCCAAAACAAAACCAGTAGAAATCAAAACTTAAAGACAATGGCAGCCATAAACGTAGATCAAGATTTCATGCTCCGCATCGAAGGCGCCCTCGACCAGATAAGGCCCTACCTTGAAGCTGACGGGGGCAATGTAAAGGTGCTGGAGGTAACAGACGAGATGGTGCTGAAACTGGAACTGCTGGGCGCCTGCGGCTCCTGCCCCATGTCTACCATGACGCTGAAAGCCGGTGTGGAGCAGTCGGTGCTGAAGGCTGTGCCGGAGATAAGGGCCGTGGAGGCCATAAACGTACTGCCGTTGTCGGTGTAAAACCTTTCATTTATATATAAACAGCATGTGAGACGCGGGTGTGGTTCAGGCCATCCCCGCGTTTTTTGCGTTGCGCCCGCCAATCCTTTCCTTTGCATCTTCCGCTCACATCTGCCGCGTGGTTTGCTTTCCCATCCAGGGCAAATAAGCTATATTTACTCTATAAACTGATGCAAGCACGATATGATACGAGCCAACGACCCAGCCCTCCACTCCTGGATAGAGATAGCCGCTGACAGCGAATTCCCCATCCAGAACCTGCCCTTCGGCATATTCAGCACACCCGAACGGGACCCGCGCGTGGGTGTGGCCATTGGCGAGTACATCCTGGACCTGTGCGTGCTCGGCCGCCGTGACTTCTTCGTGCTGACTGACCTGGACCCAACCGTGTTTCACCGCCCTTCCCTGAATGATTTTATCGCCCTGGGCAAGCCTATATGGCGGGCGGTGCGCAACCGGGTGTCGGAGCTGCTGCGCAACGACAACGACGAGATAAGCGGCAACAGCGACCTCATTCGCGATTGTCTGGTAAAGCAGAGCGATGCCGAGTTGCTGATGCCCGTGCATGTGCCCAACTACACCGACTTTTACAGCAGCCTGCAGCATGCCACCAACGTCGGGTCCATGTTCCGCGGCCCTGAAAACGCGCTGCTGCCCAACTGGAGACACCTGCCGGTCGGCTATCACGGCCGCGCCTCCTCTATCGTAGTGTCTGGCACCGCTATTCACCGCCCCAAAGGGCAAACCAGGGCCCCCGATGCGGCGGCACCCACCTTCGGCCCCACCCGACAACTGGATTTTGAATTGGAAGTAGCCTTTATCGCGGGCAGGGAAACAGCGCTGGGGCAGAGCATCACACCATATGAGGCAGAGGATTATATCTTCGGTCTGGTGCTGTTCAACGACTGGTCGGCGCGCGACATGCAGGCGTGGGAGTATCAGCCACTCGGGCCGTTCCTGGCAAAGAGTTTCGCCTCTTCCACGTCGCCGTGGGTGGTGACGCTGGATGCGCTGGAGCCGTTCCGGGTGAAGGGGCCGGAGCAGGACCCCAGGCCGCTGCCCTACCTCGAGTTTCTGGGCAGTCGCCACTACGATATTAATCTGGAAGTGCTGCTGCAGCCACAGGGCAGTGGGCCTGTCAGCATCAGCCGTACCAATACCAAACACCTGTACTGGAGCATGGGCCAGCAACTGGCGCACCAAAGCAGCAACGGCTGCAACCTGCAGGTAGGCGACCTGTATGCATCCGGCACCATCAGCGGCCCCGGCAACGGCTCCTATGGCTCAATGCTGGAATTGACCTGGCAAGGCACGCAGCCGCTGCAACTGCCCGATGGCTCGGAGCGCCGGTTTCTGGAGGATTATGACACAGTGATTATGCGCGGCTTCGGGGAGCGGAACGGCATCCGGATTGGCTTTGGGGAGCTGAAAACACAGGTGCTTCCCGCCATATAGCAAGCGCGAAGCAAATGACTATTGCATCTGCAAGCACAAAGAAGCGCCCCGGCACCAGGCTATATATAACCTGGCGCCGGGGCGCTTAAAAGTTTATATGTTCAGCTTTCGACTTAAAGCTGGCTTTTATATCTGGCAGAGGCGTCCAGTTCCTCATACTTAGAGTTCTTGCTGATATACTCCGGCACCATCTCCTTCATCTTGCTCACGAACCTGTAGTCGTCGTTGCTTTTGTTCAGGCTCAGCAGCTCTCGTATATCGCCCTCTACCTTGGCATACTTGTATTTTCTTACCCGCGATATTTTTATTTTGTCGTGGTGTGTGGGTATTGTCAGTTCCTCTTTGTTCAGGAGTTCCTCGTAAAGCTTTTCACCCGGCCGCAGCCCGGAGAAAACAACATCTATATCCACGCCGGGTACGAGCCCCGCCAGTCGGATCATCTTGTGCGCAAGGTCAACGATTTTCACCGGCTGCCCCATGTCAAAAACGAAAATCTCGCCGCCATTGCCCATGGTGCCTGCCTCCAGCACCAACTGCACCGCCTCCGGAATCGTCATAAAGTACCGCGTGATGTCGGGATGCGTCACCGTGACAGGGCCTCCCTTCTCAATCTGAGAACGGAAGTGGGGAATCACAGAGCCGTTGGAGCCGAGCACGTTGCCAAACCGGGTAGTGATAAATTTGGTCCTCGGTGTTGTGCTGATGCCAAGGCCTGCCGTATTCGTCTCGAGCAGATCAACCCCGTTCAGCGACTGCGTGTAGATTTCGGCAATGCGCTTGGAGGCCCCCATCACGTTGGTTGGGTTCACGGCTTTGTCTGTCGAGAGCATAACGAACTTCTCCACATCACAGCTCACGGCCAGGTCTGCCAGGTTCTTTGTACCCAGGATATTGGTCAGTATGGCCTCTGACGGGTTGTTCTCCATCATAGGCACATGCTTATAGGCAGCGGCATGGTACACTATCTCGGGGCTGTAGGCTTTGAAAAGCGTGTACATCCTGTCGAAGTTCTTGATGTCACCGACACAGATGCGAACATCCGCATTCGGGAACTTCTCTTCCATTTCGAGCTGCAGCTGGTGCAGGGGAGTCTCGGCCTGGTCGCACACCACCACCATTTCAGGGTTGTAATGCAGCACCTGCCTTACGATTTCGGATCCGATGGAACCAGCACCGCCGGTTACCAGTATCCGCTTCCCTCTCAGGTCGCTTGCCACCATCTCGCTCTCCAGGTTAATCATGGGCCGCTGCAGCAGGTCCTCGATGCGGAGGTCTTTCAGCTGGTTCATCTGCAGGTGCCCCGACATCCACTGCGCAGTTGGCGGAACGGTCAGCACCTTGATGTTCAGCTCCAGGCACTTGTCTATCAGCTGCTTCCGGAGCCCTTCCCGCAGGTCTTCGTTCATCATAATCAGCTTGTCGATCTGGGCCTTGCGGTGTAACCTTCCGATCTCGCTGGTATGGTAGATTCTTATATGGTGGATGCTCTTGTTAGCCTTTGTCTGGTCCTCGTCAATAAAACCCACTACCACAAACTTACCGAGTCCGCTGGTCTCCAAGGCTTCTTTTACCAGAATGGAACTGCTGTTGGCGCCATATATGAGTACATTCTCTTTCTTCTCTTTACTACTTCTCTTCACAAAAAAAAACACGCTTTTGGTGCCGATTCGCAGCATAACGAGCAGGCTGGAAGAGATGAAGAAGTTTACCAGCAGTACAAGGTATATGTTGTTTGACTCGATGTGGTACATGGAGGAAATCACCAGCGCCACGATCGCGCCATATACGACGCTTGTTGTTAGTACTGCCAAGAAAATTCTGTAGATGTCTACTGTGCTTGAGTACCGGATAAGGCCCGTGTGAAGACGCAGGTTATAAAATACGCTAAGGGATACGAGGCAGTACACTCCTATGTAAATTAGGAAGTGCCCTCTTAGAATGTGGGTAAACTCAAACTGCCAGATTAGAAAATAAGAAAGGGCAAATGACCAACTCGCTATTACCTGATCTATCAGCAGGATTATCCAGTTAGGAAGGGAGTTTTTGAGTAGAAATACTTTCATGCTATTTTAATTTTAATCATATTATAAGTCTCCGATGGACATAAACCATATTATAATGCTTGGTATTATTCCGAATCGGAACTCTGTATACGCTTAAATTCAAAAAACGTCATATATTTTCAGGCATAAAATGCTCAAATTATATATACCCCTCAAAAAGCCTGTTTAAAGCAAATGGAAAGAGTTTTTTCTGAACTATCACGTCAAAAATATTCCCGCCGGCAGCGGAAAATCACCTTAGATCTTTCTCTATATATAAACTCAAAAATATCAGGTAACTGCTATACGCTTTATGGGCAAGTAGGATACCTGATGACAAAGTTCAATTTCAGGTTTCCTACAGAACCTCTTAAAACATGGTCTCTCCTGTGAATGTGCCGCAGGCCAGCCTGTGCAGCGACTGAACTAACGGGTGGCAAGGCAGTACCCCGCGGATGGAGCAGAGAGCAGCTAACGCATGCAGCACATATTGCGGCAAACGGCAAGTTGCTCTTCACCATCAACCACCCGCACATAGCATACCCTCCAGACAAGATGCGCCATAGCCCACCTGACCAGTGTGGCGATGTTTGCTTAAGCCGTTACCGGAAGGCTGAGACAATCTTTAAGGATGTGAATCACCTTGCTGATATCTGTCTCTGGCAGGTTGGAGCCAGACGGAAGGCAAAGGCCTTTTTCGAAAAGTCGCTCGCAGGTCCCGTCGCCGTAGAAGGGGGCGCCCGCAAAAACGGGTTGCAGGTGCATAGGTTTCCATAGCGGCCTCGACTCGATGTTCCGGCTTTCCAGCGCCAGCCTGATCGTCTCGCGGCTCACGTTCGCGTCCTTCAAATCGTCTATCAGCAGGGTGCTGAGCCATCTGTTGGAGAAGTAATCCTGGTTCGGTTCTTCCTGCAGCCGCACCTCCGGCAGGAAGCGGAAGGCCTCGCCGTATAACTCGAAGTTTCTGCGCCGTTGCTGCACCCGCAGCGGCAGCACTTCCATCTGCCCACGCCCGATTCCTGCACAGACATTGCTCATGCGGTAATTGTAGCCTATATGGGAGTGTTGGTAGTGGGGAGCCGCATCCCGTGCCTGCGTCGCCAGAAAGCGTGCCTGCTTGATCCAGTCCTCGTTGGCAGAAACCAGCGCTCCCCCGCCCGAAGTGGTGATAATTTTGTTGCCGTTGAAGGACAGGATACTCATGGCCCCGAAGGTGCCCGCAGGCCTCCCTTTGTAGGTAGAACCCAACGCCTCAGCCGCATCTTCTATTACAGGTATCTCATATCTGTCTGCCACCTCCATGATGCTGTCCATATCGGCGGGCATGCCATACAGATGCACCACGATGATGGCCTTTGGCTTGCTGCCTTTTTTTATGCGGTCCTGTATGGCGGCCTCCAGGAACACCGGAGACATGTTCCAGGTTTCCTCTTCGCTGTCCACAAACACAGGCGTGGCCCCCTGGTACACGATGGGGTTGGCCGACGCGGAGAATGTCATGGATTGGCACAGCACTTCATCGCCCTGCTTCACGCCCAGCAGTATCAGGGCCAGGTGGAGCGCCGCCGTGCCGGAGCTCAGCGCCGCCACATGCACCCCGTTGCCTAAAAAGCCGGCAATGTCTTTCTCGAAGCCGTCCACGTTGGGGCCGAGCGGGGCAATCCAGTTGGTGTCGAAAGCCTCTTTTACGAAGTTGAACTCGCTCTCGCCCATATGCGGGGACGACAGCCAAATTTTCTGATCCATATTTCCTGTGTTACTCATGATACTTAATTGGTTTTGCGGGCACGCCCACTGCCGTGCAGTTGGCCGGAATGTCGCAGATTACCATGCCCATGCCGCCCACGATGCTGTTTTCCCCCACCCGCGTGCCCTGCACGGTGGCCGAGTTGATGCACATCTCCGCGCACTCCGCTATATAACTGAAGCCCGCCAAAGATACCCCAGGCGCCAGCGTGGAGCACTTTGCCAGCGTACAGTCATGCCCAACGGAGCAGTTCATGTTAATGATCGAAAAGTCCGCGATGCTGGTGTTGTAGTCGATGGCCGCCCCCGCATATATAATTACGCCCTTACCTAACGTAATATTGTGGGAGAGGTACGCATGTTTGGAAATGAGCGGCGGGAATGTGACGTTTGGATATGAACGAAGCCTCTCAACTATGCTTCTCCGGGTGGCAGGCTTGGCTACGCATATTGCCACAGCAACCTCTGACGAATAATCGCGCAACTTATCAATCCCCCCGATAACCCGGTGGCCGTAGCACTCTTTCCCGGCTTTCTGCGGGTTGTCATCGAGAAACCCCTCCAGCGTATACTGATCTCCCACGAACTCCTGCAGGTTGTTTGCGACAGAGCCGCCCACTCCCCCACACCCGATAATGAGCAATTTCTTCATAGTGATACCCGAAGGCAAGTCTGTGTTATGTGGCTTAAATACTGTCTCCGCCTGCCGTTTCTTACCTCAGCGTGCGCCTGTATATATAAACGAAGGAGGCTTACTTTTTCGTTAGTTTTCAGCTGGTGCTACTGGCAGCCAGATGCATTTGTTCTTCAGGTGCCGTGCCTCTGAACGGCGGCATCGTGACATGCTCTTGTGCGCTTATCCCCTCTCTTTTCATCACCTTCAAGAGTGTTTTATAGAGTATCTTCAGGTCAAGCGCAAAGGATTGGTGGTCCACATACCAAACGTCATAGGTAAATTTCTGTTCCCAACTTATCGCATTTCTGCCGTTTACCTGTGCCCAGCCGGTAATGCCGGGCCGCACCTCGTGCCTGCGCAGTTGAGTGCTGTTGTACAGCGGCAGGTATTCCACCAGCAAAGGGCGCGGCCCCACAAAGCTCATATCTCCCTTTAATACATTGATGATCTGCGGAATCTCGTCCAGGGAAGTCTTCCGCACGAAACTGCCCATAGGCGTGAGCCGCAGTTCATCAGGCAGCAGCTTGCCGTGCTCGTCCGTCAGATCGTTCATTGTCTTGAATTTAAAGATTCGGAAAAGCCTCCCCCCTTTGCCAGGCCGGGTCTGGCGAAAGAAAACCTTCCCCCTGTTGGCCACAGCAAGCCCGGCGGCAACCAGCAGAAATACCGGAAGCAATAAGATGATGGCCACCACGGCCAAGGCAACATCAAGAATACGCTTCAACAGGTTTGGGTACATACGCTGCACTAAACAGTTTTAAAGACGATAAATATTTGTTGGCGAGCACCTCGCGGTCAAAGTTTTGCTTTGCAAACGTGTAGCCGTTCATGCCTTCCCGCCGGATTCGCTCGGGGTCTGCCATGTACTCTGAGATCTTCGCCGCAAAATCAGCTGGGTTCTCAGGCTCCACAAACACGCCGGCCTCCGCTTTTTCCACCAGTTCCCTCGACACGCCGTCTATCGCCATCAGAATCGGTTTCTGGCAGGCCATATAGTCGAAGGTTTTATTTGAATACACCGTTTTGAAGGTGTCGGCCTTCTTCAGCACCGACGCGCCCATATCTGAGGCGGATATATACTTGAACACATCGGCCTTTGCGACCGGAGCAAGGAAGAGCACATTGTCCAGCCCCATGGCTTTGGACTGCGCCACAAGCTTAGCTTTCTGCATACCGTCCCCAATCAGCACGAACAAAGCAGGGGTATGGCGCAACAGGTCCGCTGTTTCGAGTATCTGCTCCAGGTGGTTTGCGACGCCATGTGCCCCTACGTATGTAATAACAAACCTGTTCTCCCAGTTGTGCTCCCTCCTGAAGGCCGCGGCGTCGAAGCTGCCCAATAAACTGTCGGACAGGCTGAAGTCTGCCGCATTCGGGATAAAAATGACTTTGCCGGGGTGTATGCTCTTTTTCTCAATCAGGGCCTGCCGGAAGGCGGGCGTGAGTACATTGATGAGCGCGGCTTTCTCATAGATGAACGCCTCCAGCCAGTAGGCCGCTCTGATAAACAGCTTGTTGGTGACAACCCCTGTGTCAATCGCGGACTCCGGCCAGAGATCGCGCACTTCAAAAATAAAGGGGACGCGCTTTGCTTTTGCCATGATGTAGGCCGATATGCCGATCGTCAGGGGAGGCGATGTCACCAGAATGACATCGTGTTTCCCCTCCACCTTAAACAAGCCCGCCCACAGGGAAGAAAACATAAAGGAAAGATACCCCCAGAGCCGCCCGACAAAGCCGGAGTTATAGTTTTCCGAGACGTGGGTGCGCCACACCGTGACCTTACCCTGCTTTTTCTTCTTCACCCACCGGCCCCGGTATTCCTCCCGCTTCTGCAGGCCATTGTAGTGCATCATGCCGGCGATAACGGTTATCTCATGCCCCTGGTCTGCCCACTGCCTGGTCATCTCATTAAAGCGGGACCCTCCCGGATCATCTTCTTCCAGAAAGTACTGATGTAGCAATAAAATTTTCATATGACTAAGTAATTTGAATCAGGGTTTGAATTTGCCGGCTCTCGCTCGAGACCACCATCTCTGTGCAGGCTTCTTTGGTGCCGTAATACACTGATTGCCAGCCCTGCTTTTCCGAAGGAACCGCTTCTGCAGACAGCGGCCGTACGGCAACCTCATCGGAAAAAGCCGTGTGCCACATCTGTTTCAGTATATGCCCCCCCGGCAAGCCCTGCACCTCGTCCTGCACGAACCAGGTGTTGCTTCCTTTCTTCTTCTTTACCGTGCGGGTGTGCGTTATATATTTTGAAAGATGCCCGAACGCTTTAATGGTGCCCTCAAAAACATAATATGCTGTGTCTTCAGACAACCTCACGTTCGTGGCCTCAGACCAGTAATACCAGATAAACCTTTCCCCCTTCAGCATCTGGTCAAGGTCATCCACCATCACGGTGTTATGCGACTGCGTACCGTTGAAGTACCGCTTTAGCTCCTGCGCGGTGTTGTATTTGTAGCTGCCGGCGTCGTGCAGCATGTTCTGCTCCCCCACCCATATATCAAGATGCAGGTTGTCGGCCTGGCCGGGCCTGTCCCTGTACCTGGCGCACCTGATCAGGCTCAGCGTGTCCCCGTCTCTTATCAGGTAATACCCTCCTATCGGGAAGGATATGATGCCCTGCTCCTGTTGCAATGCAGAGAATCTCTTGCCTGCCTGCCTGCCGATGCCGAACCAAGCTGCCTCCTCTTCCCATGCTCCCGCACCACTATATAAATTCTCCCCCGTCAGCAGCACATGCAGCGCGTTGAGCTGCGGCCTGTAGTCGGTGTAGTCGCTGCCTGAGAACTGAAAGAAAAGTGCCCCGTCGTTTGCTCCTGTGTTCGGAAGCCTGCCCGTGGTCAGCTGCTGGCACTGCAGCAGGAAGTTCACCGATTTGTAGGCGCCCTCATACATTTTCCCGGACAGAGGCCTGCCGTTTTTCTCAGCAAGCGAGAGCACCAACGTGAGCACCTGCACCACTACCCGGTGGTAGTTCATGCTGTGCTGCAGAAAGGTGCCGTCGTCATATACTTGGTACGCTACTTCTTCCTCCAGCCATTTCCTCCCCCGCGCCGACCATTGCTTTGTCTCCGGGATGAACGGAAACAAAAACTCAGAAAGGCAAAGCAGGGCGGTTTCTGTGATGGCGTGGTTGTTCCGGACCGCTATACGTGAAAAATCGATATGATGGTACACGTGGTGCAGCTGCCAGTAGATATAATGCTGGTAGCTGTGCCATCTTTCGTCCGTCAGGGCTGGTGAGCCTTTGTAGAAATGCAAGGCAAAGCACCAGTTAAACAGGCGCAGCGATATTTCCTGGCTGCACCTGAAGTTCGGGCCGCAGTTGACCGGGTTAGCCTTTATCCAGCTGTCAATCTCCGAGAAAACCCACTCGGCGCTGTCCTGCTCAAAGTGGTAGTCGTAGCGCAGAATGGTATGCAGGTAGCTGAACCTCGACTTTTCCCACACATACTTGATATCCCCTGCGGCTGGGTTCAGGTCGCTGATCTGGGACCAGTGCTTGGTGTTGTCGTAGCGGAAGCCTGAATCCGGGTTCGTCAGCCAGTCATAGCTTTTCCCGAGGTCATATAATTGGGAGCTGAAAAAGGTCATTTTACCTTCGAGAATCTGCTCCGCTTTCTCCTTCAGTGCCGATGCGGGGTTCTTCTCCAGCTTTATATCGCGCCTGTCTTCAAAAAGAAAGGTGCCGGCGTCAGCGCGCCACTGCTCCAGCGGGATAAAGCTTTTGTGCGGCTGGTTATCGGGGAACCGCCGCTTCAGGACACCCGCTTTTTTCTCCAGTTCGTGCCGAACCCGGTAAGCCACGTAACGCGGCCCCATGTTCTTCAAAAGGTGCACTACGCCTGTCCCTATGTTTATCATTTAATGTTATTCAAAATCCTCGCGCGCGCAGCTGCTGCATGTATGCCTTATATAGGCAGTAGTTGCTGATGAGGTATACGGACGCTGTATCTGTTGGCTACGTTGTAACTGCGCTCATGCAGTTAAGGCAGGTCTGCGGTTTCGGGCTGGTGCAGGTGCAGGAGTGCCTGCACAATGCGTTCTGCCGTCTTCCCATCCCATAGCTCCGGGATGCCTCCTTCTTTCCAGCCACCCGCGAAAAGCACCTCCAGAGCCTCTCTCAGCGCTTCGCTGTCGGTGCCAAGCAACTCGTTGGTGCCAATGGTACAGGTTTCAGGTCTTTCAGTAGAGGTTCGCAGCGTCATGCAGGGCACGCCCATCACAGTGGTCTCCTCAGTTATGCCGCCGGAGTCGGTGATAACGCCTTTGGCATGCTGCACCAGGAAGTTGAACTCCAAGTAACCAAGCGGCTCCACCGTCTTCACGTGGTTGGTGCTGATGCCAAACTTCTGCATGTTGTTGCGGGTGCGGGGGTGAACCGGGAAAATAACCGGCAGTTGCTCCGTGCCTTCCTCCAGCACATTCAGCAGCCTTGCCAGTTGCTCTGGGTCATCCACATTCGAAGGGCGGTGCAGCGTCATCACCAGGTACTCCTTTTTCTTCAGGCCTAGTTCATCCCAGAACTGGGGTGCCCGGAATTTGGGCTGCTGCTTCAGGAGGGTGTCTATCATGGTGTTGCCCACAAAGAAAATCCTGTCGCGGCTCACGCCGGTGCTTAGCAGGTTCTGGTTGGCCGCCTCGGAGGTAGTGAAAAAGTAGTTGCTGATGCTGTCCGTCACCATGCGGTTTATCTCTTCCGGCATGCCCCAGTCTCCGGAGCGGATGCCCGCCTCGACGTGCGCCACTGGCACACGAAGCTTTTGTGCAGTAATGGCACAGGCCATGGTAGAGGTCACATCGCCCACTACCACCACCAGGTCTGGCCGGTGGTTCATCAGTTCTTTCTCAAACCGCACCATGATGGCTGCGGTCTGCTCTGCCTGGGTTCCGCCGCCCGCCTCCAGGTTGGCGTCCGGCTCCGGGATGCCCAGTTGCTCGAAGAAGTCACCAGACATTTTTTTATCATAATGCTGGCCCGTATGAATCAGTCTGTAGGAGATGGTATGTCCTTCAAGCGCAGACTTTTTAATCGCCTCGATGATAGGGGCAATTTTCATAAAGTTAGGTCTGGCTCCGGCAATAATAGTTATAAGCATATTCTTAAATATAAGTAAACGTAATTCTGTTTCGGCTATGAGGTTCAGAATGGTTGACAGGTCGGGCCTGTCAAGAGGGCACGGTTGGCTAGCAGGTTAAGAAACTAACTCAAAAGAGCCTGCCTGCATAATAGCCCCAGGCTCATTGGGTAATCTTAACGACGATCCTGAGTTTGTAAGGCTGGCTCCCTATTCTCCCGCAGCACATAATCAAATGCATCCAGAAAACCTTTTACCATCACATCTGACCGTAAGTTACGATCATAATAGTTGAAGCCTCCCGCAGAAAGCTCGCGCTGTAAACTTGCATTATTGCAGATTTCCTTCAACAACGCGGGCAGTTCCTCTTCCTCATCCTCATACAGCAGGCTGTTGGAGTTATCACAGTACTCAAACTCCGGGGCATGCTTCCTGTTTTTATTCGTGATGACCGGAACGCCATATGCGAAACTGTGCACCACCCCAAGCCCGACATGATTGGGAGAAACATATGCAATAGCCCTGGAGAATTTTTCTTTCAGATCTGCCTCATTGAATACGCCGGGCTCGAAAATTACCTTGTCCTGCAGGCCATACTTTTCCGCGGCCTCCCGCAATATCAAGGTATCCCCGTCTCCAATTATTCGGATCATCACGCTCTGCGGAACGTCCTTTACAATAGTGGCAAAGGCCCTGATGAGCACATCCACCCCTTTTCGCTCCTGGATTCTGCCGACATAAAGCAGATCAGTTTTCTCCACCTCCTCGGATCTCCCAGCGTTAGCTATGTGCAACGTGTTTCTGGCTACAAACATTTTCTCCGCTGGAATACCATGCTGCTGAAAGTCCAAGCACCCGCTCTGCGTATAGAAGATTACGGCGTCTGCCCATTTGGCGAAGTAAATTTTGGCCAGCCTGGCTACCCAGTAATTATTGGTTCTTCCGAAACCCTGGCCCCATAAGATGTACTTGGCCTTTCTGGGGGAAAACAGGCTGTAAAACCAGCTCGGCCTCCAGAGGTTGAAAGAGAATACAACCACATCATAATCATCCTTCAGGTGGCTTACTTCCGGCAAAAGCTTGAACATGCCAAATTTCCTGACCTTGGCCTTCAGTTCGGTAAAATAATAGCTGCCTTTAGTGTGCTGCTCGGTATGGATCACATCGCATCTCTGCACACGCTCATCCTTAGCTATCTTTTCCAGTATCGGAACACGGTAATGTAACAGCCCTAATTCAAATACAAATAATACTTTCATATATGTTTGCTAGTTCGCTCTAAGCAGAACGGCTTCCTTCAGTTGCCTCTCAAAGTGGAGGATACACTTACAAGAGTGCAGGAGGAATGGAAAAGCTGCAGCCCGCTTTCACAACCTGCTTTTCTTCAGGCGATTGTTAAATCTATATACATCCCTTCATCCTGCGTCTGCATGAAGTTTCAAATTTACGTGTTTTTGACTTAACCGCCGTCCGGGTGTCGGTTTAGCCGATACTGGTTGTCCTGGCCTTAACCCACATTCTACTAGAAGAAGCTTATTTGTTCAACGCCTGCTTTATCTCTTTCGCATACTCCACAAGCATCAGGTCATATGTGGCGGCATCGTGTACAGTACCGTTCAGGTGGTTATCTATCCCGTTCAGGTTACTCAGCCGGTTGCTGGCATTGTCCCACCAGTAGGCACCCGCTGTCTTATAGCCATCCAGTGCATATGATGAGATGAATCGGATATAGCTTGCGAGCACTTCTTTCTGGATAATCTCCCCCCGTACATTTTATCGCCGGTGTGTATGCGGTGCCAGATGAAAGGCGTGACCGGGATGTTAAACTTTTTGCCATATACCAGCGCAGCATCCAGGTTATTTTTCAGATACTGCAGGTTTCGCTCATGCCCCACGGTTTCATCTGCATGCACCATATAGATAGAGGGGGCTATAAAGTCGACTTTGGACAGAAGATTGTCGAACTTCCCGGCGGGATTGTAATTATCGATCTGCCATTTGCTCCAGGTCCGGTAAGGAATCCCGTAGTAGGAGAGTTTCAGGTTCGGCCTGAGTTTCCTCACCTCCTCCAGCAGGGCTATCAGTTTCTCCTCGGCTGCTTTAAAGCCGCTGTCTGTGGCCGGGAGGTCACGCAGGGCCTTGTATGGGCCCGCCTCCCAGTCGAGCACCAGCATGCCCTCGCTCTGCATGTCCGGGAACTTCTTATCCAGAAAACGCTTGATACGGGCCAGGTCAAAGTTGGCGGGGTCGTTCGCGTAAACGATGCTCCCCTGGGTCATGATGTCTATATCCTCTGTTATAAACCCGTTTGCGGCGAAGTAGGCCTCCGCCTTTGCATCGAACCTGCTCGGGTAAGCATAGATAGTGAATGGCTTGCTGGCCTGGCCAAAGCAGGTAAAAACTATCAACTGGCAGAGAAACAGCTGGATGATAAGGGTTACTATTTTACTCAAAGCGGACTATTATTATAATTTATATCAAGAACGTCAAAATAATATATATGTTTTATAAAATAAATTTTTGTATTACAAAACCTCTTAATATATTGGTAATCATTACCTTAGCAACACCTCACATACCGTACAGGTTACCATATGCAAGCCTCTGCCAGCACTGGAGAATTCTTTCCTGTGAATAAATTTTAGTGGCTGCGACTGCTATATATGCCAATCCCGCCCAGGCAACAAAGCAGATGCGCCACATATAGCGCCCGCTAAGTATAGTAGCGGGCGCTATATGTGGCGCATCTCTGCCTGTTACTGAACCAGGAGCTTCCCTACCTTGCTGGCAGACGGAGAGGCCGCCCTAATGAAGTAAAGTCCGCGGACAGTGCCTCCGTCTAACGTAAGTTCTATCTTTCCGGCTCCGGTGGCATCTGTCACAAGGTCCTGCGATTGAATCAGGCGGCCTGCCATATCCATGACGGTCACAGTGACCGGCTCGTTTTGACCGAAATTCTCGATGTTCACGAACACTTTCCCACCAGAGGTCGGGTTCGGATATATCTGCAGACCGGAAGCATTGCTTTCGAAATCCTGCTGCTCGGCGCTGACCTGCGCTGTCGCAAGCGTGTTTGGTATCACTTCTATCGCTGAGATAATGGCGTTGTCCTTCACCGAGGTGAAGTCAATGGAGAGTTTTCCGTCTGTCACTGACACATTGCTGTACGTTTTGACAATTGCCTTACCGGCTCCTTCCTGGGCATAAATATCGAAGTTGCTGAGTACCCTTTGCCCTTCAACATCCACATGGAACACGCGGGCACCAGTCAGTCCTGTTGTTTTCCCACCGGGCGCCCCAAAGTACGGCTCCAGGAAATGGAGCTTTACAGTGTAGGAGCCGGAAGTGCTGACAGGTATCTGATAGCTGAAAGGAACTCCGGAGGAGGCATACCGGTAGTGGAGATAAAGCTGATCATCCACTGTACCCGCCACATCAAATGATTTTGATGCTGTAACGCCGCCAGTAGAGTAGCCGTCTGCTCCCCAAGTGCGGTTCTGCGAGTCTGTATACTCATCGCCGCCAGCGTTTATCCTGTCTGCCACGGCTGTCTGGTCCGCTCTGAGCAGGGTAATGCGCGGCTGGCCCTTGCCATTCCCGTCAAAGTACTCTGATATATAGAGGTTCCCGGTAAGCACATCCTCGACCACGTCCAGTGGGTTTGCGAACGGGCGGCGCAGACCTGGAATTTTGATGCCCTCTGTGGCCTTGATGATATCCTTATTCGTTACGCCGGGCTCCAGCACAATCAAGTCGTCTCCGCCGCTGAAGCGGCATACGAGTAATTTGCCCTTTAGCTTTCCACCGAATGCGCTGCTCTTGTATTCTATCACGCCATTCGGGGAGATGTTCATGCCAAAGTCGTAGGCCCATCCCCTGAAGTTCGGTTCAATAGGCGTGCCCACAGGGTAGCCGTACGCCACGCCGTCTATGTTCCAAACCACCTCTCCCGGGTCCTTCCGCTCTGTCGGGTTGCCTCCATTCAGTATATACTCGTGGCGCAGCGTATTGGGGTGTCCGTAATACCCGCCTTTGGCAACCCTGTAAAGGTAGTCGTTCTGCGAGATGCGGACATCATTCATGGCCGCGATATCCGCACCACTATACACCTGCCCGTTAGACCAGGTAGTTCCAGACGCAAGCGCCGGGGTATTTCCTCCAGCGGCAGATCCGTTGGTGGGCACATACAACTCCCCGTTCGTATGCCACACAAGGTCATAAGCGTTGCGCACGCCCGACGCATATATGGTCAGGGGAGCGCCCGCCGCATAAGGGTTGTAGGTGCCTCCCTCTGCGGTTTTCACATTCAGCGGCAGTGCCTGCTGCTCTGCCTTCGCTATATCCAGGCGCAGCACGGCGCCTGAAAGCAGCCTTTCCGGCCGCTCTCCCCAGGCTAAGTCAGGTTCTCCCATGGCCGTATTACTGCCCTGCACGACATACAAGGCGCCATCCGGTCCAAAATCGATGGAGTTGACAGAGTGATCTTTGTAGGAGCGCGGCAGGTTGATGACATAATCTTTCACCTGCGGGTTGGCCGGATCGTTCAGATCGATTTTAGATATTTTGCTGGACCATTCTTCCGCGTTGTTGAAAGACCCTGAGGAGTGGCTGACCCAGGCTACCAGATTTCCTCGGGTAGCTGCGGGGTCAAACCTGAACCCGATCAGCAGACGCGGGGTGGTCCCGAACAGGGTAATGGTAACCTGGTTGGTGAGCGTTCCGTCTGCGGCGATGTCCCAACGCACGACTTTCCCCTCCGAGGTTGCTGCATACAGCCGGTGGTCCGGCCCAATTGCCAGGCTCGTGAACCCGTTGGTGCCAAAGGAATTATCGATCAGAATCTGCTCCGTAAAAGACACCCCCACTAATTCGGTCGGGGTTTCGGGGACGGAGCCGGTTGTGGTAAAGCGGGAAGAAAAAGGTATCATCGCGTACCCGTTGCCGTCCTTGACCTGGTCCGTAATTATAAACTCATATGTGGTGTTTGGCTTGAGTGACGCTGAAAGCGTTATGGCATCGCCTGCGGCCGTCGCATTCACCGCGGTTCCTGTCACCTGTTCCCCTCCTCCGAGAGCAACGGTATATAGCTTTACAGTGTTTGTGTTCACAGTATTGCCGTTTATCGATTTGCCGCTCGGGAATGCTAAATCAACCGAGACAGACTTGTCTAGAGGCACATTAGTGGCTCCGGGAGCCGGACGTACCGCGGTAACATAGGGCCGCAGCGATGTTTTCACACTGAAGTCGTCGAAGGTGTAGGTGACGGGGCTGGAGCCGTTGCGGTGTGTGGCGAAGATTCCGGTAAAGACGGTGCTGCCGGTCAGGCCCATGCCTGAGATGCTCAGCCCCGGCGTGGAGTAGTTTTGTCCCACGTTCACATACGTCACCCCATCGGTGGAATAAAAGCCCTCGGCGGTACCCGAGGTAGGGTCCACCTCCAGCCGCAGATGCACCACCTGGTTATTCAGGCCGCTGATGGTACTGGTAATGCGCTGGTCGGTCTCCGCAGTGCCGGAATCATCGTTAAACTCGCGCCGCATTTCTACCTTGTTGCCCGTAACAGCTAGTTTAAGGTAGGTTTTGTCGTTTAGCCCAAACCATACCCCCGCCTGCTGGGAAGCGGTGCCGTAGTAAGGGTTAATCAACGTCGTCTCGACCTGCAGTTGCCCCCTGCTGTTTACCTTTACCCCCAGCGCATTGAGTTGGTTGTTGCTGGACAGAAAGGCGATTCCCTTGTTGGTGACCAGTTGCAGCTTCCCGGAGGCTACTGTCAGCTTTGATGGCTCATAGCCAGGTATGTTGGTGTTGCTCGGTGCTCCGTCAGCTGTATTGCGCGTGCCTGAGTAAGCATCCACCATGGTGAAGCCTGTGCCTGAGCCGTTTTTATCTGGAACAGTATTGCTAATGCTTCCCCCAAAGGTAAGGTTGACCGGCAGGCTAAGCTGCACCTGTGAACAAGCAAGCATACTGATGGGATAACAGGCGTCAGGCTGTGTGTCAGCACTCTGAACGGTAACGTTAACCAGATCAGGGGCACTGACTGCATCCTTGTCATCCCTCACTACTAAACTGAAGGTATAACTGCCCGCCACAAGGCCGCTCACAGTAGGCCTCGCAACAGTAGTGCTGCTAAAGTTAGCCGCATTAGGCCCACTTTCCTGGCTCCAGTTGTAGTTGACGACTGTACCGTCTGTATCCGTGCCTGAACCATCCAGTGTTACATTATCCTGGGGGAGTGTGATTGTCTTGTCCTGGCCTGCATTGGCTACAGGGGCCTGATTTTGATTGGTTGTGGCGGCTTTTGCTATCACAAAGTAATTATTCTCTGCCCCTGCGGCCGGACTCTGCTTGTTACCGCCCAGGCTCACCGCGCCCGCCGGGAAGCTCTTGCTGTAGATGTTCATATAGCTGATCTTCGAGTCGTTGACACCCACCCGGTCAGTGAGCTTCTGCCAGCCCGAGAGCCAGGAGGGCAGCGCCGTGGCGCGCGGGTCATAGGCTACGTACACCGTCGCGCTCTCGCTCAGGTTGAAGGAGAGCAGCGAGGAGGCCGTGCTGTTCTTGTCGTCGTTGGCTGTCCGGATGAAGGGCGCTCCGCTTAAGGAAGCAGGCACACTGGTTATTTTATAGGTGCGGTCCGTGTAATGAACAGCGCCTACTGCCAAATTTTCCAACATGTAGCTCCGCCCGCTGCTGGCCGATATGTTAGATATCAGGCCTGTAGAGGGCTGCGACTGCGTGAAGTTGGCGGTGATGGCCTTGTTGCCGCTCATGGTCACCGACAGCGGGTTGGACGTGCCGGTGGCGTCGCCGCTCCACCCGCTGAACGCATATCCGGAAGCTGGCGTCGCCTCCAGGATAACGCTGGCACCAGAGGAATAGGTTGCCTGGTTCGGGTTTTTGGTTACTGCACCGCTTCCTGTGGTGGATACTGACAGCGTATATTGCTCTGATCCGGTGGCCTTAGCCATCACAAAGTAGTTATTCTGCGCCCCCGCGGCCGGGCTCTGCAGGTTGCCGCCCAGGCTCACCGTGCCCGCCGGGAAGCTCTTGCTGTAGATGTTCATATAGCTGATCTTCGAGTCGTTGACACCCACCCGGTCGGTGAGCTTCTGCCAGCCCGAGAGCCAGGAGGGCAGCGCCGTGGCCCGCGGGTCGTAGGCTATATATACCGTCGCGCTCTCGCTCAGATTGAAGGACAGTAATGAGGTGCTGGTATTCCATTTATCATCATTGGCCGTCTGTACGAGCTCTGAACCGGATAGTACAGCAGGAACGCTTGTCACTTGGTTCGTGCGGTCTGTATATGTTCTGGCACCTACTGCCAGTGCGGTTACAGTATAACTCTTTCCGGTACTGGATGTAAGGTTACTCACCAGTGGCGACGACGTGCTAGGATTGGCCGAAGTGCCTGGGGCAGTAATAGAGAAGTTGTCGAAGGTATACGCTACTGGCTTTGAGCCATTGCGGTGTGTAGCGTAAATTCCGGCGTGGGCGGTGCTGCTGGTCAGGCCCGCTCCGGCAATGCTCAGCCACGATATGCTGTATGCCTCCCCTACATTTATAAAGGTGGTTCCATCGGTAGAATAAAAACCCTGTACGGTGGCATTGGCAGGATCTATCAGCAGCCTCAGTCGCACCGCACTGGTATTCAGGCCGCTGATGGTGCCAGTGATGCGATGATCAGCGGAGCCTGTGCCTGCCGATACATCATTTATCTCCCGTCGCAGTTCCACCCTGTTTGCAGTCACGGCAAGTTTTACAAACGTCTTGTCATTCAGGCCGAACCATAGGCCGGCCTGTTCAGCGTTGGCACCGGCATAAGGGCTTATGAGCACGGTCTCCACCTGCAACTTGCCGCGGCTGTCTACCCGCACACCCAAGGAGTTCAGTTGGTTGTTGTTCTCCTGGTAGGCAATTCCTTTGTTTGTCAGGATTTCAAGCTTCCCCGCCTCCACCTTCAGCTTAGACGACTCATACCCCGGAACAGAGGGATCGCTGGGTGACCCGTCTGCAGTCAGCCTGGTGCCGGAATAGGCGTCTACCAGGGTAAAGCCGGTACCCAAACCATTTATATCCGGAATACCGACTTCGCTCGCCTCAAAATCCAGCCTAAAGGGCACTGCCACAGGAAGCTGGTCGCAGGGGAGCATGCTGAGTGGGGAACAGGGAGTGCCTTCGGCCAGGCGCGCAGCCTTCGCACTGCTTGTATGCGCCACTTTCAGGCGGGGTTCTCCAGCATCAGTTCTTGAGGATATCGCAGTACTGGTTGCATGCGCACGGGAAACCGTGGGCGGGAATACCGTAAAAGAAGCCAGCAGTATAAGTATTAATATAATGAATTGGGGCTTAGGCACTACGACCGGGTGATTGGTGTCGTTGTAATTTTCTTTCATCTGGATTGGTTGAATTAACTGCTTTCAATACTTGGGTTCATATCTGTTGTTACAGCACTAACTGAAACTACACGATAAGCCGCTGTATCAAGTGGATATAAAAATGCGGAACTATGTGGTGCCTCTATTCAGCTACTATCAGTTTGGTAAGTCCTAAGCAGGATCCTTAGTAGCAAAACACAGGAGGATAGACAAGGGGTATACAATTGGTTTTCAGCCTTTATAAGGAATGTATAATTTTATATGAGAATCATATACGCAAAAATAGATTTTAGGTCTTAACTTTTTGCATTTATTCTACCTATTTTCTGAAATAATGGCTAAACACCTAATTTAATGGTTAAACTCACTCTAAATCCATGCGCAATAAATAGGGAAGGCGCGGCAAAGTTGCCGCGCCTTCCCTATAGCCTGTGTTGTGAATCTACTGTATCAGCAGCCTGGCTTGGGCTTTCCCACCTGCGGCGCTTGCCCGGATGATGTACATGCCCCGCTTTAGCTGCGTGTGCCCGGGTACTTCCACGCGGGCGTAGCCCTGCTGGTCAGTCACTGCATCCACGGAGGCGATGGCCCGCCCCAGCACGTCGTGCAGGGTAACCGTGACGGCTTCCCGCGCGCCAAAGTTGCTTATCTCCGCATATACCTGCCCTCCAGAAGTCGGGTTGGGGTAAACGCGCAGTGCTGCCTTGCTGCCCTCTGCCAATTGCATGACATTGGCTTCAACAGACGTAGCGGCGAGTGCGCCACTTGCCGTTGCTCTGTATATCTCGACAGCTGCTATGGCCAGACGGTCTGCCGTCGGGTTAAACTTCAGGCTGAGAACACCATCCGACACGTTGATGTCGAAATCCTTGACCATTGCGCTTCTGTACCCAACTTCACTGTAGATATCGAAGTTTGGAAGCCGAAGCTGATTTTCAGCGGTTATGTTAAACACCCTCGATCCTGTTGCCGACCAGTAATTCTCCACGAAGTGCATTCTGACCATATAACTGCCATTGGCAAGCGGTATCTCGTAGCGAGTTTCAGCCAAGTTGGCGCCTGCCGACAGGTACGTCTGGTACAGCACATCGTCATCCGTGGCCGCGATGGCTGTAGACACAATTTGCTTATCCAGCTTTATACTGCCCTGCCGGTAGCTGGCATCTGCTTCCCACACTTTGCCACCGATGGTAACATTGCTATCAGCAGCGCCCTTAATACGCTTAACAGCAGTGATAGTGGCGCTGTTGCTGTTTGCGATGCCATATAACGGCACACGTAACGGCGATGTTGCATTGTTGTAATACACCAATAGCGCCGCATTTTTGATACCGAGGCTCCCGGGGCTAAAATTAACGGTTACACTGGTAGAAGCTTGTGCAGCCAGTGTGGTGGTGGCAGGCGCTGTGGTGGTGAAATCAGCCATGTTCGGCCCCACAATCTCCACCTTCTGTATCTGAATGTCCGGGTCGCTGCCACCAGCGTAGTTACCGCCCAGGTTCTTGAGATTTATTGTGAGGGATTTACTTGCCCCTGTCATCACAGCCCCAAAATCAAAATCCGTGGTCGGAGTCGCACCAAGCTCTGAATAATGCACAGGGCCTGCCTCTGGCTTCACGTTAGATATATAGTATATATTATCCTGATAGTCGTAGTTCGTGTACGAAGTGCCCAGGTAATCTGCACCTATCAGGTAAGCGTTTGGAATAACGTTGCCATTGCCATCCACCGCTTTCCAGATGCGCATGCCAATCTTACCCCCATCATTCTTAGTCCTGTCAGAATAAGACTTGTGTACTCTGAAGCCAAAGGCGGCATTTGGGTTAGCTGTAGTCGCCGTAGGGACGGCTATTTTTCCACTAGCAAGCGAAGTAGAACCATTCTTCCTTGGCAGAAGGGACTGGCCGTCCAGGTTCTCGTGTGTGAACAGGGATGTATTATAAGAACTGCCCTTCGCATGCCACTCAAAGTTTTCTACATCATTGCAGCAGCCATGGTACGCGGCCACCTGGATAACCTGCACGTCCTTGCTCGGATCCACCCTCTGAAAATAAGCAGAGATGATTTCATCAGAGTTAGGCATTACGTACGATCCATCAGATGCGCCGTCGCTCGCACCAAAACCGATTCTGGTCTTAAAGCCAAGTGCGTTGATTATCTCCTGTGCATAAGGCTCTGAATTGCCTTCCCCATACTTTTGCCACAGCCCCCGCAGTTTTACTTCCTTGTAAGGCGCCAGATCATCGTTGGATGATATATAAAGCGCATCCTGCAGCACTTTCACCCGGGTTGCCTGGTTTGCCGCAATAAACTCTACCTCTAGCTCGACATTTGATTTAGAGGCTACCGACAGCGGCAATGCCGAAGCCGTGTAGGCCGCGCCGTTCAATTTAGAGATCTTCCAGGCACTGGGGTTCGATAAGGCAAAGTTGCTGATGACGAGCGCCCCCGTTCCCTTGTTATGGATGCGCAGTTTCACCTTGTTGTGGTTCTCGTTGTAGGGCGTGAAGGTGCCATCGCTATTCTCACGCCTCCAGGGATTCTGGATCAACGAGAAGCTTAGCTCGTCGGGAGCAGGGAAGAAATTCTGGTTCTCCAGAACCATATAGGCATTGCTCGCTGTTGCGGAGACAACGCTAAAGTTCTGGACATCGGTGACGGTCTCGTTCCCCGCATTGTCTGTTGCTCTCGCCCTGATGGTATAATTACCGGGGTTCCCAATCCTGAGGGGCTCCGTGTAGGCGGTATAGGCTGCATTATTCAGGCTGTACTGTACCGATGCGAGTCCGGAGCCTCCTTCATCTGAGGCTGCTACAGATACATATACCTCGTTCTTGTATACGCCCGCCGACTGTTCGGTGCCCGTAAACCTAACGGTAGCCACCGGTGGAATTATATCTTCCCCAGCCGTTGCCGGGCTAATGATGATGTAATTGAGCTTCGTGTTAGTACCCCCCGCAGCATCCACGGTAAGCCTGCCGTCACTCACGTTCACGGAAACCGTTGCCGATTGGAACAATGCCTGCGAAGAAGGAACAAAGCCATTGATAGCTGCCTTGCCCTCTACGTTTATCTGGTGTCTGCTATCGGTATAGCTAGGGTCTCCCACGCTCACCGAAACGTTATAGGACCCGTTTGGCACTACGTATTCCCAGGTGCCTGGCACCTGTCCGTTAGTAGTTGCCTGCATCTGTGACAGCGTCCGCAGGCGCGCTTCCACAGAGCCAGAGCGTTCACGCATGTTTGCAGAAAGGTCCCGTGGCTGCTTCGTGGCAGGATCGACCCAGCCATAGCCTCTGCCAGCGTCGAAAGGCAGCCCCGAATCTTTGATATAGCCCGAAGGTGTAGTGGAGGTAGCCAGCTGGAAATTGATTTTTACTTCCTGCTCTGTATTAACAGTGGCGGCCTTTGCAACCACAAAATAGTTTGTCTGCGCCCCCGCGGCCGGGCTCTGCAGGTTGCCGCCCAGGCTCACCGCACCCGCCGGGAAGGTCTTGCTGTAGAGGTCCATGCTGCTGATCTGCGAGTCGTCCACACCGATTTTGTCGGTAAGCTTCTGCCAGCCGCTCAGCCAGGAGGGCAGCGCCGTGGCGCGCGGGTCGTAGGCTATATATACCGTCGCGCTCTCGCTCAGGTTGAAGGAGAGCAGCGAGGAGCTGGTGCTCTTCTTGTCGTCGTTGGCTGTCCTTATCAGGGAGGCTCCGCTTAGAGAAGCCGGAACGCTGGTTATTTTATAAGTGCGATCTGTGTAGTGCTGTGCGCCTACTGCCAAACTTCCCAATATATAGCTCCGCCCGCTGCTGGCCGATATGTTGCTGATCAGGCCTGTTGAGGGCTGCGACTGCGTGAAGTTGGCGGTGATGGTCTTGTTACCGCCCATGGTCACCGACAGCGGGTTGGACGTGCCGGTGGCATCGCCGCTCCACCCGCTGAACGCATATCCGGAAGCTGGCGTCGCAGTAAGGCTAACGCTGGTGCCAGAGGCGTAGGTAGCCTGGTTCGGGCTTTTGGTTACTGTACCGCTGCCTGTGGTGGAGACTGACAGCGTATACTGTTCCGCCTCTGCGGCCTTTGCAACCACAAAATAGTTTGTCTGCGCCCCCGCGGCCGGACTCTGCTTGTTACCGCCCAGGCTCACCGCGCCCGCCGGGAAGCTCTTGCTGTAGAGGTCCATGCTGCTGATCTGCGAGTCGTCCACGCCGATTCTGTCCGTGAGCTTCTGCCAGCCCGAGAGCCAGGAGGGCAGGGCCGTGGCGCGCGGGTCGTAGGCTACATATACCGTCGCGCTCTCGCTCAGGTTGAAGGAGAGCAGCGAGGAGGCCGTGCTGTTCTTGTCGTCGTTGGCTGTCCGGATGAAGGCCATGCCATCAAGAGTGGAAGGAACGGAGGTGACGGTGTAGTCCCTGTCGGTGTAGAAGGGCGCGCCTGCTGCCAGATTTCCCAATATATAGCTTCGCCCGCTGCTGGCCGATATATTGGATATCAAACCTGCCGCAGGTGCCTCCGCTGCCTTGCCCAAAACGAAGTAATTGTTCTCAGCCCCAGTTGCCGGGCTCTGCTTGTTGCCGCCCAGGCTCACCGCGCCCGCCGGGAAGCTCTTGCTGTAGATGTTCATATAGCTGATCTTCGAGTCGTCCACGCCGATTCTGTCTGTGAGCTTCTGCCAGCCCGAGAGCCAGGAGGGCAGCGCCGTGGCGCGCGGGTCATAGGCTACGTACACCGTCGCGCTCTCGCTCAGATTGAAGGACAGTAATGAGGTGCTGGTGCTGTGCTTGTCGTCGTTGGCCGTGCGCACCAGCGCCGCCCCGGCAAGAGAGGCAGGAACGCTGGTTACCTTATAGGTGCGGTCGGTATAAGGCTGCACCCCCACCGCCAAATCAGCGAGCACATAACTGCGGCCGCTACTTGAGGCTATATTGGATATCAGACTGGCATCCTGTATCTGCCGCTCAACAGCATGGGCTGTGCTGCCGATGTTAAATCCGATTAGCAGGAGCACTAGCCACCTGATATTTAGTAGTGGCGGACAATGGAGAAGGGTGGTAAATTTCTGTTTCATTTGTGACTGGTGTGTTGAATATATAATTTTAATTAAATGCCAAGTACAATCAATGGTTTTCAGATAGGCACCCTACCAGCAGCCAGGAGCTATTAAATACCCCTGTTGTTAAGGCTACTTTATATGAAAACCTCTGATTCTATATTTAACCGAGCTTAGGTCTTGTCAGTAACTTCTGGTTTGTTGATGTTATGTACTTTCCCTGATAAATTCCAATACTTTAAACTTGTGTTTATAGCCCTGTTTTACAAGTGGTGTGACAAGCAAGACTGTAAGTATGCAGTCTTGCTTGTCACACCATGGCATCCTACCGCACCAGCAGCCTGGCTTGGGCTTTCCCGCCTGCGGCGCTTGCCCGGATGATGTACATGCCCTGCTTTAGCTGCGTGTGCCCCGGCACCTCCACCCAAAGGTAGCCCTGCTGGTCAGTCACTGCATCCACGGAGGCGACGGCCCGCCCCAGCACGTCGTGCAGGGTGACCGTGAGGGCTTCCCGCCCGCCGAAGTTGCTTATCTCCGCATACACCTGCCCGCCAGAGCTTGGGTTCGGGTAAACCTTCAGGCCTAAGCCCCTGTTATCTGCCTTCGACAAAGTGTTTCCTCCACTACTGCTGGCCTCAGAGGACAGGACGGCCTGTGCCGCCTTTGCCACCACGAAGTAGTTGTTCTCGGCCCCCGCGGCCGGGCTCTGCTTGTTGCCGCCCAGGCTCACCGCGCCCGCCGGGAAGCTCTTGCTGTAGATGTTCATATAGCTGATCTTCGAGTCGTTGATTCCTATTCTGTCCGTGAGCTGCTGCCAGCCCGAGAGCCAGGAGGGCAGGGCCGTGGCCCGCGGGTCATAGGCTACGTACACCGTCGCGCCCTCGCTCAGCTCGAACGAGAGCAGCGCGCTCGCGCTGCTGTGCTTGTCGTCGTTGGCCGTGCGCACCAGCGCCGCCCCGGCAAGAGAGGCAGGCGCGCTGGTCACCTCGTAGGTGCGGTCGGTGTAGGCGCGCACCCCCACCGCCAGATCGGCGAGCACATAGCTGCGGCCGGATGTGGCCTTTATGTTACTGATCAATGGGTTATTTGTATCTGGCTCTTGGTCAACAACGGTAAATGCAACCGTCAGCGCCGTCCCCGCCGTTCCGCCGCCGCCTGAACTCGTATAGGGCGTAGCCTTCAGGGAGTAGCTGCCGACGGACGGAGTCCAGGCGCCGTCATCGCCCATCAGGTCATATGGGGCTATGGATTCTGTCGCATTCCTGCTCTGGGCCCCGCTCAGGGCAAACACCACGCTGCCTACCTTGGAGGGGCTGGTGTTGGCGCGGATGTTCAGTTTCCTGGAGGGCAGCGTAGCCAGGTTCAGGGTTGCGCCGCCGGTGAGCGTTTGTATCGCCTGCTTGGTGTTCGCGTCATACAGCGTGAGGCTGGAAACCTGCTGCTGGGCCTCTGTGACACCTGGCACACCTTTATAGGTGGTGCTTGAAGAGGAACCACCCGTATAGTAAATATTGCCGTTCAACCATGCTGCCACTCCGGAGTATCGTGGCGCGGGCAGTGGCGTGAGGCTCTCCCATGTGTTTGTAGCAGGTGTGTAAGCAGATACCATATTGGTTACACCCGAAATATGCTCTGTCTCTCCACCGAGCACCAGTATACGGTCATCAACCACAATAACAGCAGACGATATATGCCCTCTGCCACTTGCGCCCGAAGGCACAGGCAGGTCTGCAACCCGCGTCCAAATGTTTGTTACCGGATTATACTGGTGTACTAGCTTTGATGTGCTTAAGTTGCTGTCATGTCCCGTCTGTCCGCCAATAAGGTAAATCTTACCCCCATAGACTGCTGACCCTGCGTGGTGCCGGGGAGAAGGAAGATTCGCCAGAGATTTCCAGCCCGCCGCTA
This sequence comes from Pontibacter russatus, assembly GCF_009931655.1. Lineage (NCBI taxonomy): Bacteria > Pseudomonadati > Bacteroidota > Cytophagia > Cytophagales > Hymenobacteraceae > Pontibacter > Pontibacter russatus. The sequence goes on along the minus strand of NZ_CP047984.1, from coordinate 3,957,188 downwards.
GGTCATCTAGTTGCAGCACATAATGGTTTCCCAAATCAGATGTGCGTGCGGCGTTTGTTCCTCCAATGTGATGAAGTCTGCCATTCAAAAATTCTAGCTGGCCCGCGGCTACTGTGATTGGCAGATTAGGCAACCGAACATACCGGTTCTCGGCAACAATATATTTCCATACTTCCTTTGTGCCAAAAATCTGGCCGGTGCCAGACGAGTTCGATGTATAGCCCCCTGCGAAGTAAATGTCAGTGCCATCGGTTGCAAAACCTGCGTGGGTAACACCTCCATAGTTGGTGCCATTCATGGGTGGCATGGGCGCAATTGCTGACCAGGTATTGGCCACTGGATCGTAGCGGTAGGCACGGCTTGTGGGAGTGTAAGTGGATTTACGGCTATCGAATCCCCCGAAGGTGTAGAGCTTTCCGTTTACCACTTTACCCTGGCCTTCGGAGACTGTATAGGGCTGTCTAGCGGCAGTTCCCCAGTTTATACTGCTAAAAGCAGACACAGTTGCCTGTGGTGCTACCGGAACTGATACATGCGACTTGCTATCCTGGCCATTCACATCTGATGCTTCTACATCTCCCGCCACAGCACCCCGGGTAAACGCATCTGATGAGGCATACGCATAATGTGCAGCCGTAGACGCGCACGCGTTAGCAGCCACATATAGCCGATCGGTTTCACCTGCAGCAAGAACCGGTACTGTAGGTGACCGTTCAGATTTTATATGTGTTCTAACAGGCGCAGGCGCTACAGGACTGTAGGCAAATGCGCTCAGGCAGATAAAAAAGCTCAGCAGGGACAGGGTTACCCCCCTTGGATTTAATGAGACAATGGTCTTAAAACCAGCAGTAGAAGTAATCTCCATATGTGCTTAAGCTGTAATTTTTAATATGGTTCCTATTTAGCCACGCCCCTACTTCCCCTGCTGACAGGAAAACAATCCATGTTACCGAACAACCCAGAAGAAGACCTAACACTCGTGTCATCTGCCTGCTGGCGGGAAAATTCGCGACTCCCCGGTGCCCTGGCCCGGAGTAACATACTAGATTAAAATAGGATTCAATTCTTCTTATCTCAGATACGCGCTGGACAGAAGCAAACGTTTAAAAAATTTGTAATTAAACAGATGCATTAACGCGATAAAGTACCTATACGTGAAATACATCAATTGTTTCGTCAAATATTTAAAAAATACCAAATATGTGGGTTAACGTTCCTCTGCCCCACTTAGTAAGGTGTTGGTATAGAACGGCATGCCGTTACTGAGATGACGGATCAAAACGATACGGCACGCATGCAGTCAGAAGTGTCGCACCATGGCATCCTACCGCACCAGCAGCTTTGACTGCGCCTTCCCGCCTGCGGCGCTTGCCCGGATGATGTACATGCCCCGCTTTAGCTGCGTGTGCCCCGGCACCTCCACCCGAACGAAGCCCTGCTGGTCTGTCACTGCATCTACAGAGGCAATAATACGCCCCAGCACGTCGTGCAGGCTAAGCGTGACAGTTTCCTGACTGCCGAAGTTGGCTGCTTTCACAAACACCTGCCCCCCAGAAGTTGGGTTCGGGTAAACTGTTAAAGCCAAACCATTGCTTTCCGTTTTTAATAGAGTTGTTGCCTCATTGCTGCTGGCGTCAGAGAGCAGTGTCGCTTGTGCCGCTCTAGCTATCACAAAGTAGTTATTCTCTGCCCCTGCGGCCGGGCTCTGCTTGTTGCCGCCCAGGCTCACCGCGCCCGCCGCGAAGGTCTTGCTGTAGAGGTCCATGTGGCTGATCTTCGAGTCGTTGATTCCTATTCTGTCCGTGAGCTTCTGCCAGCCCGAGAGCCAGGAGGGCAGGGCCGTGGCCCGCGGGTCGTAGGCTACGTACACCGTCGCGCCCTCGCTCAGCTCAAACGAGAGCAGCGTGCTCGCGGTGCTGTACTTGTCGTCGTTGGCTGTTCTGATGAAGGGTGCTCCACCTAAAAAAGCAGGGGCAGAAGTGACCTTATACGTTCTATCGGTGTAGTGTGTAACTCCTGTAGCCAATTCTCCCAGAACGTAATTCCTCCCACTAGAGGCAGAAACATTGCTAATCAAGTTTGTGGATGATGCCTGTGCTGCCTTACCCACCACGAAGTAGTTGTTCTCGGCCCCCGCGGCCGGGCTCTGCTTGTTGCCGCCCAGGCTCACCGCGCCCGCCGCGAAGGTCTTGCTGTAGAGGTCCATATGGCTGATCTTCGAGTCGTCCACGCCGATTCTGTCCGTGAGCTTCTGCCAGCCCGAGAGCCAGGAGGGAAGCGCCGTGGCCCGCGGGTCGTAGGCTACGTACACCGTCGCGCTCTCGCTCAGCTCGAACGAGAGCAGCGCGCTCGCGCTGCTGTGCTTGTCGTCGTTGGCCGTGCGCACCAGCGCCGCCCCGGCAAGAGAGGCAGGCACGCTGGTCACCTCGTAGGTGCGGTCGGTGTAGGCGCGCACCCCCACCGCCAGATCGGCGAGCACATAGCTGCGGCCGGATGTGGCCTTTATGTTACTGATCAATGGGTTATTTGTATCTGGCTCTTGGTCAACAACGGTAAATGCAACCGTCAGCGCCGTCCCCGCCGTTCCGCCGCCGCCTGAACTCGTATAGGGCGTAGCCTTCAGGGAGTAGCTGCCGACGGACGGAGTCCAGGCGCCGTCATCGCCCATCAGGTCATATGGGGCTATGGATTCTGTCGCATTCCTGCTCTGGGCCCCGCTCAGGGCAAACACCACGCTGCCTACCTTGGAGGGGCTGGTGTTGGCGCGGATGTTCAGTTTCCTGGAGGGCAGCGTAGCCAGGTTCAGGGTTGCGCCGCCGGTGAGCGTTTGTATCGCCTGCTTGGTGTTCGCGTCATACAGCGTGAGGCTGGAAACCTGCTGCTGGGCCTCTGTGACACCTGGCACACCTTTATAGGTGGTCCGCGCAAAGTTTCCGCCTGAGTAGTACAGATTCCCGTCCAGCACTGCGGCCACCCCGGCAGCCTTGCTTACTGCTAATGGAGATATGGTTGTCCAACTGTTGGTAGCTGGTGAGTAAGCCTGAATCTTGTTCGTCTTGTTGTTATGGGAGGTCTCGCCGCCTAGCACCAGAATGCGCCTGCCCATTACTACAACAGAAGAGGAGATATGATCAACTGCAGTAGGCAGATCAGCCACAAAAGACCAGCTATTGGTGCCGGGATTATAGACCTCCACGCTTTTTTGGGTGACCGTTTGTTCGTCTTGGTGGTGGGCGCCTCCGATAAAGTATAACTTCCCTTCGCACACAATGGATCCGGGGTGGTTCCGAGGATTGGAAAGAGGCACGGATGCTTTCCATCCGGCACTTAGGTTGTCTAAATCCAGCACATAATGGTCTGCGATGTCCTGGCGCAACTTGTTAGCCCCGCCAATATAATGCAGTTTACCCTGCAAATACCTCAACTGTCCCGCAGCCAGTTCAACAGGAAGGCTTGGAAGGGCAGTGTATGTATTAGTTGCCACATTGTATTTCCAGGCCTGCCTTGTGCCGAATATCTGACCTGTGCCAGACGAGTTTGATGTATAGCCCCCTGCGAAGTAAATGTCCGTTCCATCTGTATCAAGGCCCACGTGCGTGATGCCGCCGAAGTTCGTTCCTTTGGGCGTGTGAGGCAGATCTGCAATGGCACTCCACTTATTGGTGGCCGGGTCGTATACATAGGAGCGCTTTGTCGGTGTCCAGCTTGGTTGCTTCTGTACATCATAGCCGCCAAAAATGTAAAGCTTTCCGTTTACAACCGTCCCATGCACCTCGTGTGTGCCATAGGGGAGGCCAGCTGTGGTGCCCCAGGTAATGTCCGCGAAGTCAGAGGGAGAGTTTCCGGCGGTAACCTTTACGACAACAGCAGCTTCGCTGTACAGGCCGCTGCCGTCCGTAGCCCTGACGGTGAGGTTGTAAGTGTCCTGCGTATGATAATTGAGATACTTCGCCACCGTAACGGTGCCTGTAGCCGTGTTCATAGCAAAAGCGCCATTGGTGTTGCCCGCCGTAATGGCATAAACCGGCGCTCCGCCGTCAGCGTCTGTGGCCTCTACCCTTCCGGCAGCAGCACCCAGCGTAGCCGCATCCGATATACTGAATGCATAACGTGCAGCCGTAAATGCAGGCGCACTGGCAGCCATATATAGCTCCCGTGTTTCACCTGCAGGCATGGCAGGTGCCCGTTCAGATTTTATATGTGTTCTAACAGGCGTAGGCGCCGCAGGACTGTAGGCAAATGCGCTCAGGCAGATAAAAAAGCTGAGCAGGGACAAGGCTATTCCCTTTGGGCATGATGAGACAATGGCCTCAAGACCAGCAGTAGAAGTAATTTTCATATGTGCTTAAGCTGTAATATTGAATATACTATTTCTCTATAACCACGAACCCCACCTTCTCCTGCTGATAGACAAGCCCAGACTTATTAGGGCCCCCTACTGATGCATAATCCCGGAATAAACTTTAATGTTATAGCTTATAGGTCTTTTTGACTAATGACAATTTTCCTATAGCTCGAATCCTTGACCAGAATCATATGCTGGAATAATCTCAGATCAAATTCCCAAAATTTTTGGCCGACTCATGCCTGCAGTAAATAGTAAGCAGGCGATTTACACATTGATGTATTAACACCATAAGAAACCTATACGCAAAATACATCAATTGTTTCGTGAAATATTTAAAAATATTCTTTCTGATGCGCTATTACACTCCTATTATACTTATTAAGAGATATATAAGTATAAGGGCATGTACAATTAAGGTTGCGGCACCGGGAAATGGCAGCACTTAATCTTACTCCCAAAAGCGGAAAGGAAGAAACGTTAGTGCTGCAATAGCAACCTTTCTTCCCTTCCGTTGCACCAACTTATACAAAACGAAGAGAGGGCTGCCCTGTTGGGCAGCCCTCTCTTCGTTTTGTATAAGTTGGTGCTTTACTCTATAACAACACGCTGTGAGGTGCGTCCCTTCGGAGTCACCACCTGCAGCACGTAGAGGCCGCTTTTCAGGCTGCTTACATCAAGCGCCGTTCTAAAGCCACTGGCGGAAGTCTGCTCCTCCTGTGTCAGCACGACGTTTCCGTTGAAGTCCAGCAGGTTGATTTTCGCCACGCCCTCTCCCGTGTCGCCAAATTCCACGTTCAGCATGGCAGAGGCAGGGTTCGGGTAAGCTGACAGGCCATCTGCGAGTGGGGCCACTTCCGAGCCTGCGGTTGCGCTGCTTGAAGACGAGGTGCTCAGGCCAGTCACCACCTTGAAGGACACGGAAACGGTGTTCAGCACGGTGCCGGTGCCTTTAGCCCCGGAGTAGGAGATGACTTTCAGCGTGTAGCTGCCGCTTGCCGGCGTCCAGCCGTAGTAGTCTCCATTCTCATCTCCTCTCAGCGTGTAAGGGGCCCCTGACTCGGTGCGCTTATACGTCTCTTCGCCTGACAGCTGCAACACTACACTTTCCACAGAAGAGGAAACCGTGTTGGCGCGGACATTGAGGCTCTTGGTAGGCAGCTTGGAAAGGTCTAAGGTAGCGCCGTCGGTCAAGGCCATGATGTCGCTTTCATTGCTTGCGTTTACCAGCGTCAGCGTGATATCCGATGAACTGGAACTGGAGGCATCTTTCACTACTTTGAAGCTGATGCTCAGGGAGGTACCGGCGGTTCCAGATCCACCGTAGGCAGTATAAGGCGTGGCTTTAAGCGTGTAGCTTCCTTCTGCAGGCACCCACGCGCCTTGGTCGCCCATCATATCATAGGTAGAGATATTTTCAATCACGGATTTGCTAGCCGCTCCGCTCAGGGAGAACACCACACTTCCCACGGTGGCGGGGCTTGTGTTGGCGCGGATGTCCAGGTTCTTGGTTGGCAGGGTGGATAGGTCTAACACAGCACCGTTCGACAGCGTCTTTATTTCCTGCTTGGTGTCGGCGTTGAAAAGCGTGTAGCTTACCACTTTCTGAGCATCGGACGAAGGAGCAGGGGCAGCTACTGCGCCCTCATTGAGCTCTTGCTTGATATACTTTGCAAAGCTTACGATCATGGCGTCATAGGTTTCTGCGTTGTATACAGTGCCGTTCAAAAACCCATCCATTCCGCCAAGGTTATCCAGTCGGCCGCCTACGCCATCCCACCAGGTTATACCTTCAGGCTCGTAGTTGTTATAAGAGTAATTCATCACGTACTTGATGTATCGCGCCAGCGTCTCTTTGCGCATAATCTGCTTTCCATAGAGCGGGCTGTTGAAGTGCACCCTGTGCCAGACAAACGGAATCACTGGCTTGTTGTACTTCTTGCCATATATCAAGGCTGGATCCATATTGTCGCGCAGGTACTTCAGGTTACGCTCACGTCCTACCTCTTCGTCAGTATATAAGATATACAAAGAGGGCGTGATGAAATCAAGCTTGGAGATCACGTTGTCAAGCTTGCCGGGAGTGTTATAGTTATCTTGCTGCCAATCATTCCAGGTGCGGAAGGGAAAGCTATATAGGCTAACATCTATGTTCGGCCTATATCTTTTAACAAGTGTGATGAGTTCAATTATTTTGGCCTCTGCAGCTTTGAAGCGGCTGTGGGACTTAGGGTAGTTCCTCATGTCCATGTAAGGGCCGCTCTCCCAGTCCAGCACCACTTTACCTGAACTGGTGGAACCCGGGAAAAACTTATCCAGCCAGCGCTTGATGCTCTGCGGATCAATGTCATTGTGATCATAAGTGGAAACAATGGTTCCTTCTGTCATTACTTCAACGTTCCTGATATCAAAGCCATTGGCATCAAAATACGCCTCTGATTTCTCGTCGAAGCGTGACGGAAAGGCATAAATATCAAAATTAGGGGCTACTTGGGCGAAACTCAGTGTAGAAAAGGAAAGGGTGGCTACGAGGAAGAATAGAATTCTTTTCATATCTGGGAAGAACATTTTTTATAATTTTTTAAGGATTTTTCTAAATATTTTAAAACTTGTTACATATAGAAGGGCTCATCAAACAAAATACCCTTTATGGCAGGTAAACTACTTTGAACAGTTTCGCGAAAATTGTTTCTTCTGCTGCCCAGATACAGGCAGAAGGGTAAAGAAAAATCCTCGGCTAAAAGTTGATTTCTCATAAAGGTTCAATTTTTAATTTTTAATAAATTTCTTTCACATCAAAAGTATACAAAAATATTTGTCTCAAACATTTATTGAAAATTTCTTTAAAAGTTTATATAACCTAACAATATTTCACAATCAAACAATAGTTCCTGCTTCAAGATAAAGGGTTGAGTTGCCACTATATCACCTTCTTCAGCAATCAGTGAAATACATGGCCAAGAAGATAAGTGCTGTACATAAAAAACAGCATCTATTATGTGAAAAACACATGTGTGGAAGGAATAATCAGTAAAAATGGAAATCTAAAAGAAGAAAAATGTTGTACCTAAGACAACATTATCGCTAATACCATCCACTGAGAAGGAAGCACATTGCGATGTGTATGGGTATATTTATCTATGCACTCAGGCTATTCTATTTTATAGCTGATAAGCAAAATTTAAGAGCCTATATTATTATAAAAATACAATAAGCGAAACAATACAAAAAATCTACATCACTGTAAAGTAATATTTTTAACACACGAAAAAACTCCTTTTAAATCAGCTTCACCATGCTTATGCTTTAGATACTTTTGAAGGCCTTTTATATATGAACCACTAACATTTTCCCACAGCTATCAGAGTCAGAGAAGGAATCGTCTTTTAAATCAAGAGATAAAAAGGTATCATTGCCGATAAATGCATACACAAAAATTATCCTCTTCATGCAAACACAGAGACTATTGTATTGAGAAGTGTTGCCAAAGTGAAGGAGTGGCTAAATACTTGGGTTCGTATTTAAAACATCCGAAAAGGTGGCAGGAAATCAGCGTAAGATTCTCTCTCATACAGTCTAACTAAAATGTGATAGATAACTACCCCACCTATGTCAGAACCATACCAAAAATATCTAATAGATTACAAAGCGCTGTTTATCAGCCAAATACGAATAAATACTGATAAAAATAATTGTGCAGGCCAAATCGGTACTGTGGAAATATTCCACACTTTGTAGATTTACCACACATAGTGTTCCGATTTTAATTAGATATCCGCAATAAATTCACAGATAATTGCGTAACTTTTTTAAAGGTGCTAAAAAATGCAGGCATATGTATAAAGCCCACCTTTGTATCGATAAACGTGCCACTTAATTCCCCGATGAAGTGACATGGTTTAAAGGGGAGATAATTACGCACGTCTATTGAACTCTAACTACGGGACAGATGGAGAAGGAATAGTATGGCAAGCCCAGTTCCGAATTAGGGTGGCAGCAAAGCCTGGAATTGCAAGCAGGAGGGGCTAAGTGTCAGAATCTGATCTTTGGAAGGTTTAGCTGCCAGGCGCGAGCCATGAACGTAGGCACCTTCGCCGTATCGCCATACTGTTATATCAGGTACCTTGCGTGGGAGAACAGTATGGATAATTGCGACATGCTATAAAGTAGCAGCACTGAACAGAAAAGAAACAATTGGCTACATATTAACAAGCCAAAGCACAAGCATAGGAATCATGCAGCCTGATTATATGGAATAGCACAAAGACGACTAAATAGCGTGAAAGCCCTCTTTATGCATAGGTTCTAAAATCTGATCGGCTTACTTTCTATAGGAATCCCGCAAAGGGCAAAGCCGTGTTGAATCATAATGTATTTTATAGTAATATAGCGCTGTTTGAACCTTGGATTAGGCGCGCACCTTCCTTTGACCAAGTATGTGCAGCGTTGGGCTAGCAATTGTCTCAGGAGCCAGATTCATGGATAAAATGAATGCCATAGAGAAAAACAGCCAACTGGCAGTATAAATTGCGCCGCTGAAACAATTCTGAATCAGACTCTGCAGAAAAATTGCGGCCACCCATGAAAGCTCAGGTCTGTTTTTGAATATATAAAGGGTTTGCTTCACAGATTTAACTATCACGAACATAAAGGGGAGGAAACCAACGATGCCGGTAGCCATGAGCACCTCAATGAAAATATTGTGAGGATAGTGCCCTGTCTCCGGCACTTCTAAGCTGTGGCCCAACAAAGGATTGTCAGCAAAATGGCCGAGCGCATAGGACCATATATAAAGTCTTGAGGCCGAAGAACTTCCCGAATCAACGTCCTCGTTGATGCCCATAAACCTGTCGATAACAGTACTGCCGAACTGCTCACTGAGGACTATTACACCGGCAGAGAACAAAACAAATGCGATCAGCAGGTATATGCTCATCAGCTTGCTCCGATGGTTTAATATAAAGAGGATGAAAGGAAAGGCCAGGGCTATGACAGAGCCCCGTGAGGCTCCTAGAAAGAACGGAACACAGGACACTCCCGCAATAATCCATAGCATCAGCTTAACAAACTTTGAATTAGTGTTTGTAAGCAGCACGAGCAAAGCCACTCCCATCGTAAGAGAGCCGGAATAAGACAGGGCTAAAGGAGATATATAATTCTCATCTTTAGAAACTGCCAGCGAGATTCTGCCTACGGTACCGATAATATCTCTGTAGAAAAAAAATGACAATACAGCTAATATAGCTCCTGACAGCAGGATTGCCCATTTGTAAAATTTCAGGTCTGCGAATAGTTCCTTCTTTAGAAATAGGCACAGGAAAGGCAAAAAGCAGAATGACAGGAAATAAAGGAGAAAAGTGCTGTTGCTCATATGGTTCTGTACACCGCTCAGGATTTCAGCAGCTATCCGGAATAGATAAGCCAGTGAGAACAGAATGAATGCGATGAACACCGGCTGCTTGATCTGCTCCTTTCTTCCTATCAAAATAAAGCAGATGAACAGCAACAGCACAATCAGTATCCTGACCGGAATGGTAAAGTACTGTGAGAAGCTAAGTCCAAGCAAATTGTTGGAGAGCAACAGCACAGCATAGTATCCCGAGAAAGAGAAAAAGACAGCCATAAAAAAAGCTGTCGCATATATTTTGTACTTGCTTATATACATAAGGATACCCGCATCTAATGAGCTAAAACGGTTTGCCTGCTTCTGGATCCCTCTATTATTTCCAGTAGCCTGTCGGTGTTATCCTCCACGCTGAATGTTTTGGCGCATGACCTGGCATAAGCTCCCATCTCGCCCCACCTGCCCCTGTTCTCCAGGGAGTTGTTGAAAGCAGCCTTGAAATCCTCCACAGCGGGCGCGTTCACAAGCCACCCGTTCTTTCCATGCTCAATCATCTCGGAAGGGCCGCCCAGGTAATACGCAATTACAGGCTTGCCGGCTCCAAGCGCCTCGGCCACGCTTATCCCGAAAGGCTCTACGTTTCTCCGCCCGTTGATAGCGACATCAATGCTGGAATAAAATTTTGGAAGGTCGCTCACTTCCCCCAGAAAATGCACCTGCTTGCCTGCCAGCCCCTTCGCGGCTTTGTGAATCTTCGCGTAAAATTCAGAGCCAACAGGGCCGCCGGCAACCAGCAGGTGCCCTCCTTTGGCCGGTATGTCAGAGTTGGCGAAGGCCTCCACCACTATGTCCTGTGCTTTGTCTACGTGCAGCCTCGCTGCAATGCCATATACGGGTGCCCCTGCTTCTATGCCTAGTTCAGTTCTAAAGCTGAGATTGCTTGCCTGTACGCGCCTTTCGTCGTAGCCCATATATACGATGTGCTTGCACTGCTCGCCCAATGTGTCTCTGGTATAGGCGCTGTTCCCGATCGAGATGATGCCGTATTTGTCGCAAAACAGTTTATAGTACTTCCTGGCCATATCCCGGTTTACGGTGTTGGGCAGATGCCACAGGGCTTTGCACCCATAAGTTTGTGACAGCATGCCCGCCAGGTGTATCAGGTTAGGCCTGCAGTACATAATGGCATCGTATTGCTTGCCAGCACCGATTTGTTGCCTCAGATACTTCGAATATTTTGCTCCAAAAGTATATGACTTCAGCAGAGAGTTAAGGATATTTAAGGGAGAACCGGCCAGTTGAGCATCAAGGGAAGGGATCGTGTAGGATGTATCGCACAGGCTTTTGTACACCTTCGCCTGGCTCTCTTCGCCAAGTATGACGGCGTCCACCTGAATGCCTCTTCTCTTGAACTCCTGGATAAACTGGACTTCATATGCCAGCACACCGCCTCTGTCGCTGCTAAACAATATCTTTAGTATTTTCATGTCGCTTTTATTGAATTTCACCTTACTCTTTTACCCCCGAACAGCAGTCTAAAAAACTCTGTCATGAGAATAAGATATAAATAAAGGTTTACGCCCGCCACCTTGGCTTTCTCCACAACAGAAAGTTGCTTGGCATGTGAGAAGAGCTGAAATGTTTTGCCGATAACGATCTTATAGAACAAGAAAGGAAGGAAAAGTATGTTTTTGACAATCCCCTTCAGGGTGTTTAATTTGAATTCTTTTTTCCCCCCAAACTCCCTCAGTTTCTGGTTCCGGAACTCGCGGAAGGTGCTCCGGGCCGGGTGGCTTATCTTCACTTTATCGCCGTATACCAGATTAAAGCCATGGGTGTTGGCCCTCCTGTTCCAGCCGATATCCTCCCCGGATTTCTTTGTAGCATCGAACCCGCCGACTTTATCGAACAGTTCTTTTCTGGTGAACAGGTTAGCGGTAACGGACGCCTTCAGCACCTCTACATTTTTCTTCTGGTTAAAGCTGTAGATGCTTTCATATAGTTCAACCCACGATTTCTTCTGGTCATTCGCATATATCAGCTCAATTTTCCCGGCTATCCTGTCGACCCGGCCTGTGCTGAACATTTCTACAGCACTCTCAATCCAGGTTGGGTGAGGGATGCAGTCAGAATCTGTGAAGCCTATTAGCTCGCCTTTAGCAAGCGCCAGCCCGGCGTTCCGGGCAGCATATGAACCCGGCTTACCCTCCGCAATCAGCGTAAAATTAGGCGGGAGTTCGAAATTATCAGGGGCTGGATCCGCGGGATCGTTGTTAATGATAATCACTTCGTAAGAATCGACAGGATAAGTCTGGCTATGGAGCGCCTTTACACAAAGCGCCATCCTCGCCCAATCGTGGTACGTCGGTATTAAAATCGAGACAAAAGGGTGATTCGTCATACGGTTGAAGTTGGGATTATGCTGCCGCGCTGTATAATGCTCCTTTTCCATAATCCATATATAAAGTAATTCCTGCTTGTGTTGCTCTTTCGTTAAATCTTAAGCACTGCGCTGTTTGTTTCTTTCCCCTCTCATAGCATCCCCCTGCACGACTTGTTCCAGTAGTCGGTAAACATTCTGTCAGCGTCGGGGGTGAAGCATTTTCCCGAGCCCGGCGTAGGCGTGAACTCTCCGAAAAAGGCGCCTTGGTCTGTAGCGTAGAAATCTATCCTGACAAACAATTCATATGATTTGCTCAGGGACTTCGCATGGCGAATCAGGTCGTTCAGGCACAATGGTGGTGGCTGGTAGGCTGCTTTGCCATACTTTATCCCAATGTTGTCCATCTGCTCCCAGTTTTCGGTGTAATAGCTGGTATAACCTTCGGAGGGGCCCAGTCTGTCGATTATTTCTATTCTGGCTATGTCGCCGTTGAACATATAAAACTTATAGTCCTTCGGTATTCTGTATTCTCCCTCCTCTGTCCGTAAAAACTCTTCTACCAGAAACTCCTGGTAGGGGTTCTGCATCAGCGCGTTGCCCATGAGTTCTCGGAGGGCTCTCTTCGGATATATCTGTCTGTCCATCAGGTTGACACCCTGGTTCATCAGGAATACCTTGTCGCATGAGTGCCCGATGGTTGGCCTGATCACATACTGAGGAGGCAGCGCATCGAAGTTCAGGCTATCGAGGTCTCTGCCATTCCAATATAATGCCGGCACTTTGCAACCGTGCAGCTGTGCAAATTCCCTGGCGTTATACTTGTTGCTGAGTTTTCTTTGCCAATACAACGCATCCCTCCATTTCTCGATCGGGTCGCTGGCACTCATCTTTGTATTCCGGACAATTTCGGCGTCCGGCGCGTCCCAGAATGTTCTGTGCCTGCGTTTGATGCGCCGGGAGAACTCGCCATAACCTTTCATATAAACAATTGCCGAACTAGCCCATTCCTTCAGTAGCTGTATCATGGTTGCCGCAGTATAGCCTGTAAATGCATATCGGGATAATCTTCCACCGGGGAGTTTCCTTCTCTACTCTAATACAGGCCGCTGCTCCCTCACCAGTGCTGTTAAGCTATGGTAAAGTCTTCGCTTAGATACTGAGGCTAAGCGCTAAAATTTCAACAGGTACAGGTTCTTGCAAAAGAAGTACTGCCATTCCGCCAACTTCAGAAGCATGTTCGAGTAACCGTACTTCCGCTTGGAGCTATGCCTGATAAAATTCGAAAAAGCTTTTATTCTATCAACAAGCCCCAGATCCTCAAACCCGTTAATCCTGACCTGCTCTTTAAAGAAAGACATGTTCAGCTCGCTGATCAGTAACAGATGATAATATAAGTAGGCGTCCAGTTGCTGCTTATACTCCGGACTTAGGAGGCCGTTGTCGGAGAGAAAATCATATATCCTGCACCGCAGATCATACCTGTTCTGGAATATCTGGAGCAGCTTTGCCGCGTCTGCTGTCCTCGAAACGGACTCCTGGCGCGCATACACAAGCGTATGCATCTGGTGGTTTACGCTTACCGAAGCTCCATGCTTCAGCAACCTGAACAACAAGTCATACTCCTGCGACGAGCTGAGGGCAGCATTCCAGCCGTTAACCGCTAACAACATCTGCCTCTTCCAGAGGAGAGCGCTTGTTACCCCAAGCGTAGAGTTGATTACACCCAGCCACGGATCATCTTCTGCTGCTATTTCTTTTTGGTATGGGGTATTTTTTCTAACCCCGACCCTGGTGTAATCACCTACCACAACATCCGTGTCGGAAGTTACAGCAACTTGCAGCTGCGACTCGACTTTTTCTGGCAGCAACTCATCATCGGCATCTAAGAACTGTACCCAATCACCATTGGCTTTATACAGGCCGTGGTTGCGTGCGGCACAGGCCCCCTTACTCTTCTCAGAATAAACGCGTATTACGCCAGGGTGCTCTCTCTCCAGGTCCTGTAGGATGGTGTAAGTAGTATCTGTCGAGTTATTGTCTACGAGAAGCAGCTCGATGTTCGGGTAAGTCTGGTGCAGCACACTGGTGACGGCCCTGTGGATAAATGCCTCGCAATTATAACAGGGAATAATTACTGAAACCAAAAGTGTACTGCTGTCCTGCACGTTCATCATCATCTAAAGTTGTTACTCCCTTCCATATATGAAGGTGTACTTTACGCAAAAATATATAATTAAATTAACTTAAATGTGCGTCTCCCGATTCCCCCTGTCCGTTCAGCCCCGCATCGTGAACGAATATCTGCCATTTTTCTGCCACGCCAGGGTCAGGCCACCTGTTTTACCCTGGCGCTCCTCCATTCCCTGAGTTGGCCTGAAAGTTCCTTGCGCATCAGCAGAAAAACGATGCCCCCATATGCAAGTGACAGCGCCATGACGCAGAGAATGTAGTGCGCACCCGCCACAAAAAGCGCATATGTAAGCACGAACGATACCGTACTGGCGATAAAAGGGACTTTCATGTGCGCAAGGAGGTCTCCAAAAGATATGTCAACTACCTTTTTCAGATAGTATTGTATCAAAATCACCTCCAACACCTTGTATATCACACAAGCCCACGATGCCCCTACAATGCCATATTTATATATACCTATAACAATAAGCGGGGCATACAGGAAGGCAGCTTTAAAAAACTGAAGCTTTAGTTCCAACCTTGGCCGCCCCTGTCCGCGCAAGAGCGAAGAGTGTCCACTCACGAGCATATGGATCATAACAGAAAGGGCCAGTATCTTCATAGGAAGGATAGACTCCTGCCATTTACTGCCGAAGAGGTTAAGAATCAGCGGTTCTCCCAGTACAATCAGCAGTACCATGGCCGGGTATATAACCAGGCTGTTGTAGGTCACCACTTTCAGGTAATATTTCTTCAGCAGCGCCGGGTCGTCCTGGTGCTGGCCATATACCGGGTACATTACCTTGTTCATCATAACCGTGAACTGGTTCCTGAAGGTATCGGTCAGCACAAAAGCGAAGGTATAGACACCCAGTGCGCTGGCACTGAGCAGCTTCCCGATCAGCAGGTAATCCAGGTTGGTCAACAGGTTATTGAGGACGCTTGTGCCGGTGGTGTATATCCCGAACCCGAAAACATCGTTGAAGGCCTGCTTCTCCCACACCAGCTTTGGCACCCACTTCGTCGCCCTGAAATAGAGCGGCATGGCGATAACGAAGGTCGCTACCGAGTTAAACACCAGTGACCAGACCCCGGCACCCAGGAACGCGAGCATGAGGGCAACGGCACCGGCAAATATTGTAGAGGCATTACCGATAAAGGCCAGCTTCTTAAAATCCATCTGCTTGGTGAGTTGGGCCCTGTGCACCAAGTTCACCGGACTCGACAGCACTCCGATGCTTAGGACCGGGATCAGGCTTGAGAGAAGCGGCTCATTGTAAAACTGGGCCGCCAGGGGAGCCACCACAAAAGCAATGATCAGGAATATGCCCACCGACCATACCACACCTGTCCAGAAGGCTGTGTGGAAATGTGCATCCCTTAACTCTTCGTCTTTGCGCTGCACAAGGGCTGCCCCGATGCCCAATTCATTGAAAACCTGCACAAAGCTTGTGAACACGGTGGCCATCCCCACCAGCCCGAACTGCTCGGGGAAAAGCAGCTTTGCCAGAACCAGTTTTATTACGAAGGAAAAAGTTTTATTTACAACCAGTTGCAGCACGTTCCAGAATACGCCACTAACTATTTTGCCTCTAGTATCTTTAAGTTGCATCCGATTCAAACGATTGAAGATAATCCTGTTAAGTTGCTGCGATTCGGATAGGGCATGCTTCTATCCCCCTACCGGAACCACACCGCACCGCCCTGGATTTCGCATTGGCTTTTAATCGGCCGGCTATCCGAAGAAGTTATAAATCCCTCACCGTACCGGCTCTTGCTTAAGCTTCAACTTTCCTGCTACGGTTCTTGCTGGCTGATGCTGTCTCTTTGTATCCATAACCATAACCGTAACCGGCTTCAACCTTGGCGCCGTTCACTACAATCATCGCATGCTTGAACTTCTGGTTCTTGTATATGTCATCAATGATTTTTATCTGCTTCTTGTAAGTATAATTGTTTCTAACCACATATATGCTCGAGTTGATGTACGGTGCCAGCGCAAGCGCATCCGCCACCTGCCCAACAGGGGCGGTATCGATGATGATGTGGTCAAACACCTCCTTTAACTCGTCAATCATCTTTCCTACCTTTGGCAGCAGCATTAGTTCAGAGGGGTTAAGCGGTACTGGGCCCGATCCTACCACGAACAGGTCCGGTAAGGTGCCGGACGGACACACGATGTCTTCCACGTTCACATCATCAGCCATCAGGTAATTGGTGATGCCTTCCTCGTTCGGCAGATTCAGACTCTGCAGCAACGCTGGCTTTCGCAGGTCGAAGCTGAGAACTACTACGCGCTTGCCTGTCAACACGAGGCTGGCTCCCAGGTTCAGGCTGAAGAATGTTTTGCCCTCGCCGCTCATGCTTGAGGTGACGAGAATCACTTTGTTCTCCTTGCCGATGAACGCGAACTGAAGATTTGCCCGGATCTGCCGGAATTGCTCTGCCACAGTTGTTCTGCTATCCTGTGTCACCACAAGCGGGTAGCGGGCCTTCTTGTAGGTAACCTCCCCAAGAATTGGGGCGGTTGTCGCCACTTCCACATCCCGGAGGCCCTGTATCTTGTCATTCAGCGCGTCCTTCAGGTAGATACCGGCAAACGGCAGGCCCAGGCCCAGCAATACAGCCAGCACATATATGAGGTTCGTTTTAGGCAGCACTGGCTCTTCCTCAGCGGTGGCAGCATCAATCACCCTGGAGTTAGAGACGTTGGCTACCAGCGACAGCGCCGACTCCTCCCGCTTCTGCAGCAGGTAGAGGTACAGTTCCTGCTTGGTGCCCTGCTGCCGGTTTATCTCCAGCAGATCGCGTTCAATGGAAGGCACTTCCTGCACCCTCGTCTCGAACTGCGCGTAGTTTGCCTGCAGTTGATCCCGGGTGATGATAAGGCTGTTCTTGATGTTCCGCAGGTTCTCAAGGATGTTGGTGCGCAGGTTTGTAAGTTGGTCTGTCATCCCCTGCACGATGGGGTTGCTGGGCTGCGTTGTCCTCAGCATCCGCTGGCGCTCCAGTTGCAGCTCATTAAATTTACCTATCAGGCCCAGGAGCGTGGGGTCCTGTATGTTCAGGGTGCTTGGCACCAGCTCGTTCTCGGTCTCTCTGTTGCTCAGGTATCTTTCTATCGATTCGAGCACATCAATCTGGATGCTCCAGTCTGTGAGCTGCTGGTTATAATCACTGGCCTTCTCCATGTACATCTTCGCCTGCGAGCCGATGTCTGTCACCTCATTCTTGCGCTTGTACTGCTCCACATTCTTCTCCACGTCCGTCAGTTCGGCGGTGAGCAACTTGAGGCGCTCATCTATAAAATCGATGGCATTGGCGGCGATCAGGTTCTTTTCTTCGTCATCCTCAACATTATACATCTCAATCAGCTTGTTCACGATGTCCTTTCCTTTCTGGGGCACAGGGTCGATCAGGGCGATGCGGATAACGTTGGCGTCTTTGTTAACGGGGGCAATGTCGAGCCTGTCGCTGTATGAGATGGCCATCTCCCGCATATCGTTGAATTTCACCAGGATGTCCTTTGGTGAATCGGGTGTGATGGCCCCAGCCGCCATGACAACGGTGAATGTGCCGTACGGCTTCTTTATCTCCTGCCCGAACTTATGCGAGCTTTTGCTCCCATCTTCCTCTATCAAATCAAACTGGCTGTTGTCCCGGATGTGCATGGTCACCGTTTTGCCGTAGGCGCTGTCGTTCATCTGGCCTACCAGTACCTTCGCCGGCAGGTCCTCCCCGTATATCTCCACGAGCTTTACCTCATCCTCCACAAAGTAGCTGGTGTATAGCTCCAGGTCTTCGAGCGTGCGCTGCATCAGGCTTTTCGCCTTCAGCACCACAATCTCGTTCTCTACTTTTTTGTTAGGTTGGAGAATATCGGCACCAGTGAGGCCCGACAAGTCAAACGAGGCGCGCCCGCTCTCGTCGTCTTTCAGCAACAGCGTGCTGCTGACATAGTATTGGGGTGTGGCGTGAAGCAGGTACACGTATGCACCGCCAACACACAACAATATAGCAGCCAAAAACAGGTACCAGTACTTCAGATACCTGGATAAGATACTTTTTAAATCGATTTGCTCTGACTCGAAAGTAGATATGTCTCTTTTATCCATGCCCACAGAATTTAAAATAGCCTTGATATTACAAGAGTGATTACAGACGTAGCTGCCAGCAGGTAAGTCAGAATCCTGGTGTTGGTGGTAGCCTGCGCCTCTTTGGTTTTATTTGGCTCAACATATATGACGTCGTTCTGCCGCAGGTAAAAGTTCGGAGAGTTGAGCACTTCCTTTGAGTTCAGATTAATTCTGGACAGGGTTCTGACGCCCTCCTCTTCCCGTATCAGCAGCACGTTGCTGCGCATGCCGTAGGGTGTCATGTCCCCGGCCAGGCCAAGCGCCTCCAGTATATTTATTTTCTCGGAGGGGATGGTAAACGTGCTGGGGTTCTTCACCTCGCCAATTACCGTCACCCGGAAGTTCAGGAACCGTATGTTAACGGAGGGGTCCAGCACCAATTTGCTCAGTTCCCTGTTCAGCTTTTCCTTTGCCTCCGGTTTTGTCATCCCGCCCAGCTTTATCCTCCCCAGCACCGGGAAGTCTATATAACCGTTCTGGTCCACCAGGTAACCGGCGTTCACGGCGTTCACCTCGTAAGTCGTGGCTCCGCCCGCAGTTTGCGCTACGGACCTGCCACCGCCTGCATTGTTAAACAGCATGTTGGACTCTGGGTTCGAGCTGCTTACGGTAATGCCCAATATATCATCCGCCTGGATGGTGGGCTCAATGGAGTTCGTGATTTTCTCTTTGTAGACTCTCTGCTCTGGTATGTCACTGAAATAGGCTAAATCCCTCTTGCTGCAAGAAAATAGTGTGAATAGGGTGAGAAGGTAGAATAAATTCTTTTTCATGGTTAAGTTTAGAAGCAATGTATTGTTGTTAACTGTGTTCCCATAGTTTTCCGTATATAGAAGGTGTTTATTAAATCAAGAAATGCCTCGAGATAACCAATCTTACGGAATACATCCAAAAAAGTATATATGCAATATTAAATAAGGGTAAAGAAAAACCAATGGGATGTTTATGAATCTGAAAGGTAACTGTTTATAATTTATAAACCTTTAAAATAATTGCGGACCAAGACTTCCTGCTAAGGCCGCAAGAGCCAAAATCCGGCCAAATTCCCGGACCGTTTGGTGTGACAGGCGGGCACAAACAGTGCAAACGGCGGCCGGTGTAATGCCCCTTACGACATAAGGAAGGTAGTCGTTGCATTTCCCCTGAAAGTATCCTCCATCTGCTGTTACTGACCTGGCACAGGCAAGCCGGGGCGGTTTATCGCTGCTCCTAAGAGTGCTGTACGCCTGTGCCTGCGGACGATGACAGCAGTAGCAGCCTATATACCAGGCTTTGTTTTCTTACCTTTATGGGCAAGGGGCTGCCTGTAGCCGCTCCGATAAACGCATTCCGCTCACAGATGAAAAGTTTAGATCCGCAACAGACGCAGGCATCTGTGTTATATGCCCTCATGGCAGGCGTTGTCGCGCCCCGCCCCATCGCCTTTGCCAGCACCGTTGATGAGGAGGGAAACGTGAACCTCAGCCCCTTCAGCTTTTTCAACCTGTTCAGTTCCAAACCACCCATGCTGGTTTTCTCCCCCCTGAGCCGCATGCGCGACAACAGCAGCAAGCACACGCTCCAAAACATACAGGCCACAAAGGAGGTCGTCATCAACATCGGCAACTACGGCTTGGTCGAGCAGATGTCGCTGGCCAGCACAGAATACGACAGGGGCATAAATGAGTTTCTAAAATCCGGCCTTACTCCTGTAAAGTCGGAGCGGGTGAAGCCGCCCCGGGTAAAGGAGGCGCCCGCCGCCTTCGAGTGCAAAGTAAGGGACGTAATTACGCTGGGCGAAGAGGGCGGCGCGGGCCACCTGGTGCTCTGCGAGGTGCTGCTGCTGCACATCAGCGAGGATATTCTGGACGAGCAGGGCAGGGTGGATCCCTACAAACTGGACGCCGTGGCCCGCATGGGAGGCGATTATTACCTGCGCGCCACAAAGGAAAACATTTTCGAGCTGCCCAAACCGCTCCGCAGCAAGGGCATGGGCGTAGACCAGCTCCCGGAATTTATCCGCAACAGCAGCCTGCTTACCGGCAACAACCTGGGCCGCCTCGGCAACACCGAAAAAATGCCCTCCCCGGAAGAAGTAGCCGCTTTCAAATCGAATCCACTCGTGGCATACATCCTGACAAAGCACCGCGACAACCCCGACATACAACGGGGTGAGTTGGAAAAACTGGGCAAGAAACTGCTGGATGACAACCAGGTGCAGGACGCCTGGAAGGTACTGCTGCTAAGTAACCATATATAGAACCTGCCAGGCTATATATGGCTGTGCGAGCATCGCGCTTATCTGCCTGCCATATACCTTAAGTTTTCTTCTGCCATCGCCGACTGACCCTTTACCAGTTAATTACAACGAAATAGTACATAGGCATATAAACAGCAGCACCCGCCGTGGCGGGTGCTGCAAAAAGTCTAACGTCTTATGTCCTGCGTCCGTTTAATTCCTCACCGCAATCATCAGCCCCAGCTCTTTGTAACGCATCCCGAACCTTTTGGCGATATGGCCATTGGTGAGGCTGCCTTTGTATATATAGACGCCGCTGCGGTAATGCTCGTTTGTGAACAGCACCTCGTTGATGCCCCCGTACTTGGAGAACTCTGAAAAGATAGGCGTGAAAATGTTGCTGAGCGCCTGCGAAGCCGTGCGCGGCACCCGCGACGGGATATTGGGCACGCAGTAATGGATGATGTCGTACTTGCGGTAGACGGGGCGCGAGTGGGAGGTCACCTCTGATGTCTCGAAACAGCCTCCCTGGTCGATGCACACATCGATGATGATGGACCCGGGGCTCATCTGGGAGATGATGCTCTCCTCCACCATGCACGTAATCTGCCCCTCCTCGGCCACCAGCGCACCAATCACCACATCGGCCTGCTTTATCTCGTGGTACAGCACCGCCTTGTCTAGCGTGGAGGTAAACAGCTGTGTGCCCACGTTCTGCTTCAGGCGGCGCAGTTTATATATATGGTTGTCGAACACCTTCACCTCGGCGCCCAGGCCAAAGGCGGCGCGCGCGGCGTGCTCTGCCACCGTACCGGCACCCAGTATCACCACTTTGCTTGGGGGCACCCCTGTTATACCGCCCAGTATGACGCCCTTGCCATCGCTGCTGCTGCTCAGGTACTCCGCCGCCACCAGCATCACGGTGCTGCCCGCGATCTCGCTCATGGCGCGCACCACCGGCTTGGCACCAGACTTGTCGCGGATCAGTTCAAACGAAATGGCGTTGATTTTCTTCCGGAGCAGCGCGTTGATATAGTCTGCGGTCAGGTTACCGAACTGCAGGGCAGAGATCAGTGTTTGCCCCGGCCGCAGGTACTCTATCTCGTCGTAGGTGGGCGGCGCAATTTTCAGGATGATGCTTGCCTCGTACACTTCCAGCGTGGAGTATACGATTCTGGCGCCTGCCTCGGAGTATTCGTGGTCGGAGTATTTGGAGGGGCTGCCCGCCCCCGCCTCCAGCAGTATGCGGTGCCCATGGTCGGTGAGCTGCTTTACCGCGTCAGGCGTCAGCCCGATGCGGTTCTCCTGGAACGAAGACTCCTTGGGGATGCCGATAAACAAGCTGCGGCGCCTCTCTTCCACGGCCAGCATCGACTCCTTCGGGTAAAGGGCGCGGCTTGTCGCCAACTTCGCCAGATCCACGGCTAACTTCTCCGTCATACTATACTTTGTTTAGGGTCATGGTGCGCACCTCGCCATCAAGAGCAGGTTGCAGCTTCACGAGCAGGTAATGCTCCGGCAACAAATGGGGTATCATCGAGGGCCACTCAATTAGGCACAGCCTGCCCGACTCAAAGTATTCGGTCGCGCCGATGCCGAGCGCCTCCCGTTCCTCATTTATCCTATAAAAATCAAAATGGTAAATTAGTTTCCCGGCGGCGGCTTCGTACTCGTTCACCAGCGCAAAGGTAGGGCTGCTCACGTTCTCCTGTACACCCAGCTGCAGACAAATCTCCTTTATCAGAGTAGTCTTGCCAGCGCCCATCGGCCCCTCAAACAGGATGATGGTTTCCTGCCCGGCCTCCGCTATAAGCACAGAAGCCGCCGCCGGCACATCAGCCAACGACGACATCTGAAAAACTACGCTATGCGTTCCGGTGTTATCCATTTTTAGGCGAAAGCGTGACAAACGGTATAATAACCTCCTCCAGCGACACGCCCCCATGCTGGAAAGTATCCTTGTAGAAGTTCACGTAGTAGTTGTAGTTGTTCGGGTAGGCGAAGAAGTAGTCTTCTATCGCAAACACAAACGTAGTGGAAACGTTGGCCTTTGGCAAGAAAAATCGCTCAGGCTTGCGCACCGTGAACACGTCTTTGTCGGTATAGCCCAGGTTTTTGCCGTGTTTGTAGCGCAGGTTGGTGTTGGTGTTGCGGTCGCCGATGATCTTGAAGGGGCGCTTTACCCGGATGGTGCCGTGGTCGGTGGTGATGACGAGGCGGCCTTTTTTCTCAGATATCAGCTTCAGCGTCTCGAAGAGCGGCGAGTGCAGGAACCAGGACCGGGTGATGGAGCGGTAAGCCGACTCGTCGGGGGCCAGTTCGCGCACCATGTTGCTGTCGGTGCGGGCGTGCGAGAGCATGTCCACGAAGTTGTAGACGATCACGTTCAGCTTGTTGTTGTCGAGGTTGCTGAACTTGGAGAGCAGGTCCTTTCCGGCGGCCGGGTTGGTGATCTTGTGGTAGCTGTGCTTCTCCGTCATGCGGTTCTGCTGCATCTGTATATCCAGGAAATCGGACTCGTGCAGGTTCTTGCCCTCCTCCTCGTCGTCGCCCACCCACATGTTCGGGTATTTCTTGGCGATTTCGGTGGGCAGCATGCCCGAGAAGATGGCGTTGCGGGCATAGGCGGTGGTGGTAGGCAGAATGGAATAGAACATCTCCTCTTGGTCCACCGAAAAGTAATCTGATATAAGCGGCTCCAGCACCTTCCACTGGTCGTAGCGCAGGTTGTCGATCAGCAGGAAGTATACCGGCCGGTCTGATTCCTTCATCAGCGGGAACACGCGCTCCCGGAAGAGCTGGTGCGACATGAGCGGGGCGTCGTCCGAGTCCTGGTTTATCCAGTCCTCGTAGTTCTCCATGATGAACTTGGCGAAGTTGGAGTTGGCCTCGTCCTTCTGCATGTTGATGACATCGGCCATGCTCTTGTTCTCCGTCTCGTCGATCTCCAGTTCCCAGTACACCAGCTTTTTATATATATCCGCCCACTCCTGCGGGCTCAGGCGCTCGCCAAAGGCCATGCCCAGCTGCCGGAAGTCGCGCTGGTAGCTCATGTTCGTCTTCTCCGACACCAGCCGCTTGTTGTCCAGCACCTTTTTCACCGAGAGCAGGATCTGGTTCGGGTTCAGCGGCTTGATGAGGTAATCGGTGATGCGCGAGCCGATGGCCTCCTCCATGATGTGCTCCTCCTCGCTCTTGGTGATCATGATCACCGGCACCATCGGCCGTATGTTCTTCAGCTCCGTCAGGGTCTCGAGGCCACTGATGCCGGGCATGTTCTCGTCCAGAAACACCAGGTCGAAGGTGCGCTCCTGAAACACCTCAATGGCGTCGGTGCCGCTGTTCACCGGGGTGATGTTGTAGCCGCGTTCCTCCAGGAACAGAATGTGCGGCTTGAGCAAGTCGATCTCATCATCGGCCCATAAAATATCGTATCTTTGCATAGCATTATGTAATAGATTGTTATATGGCTTAATTGTTAAATGGTCATAATCCGGATTTGCGAAAAGGCATCAGCCATACTTTAAAGTACGGTATATGCTTTAATTAAGGCGTGGCAAAAGGCAAATTCAAATCAGCAATAGATATAGAACAATCAACAATCCAGCCACTTAACAATCAACCCTTAAAATAGGTGAACAAAAAAAAGATACTCAACGACCCCGTCTACGGCTTCATCACCGTGCCCTCCGACCTTATCTTCGACATCATCAACCACCCCTACTTCCAGCGCCTGCGCCGCATCAAGCAGCTGGGGCTCACGGAGATGGTGTACCCGGGGGCGCTCCACACGCGTTTTCACCACGCGCTGGGCGCCATGCACCTGATGGACACGGCCCTGCACACGCTGAAAAGCAAAAATAACGAAATAAACGAGAAAGAATTCGAGGCCTCGCTGATTGCCATCCTGCTGCACGACATCGGCCACGGCCCCTTCTCGCACGCCCTGGAGACGGCCATCTTCAAAAACGTACACCACGAGGACCTCTCGCTGCACATCATGCACATGCTCAATGAGGCGTTCGGCGGCAGACTGGGCCTGGCCATATCCATCTTCACCGACACCTACGAGCGCCGTTTCTTTCACCAGCTAGTGTCGAGCCAGCTGGACGTGGACCGCCTCGACTACCTGAACCGCGACAGCTTTTACACCGGCGTATATGAGGGCAAAATTGGCGCAGACCGTATTATCAAAATGCTGGACGTGGCCAACGACCAGCTGGTGGTGGAGGAGAAAGCCATCTACAGCATCGAGAATTTTCTGGTGAGCCGCCGCCTGATGTACTGGCAGGTGTATCTGCACAAAACCGTGATCAGCGCTGAGAACATGGTGCTGCGCGCGGTGCAGCGGGCGCGGGAGCTGCTGCAGCAGGGCGTGGAGGTGCCCGCCAGCCCCTGCCTCCGCTTCTTCCTGGCCTCCGACCTCACCATGTATGACTTTGAGCGCGACGGCACCATCCTGGAGCGTTTCGTGAGCCTGGACGACCACGATATATGGGGCGGCATCAAACTGTGGGCCGCGCACCCCGACAAGGTGCTGTCCTTCCTGGCAAACAGCATCCTGAACCGGAGGCTCTTCAAAGTGATTATATCCAGCAAGCCTATTGAACAGGATATGCTGCTGGGCATCAGCGAACTGGTGCAGGAGCGGTTCGGGGTAAGCGAGGAGGAAGTGAAGTACCTGATGATATCCGGCAAAATTGGCAACAACGCCTATGACGTGGAGGGCCAGACGATAAACATGCTCACCAAAACAGGCTATGTGGTGGATGTGGCCGAGGCCTCGGACCTGCCCAGCATCCGGGCCCTGAGCACAAAGGTGGAGAAATTTTACGTGTGTTACCCGAAAGAGGTGGCCGCGCTGTAGATCGGCAGCCTGAATCATATACGTCTTTATATATATACCCCGCTTATATACGCTGGCCCTTAATTGGGCCTTAGCTGTTGCTGCATACCAGCTGATCCATTACATAAAATTTACTGCCCCTGCCTTTGCAACCATATATGGCTAACGGTGGTCTTCCTGCCGGAGCGGTGGAGTTTTTTGTTAAGTTTGCACCCCCAAGGCGTTCGCCTTTTAAGTTTTTGCCCTAATTTTACAAAATGGAATTTACTGTTCAACAGATAGCCGACCTGCTGCAGGGCACGATAGAAGGAGACAACACCGCAAAGGTCAGCACCTTAGCCAAAATAGAGGAGGCCCAGCCGGGGGCGCTTGCTTTCCTGTCGAACCCCAAGTACGAGCCTTTCCTGTATTCCACCCACGCCAGCGCCGTGATCGTTTCGGATAAGCTGGAAGTGAAGAAATCTGTTCGTGCCGCGCTTATCCGTGTTACCGACCCCTACTCCAGCTTCTCTACGCTGCTGCAGTATTACCAGACGGCGCTCATCGCCTCCAAAACAGGGGTGGAGCAGCCTTGCTATATGGGCGAGGGCAGCCAGATAGGCGAGAACCACTACCGCGGCGCCTTCTCCTATATAGGCCATAACTGTAAAATAGGCCGGAACGTGCGTATTTTCCCGCAGGTATATATAGGCGATAACGTGCAGGTAGGCGACAACACCACGCTCTTTGCCGGAGTGAAGCTATATGCCAACACCGTGGTGGGCAGCAACTGCACCATCCACGCCGGCGCTGTGCTGGGCAGCGACGGCTTCGGCTTTGCCCCGCAGCCCGACGGCACCTACCAGGCCATTCCACAGATCGGCAACGTGGTGCTGGAAGATGATATATCCATTGGCGCCAACACCACCATCGACTGCGCCACGATGGGCTCCACGTTCATCCGCAAGGGCACCAAAATAGACAACCTCGTGCAGATAGCCCACAACGTGGAAATCGGCCGCAATACCGTTATCGCCTCGCAGGCTGGCATCTCCGGCTCCACCAAAATCGGCAACAACTGCGTGATAGCGGGTCAGGTGGGCATCGTCGGCCATATAGCCATTGCCGATAAAACAACCGTGGGGGCGCAGTCGGGCGTTTCCAAATCCGTGAAAGAGACGGGCACCATCATCCAGGGCTCCCCGGCCTTCGACTACAAGCAGAACCTGCGCGCCATGACGGTGTTCCGCAAACTCCCTGAGCTGCAGCGCGAACTCGACCTCCTGAAAGGGAAAAGCGACAGGTAAGCGGCGAGCCTCTTGGCAACGCTACTTTCAAAATAAAAAGTGGCAATAGCTTATATAAAATCTTAAGTTTGCAACGGCAAAGGGGATAACAGCTCCTTCCCTGCTTTTTACTGACGGCAGCACTTGGGCTGCCGCTCTTGTTATTCTGAGGCAGGCACTTAACACGACTAAGATACGTGCATGAACGATAAACAGCATACCATTCAGGCCCCGGTCACCGTATCGGGCATTGGGTTGCACACAGGCGTAGTGTCAAACATGACTTTCAGGCCTGCCCCCGTAAACCACGGCTTCAAGTTCCAGCGCATCGACTTGCCCGGCCAGCCGGTTGTGGCCGCCGACGCAGACTTCGTGGTGGACTTGTCGCGGGGAACCACCATTGAGCAGAACGGCGCGCGCGTGAACACCGTGGAGCATACCCTTGCCGCGCTGGTGGGCCTGCAGCTCGACAACGTGCTGATAGAGCTGGACGGCCCGGAGCCCCCCATCATGGACGGCTCCTCCATTGAGTTTGTGAAAGCGCTGCAGCAAGCCGGGATGCAGGAGCAGAACGCGCTGCGCAATTACTTCGAGATCACCTCCGGCATCACCTACAAAGACGAGAGCCGCGGGGTGGAGATTGTGGCCCTGCCGCTGGACGATTATCGCCTCACGGCCATGGTAGACTACAACTCGCCGGTGCTGGGCAGCCAACACGCGTCCATCACCAATATGGATCAGTTTGCGGGCGAGATAGCCCCGTGCCGTACTTTCGTGTTCCTGCACGAGCTGGAGGCACTGTACAAGCAGAACCTGATCAAGGGCGGCGACCTGGACAATGCCATCGTGATTGTAGACCGCGTGGTGAAGGACGAGGAACTGTCCTACCTGTCGGATCTGCTCAAGAAGCCGAAGGTGCAGGTGAAGAAGGAGGGCGTGCTGAACAACACCGACCTGCGCTTCAAGAACGAGCCCGCCCGCCACAAGCTCCTCGACTTGATGGGCGACCTGGCCCTGATCGGCCGACCGATAAAAGGCCAGATTCTGGCGGCGCGCCCGGGCCATGCCGCCAACATCGCCTTCGCCAAAAAAGTGAAGAAGATGATACGGGAGGCCAGCATCAAGAGCGTGCCGACCTACGATCCGAAGAAAAAGCCGGTGATGGACATCAACCAGATCGCGGCCACGCTGCCCCACCGCTACCCTTTCCTGCTGATCGATAAAATCATCCATTTAGACGAAACGACCGTCACCGGCGTTAAGAACATAACCCTGAACGAACCGTTCTTTCAGGGGCACTTTCCGGGCAACCCGGTGCTGCCCGGCGTGATTCAGATAGAGGCCATGGCCCAGACGGGCGGTATCCTGGTGCTGAGCACTGTGGATAACCCGGAGGATTACTGGCCCTACTTCCTGGGGATTGACAAATGCCGCTTCAAGCGCAAGGTTATCCCGGGCGATACAATCATCTTTAAATGTGAGCTGCTGGCGCCCATAAAGCGCGGCATTGCCAAAATGAGCGGTCAGGCCTTTGTGGCGGGCCAACTGGTGATGGAAGCTGAAATGTCGGCAAGCATAGTAAAAAAAGACGCATGAACCAGCCATTAGCATACATCCACCCAGAAGCTAAGATCGCGCATAACGTTGTTGTGGAGCCTTTTTCCACGATTTACAAGAACGTGGAGATTGGAGAGGGCACCTGGATCGGGCCCAACGTGACCATCATGGAGGGCGCCCGCATCGGCAAGAACTGCAAGATATTCCCCGGCGCGGTTATCTCCTCGGTACCCCAGGACCTGAAGTTCGCCGGCGAGGACACCACCGCCGTGCTCGGCGACAACACCGTTATCCGGGAGTGCGTGACCATCAGCCGCGGCACCATCGACAAGATGAAGACCGTGGTGGGCAGCAACTGCCTCGTGATGTCGTACGCCCACATCGCGCACGACTGCATCATCGGCAACAACTGCATACTGGTGAACGCCGTGCAATTGGGCGGCCACGTGGAGATGGGCGATTACGCCATCATCGGCGGTTCCAGCGCCGCCCACCAGTTCGTAAAAATCGGGGCGCACGCCATGGTGTCCGGCGGGTCGCTTATCCGAAAGGACGTGCCGCCGTATGTGAAGGCCGCGCGCGAGCCGCTTACGTACGCTGGCATCAACTCCATCGGCCTGCGCCGCAGGGGCTTCACCAGCGAGCAGATAAACGACATCCAGCACGTGTACCGCCTCCTGTTTATGAGCGGCATGAACTATACCGAGGCCCTGGACAAAATTGAGCTGGAACTGGCGCCAAGCAACGAACGCGACGAGATACTGAACTTTGTGCGCAACTCCGGCCGCGGCATCATCAAGAGCTATTTCGCCAAAGATGCAAATTAGCCTAAGTAATTTAGGTAAACGCTATAATTACGAGTGGATTTTCCGCAACCTGACCTACACCTTTGAGGCAGGCACCTCTTATGCCATCCTGGGGCATAACGGGTCCGGGAAATCCACACTGCTCACCACCATTGCCGGGCATAACCTGCACAGCGAGGGCGAGCTTATATATAAAGCGGGCGGCAGGGCCATCGAACCGGACCACGTGTACCGCCACCTCTCGCTCACGGCCCCCTATCTGGAGCTGGTCGAGGAATTCACCCTGCTGGAGCTCATTGACTTTCACACCCGCTTCAAGCCGCTGCGCCACGCCCTCTCCCACGCTGACCTGGTAGACCGCATGGGCCTGCAGAAGTCCCGCAACAAGTTTGTGAAGGATTTCTCCTCCGGCATGAAGCAGCGCCTGAAACTGGGCCTGGCCATATACTCCGACACAACGCTGCTGCTGCTCGACGAGCCCACCACCAACCTGGACCAGGAAGGCGTGGCCTGGTATCAGGAGCACGTGGCGCAGAACCAGGAGAACCGCCTCATTATCGTGGGCTCCAACATCCAGCACGAGTACAGCTTCTGCCAGCAGCGCCTGCTCATTACAGACTATCACCCGCCAGCCAGAAAGTAGACGGTTGCTGATTGTTAGTTGTAGATTGATAAATTACTGATTGATGATTGCTAAATTGCTCCATGGATAAATTGTTAGAAGGAGTGATCTAGCCATTCAATCATATAGCCATCAAACAGTTCCGCTATTTGACAATCAACAACCAGCAATCAACAACCAAAAACTACCAATTTTCGCGGAGGCTGCCTAACTTTGTACTATACACGTAACGCATACCATGGGAAGAGCATTTGAATTCAGAAAGGCCCGGAAGTTTAAACGTTGGGACAAAATGTCGAAGGCGTTCACGCGCCTCGGCAAAGAGATAGCGATGGCGGTGAAGGAGAGCGGCCCGAGCCCCGACACCAACTCCCGCCTGCGTACGGCCATCCAGAACGCCAAAGGCGTGAACATGCCGAAAGACCGCATTGAGGCGGCCATCAAAAGAGCGTCGTCCAAGGAAGAGAAAGACTATGAAGAGGTGGTATATGAGGGCTATGCCCCGCACGGCATTGCGGTAGTGGTAGAGTGCGCCACCGACAACCTGAACCGCACCGTTGCCAATGTGCGCATGCATTTCTCCAAAGGCCACGGCACGCTGGGCAAAACCGGCTCGCTGGATTTCTTGTTTGAGCGCAAGGGTATCTTTAAGATTCCGGCGGAGGGCGTTAACCTGGAGGAACTGGAACTGGAGTTGATTGACTTCGGAGCGGAGGAGATATATGAGCACGAGGGCGAAATCATCATCGAGACGCCTTTCACGGAGTTCGGCAACATGCAGAAAGGACTGGAGGAGAAAGGCCTGGAGGTCATCAGCGCCGATGTGCAGCGCATCCCCACCACCAGAACCGAGCTGACGGAGGAGCAGGAAGAGGAAGTGATGAACCTGATCGAGCGTTTTGAGGAAGACGACGACGTGCAGGCGGTTTACCACAACATGCAGTAGTCCCGCAGGCTACCGACAACTTGCGGCATATATGGCTGCCCGGTGCTCAGGCTAGGGCAGCCATTTTTTTTAAGCTTTCACTCACCTGGCATACCCAAATAAAACATGCCGGATTCACTGATCGCCTGCTATGCTCCTATCCTTCCTTTTTGTACTTGGTTTTGTCCTGTTGATAAAAGGGGCTGGGGTGCTGGTGACAGGTGCCACGAACATTGCCAGGCGATTCGGCACCTCCGACATGGTGGTGGGGCTGACAATCGTCTCCCTCGGCACGTCCATGCCCGAACTTATCGTTAGTGTGCTCTCAAGCGTACAGGGGCAGCCGGAACTGGCCATCGGCAATGTCTTCGGCAGCAATGTAGCCAACCTGCTGCTCATCCTCGGGGTTAGCGCCATCATCTGCCCGCTGCCCATCCGCAAAGCCACCATTCTGAATGAACTCCCCTTTTCCCTGATCGCGACGCTGTTGGTGGGTTTTCTGGCCAACGCCACCCTCCTGCATAACCGTGAGGAGTTATATATAAGCCGCCTGGACGGGGGGATACTGCTTTTCTTTTTCGTGCTGTTCATGGCTTATATATACCATGTCGCCAAAACAAACAAAGAGGAGGTGCTGGCGCATACAACGGAGCCCCCGGTAATATCCATCGGCAAGTCGGTGCTATTGATACTATTAGGAGTTCTTGGTTTATTTCTGGGCGGGAAGTGGGTGGTGGATGGCGCTGTATATATGGCGCAGTCGCTAGGGTTGAGCGAATCGTTCATCGGACTCACGGTAGTCGCCATCGGCACCTCGCTGCCGGAGCTTGTTACCTCTGCCACGGCTGCTTACCGGCGCAACATCGACATTGCGGTGGGTAACGTGGTTGGCTCCAATATCTTTAATCTGCTGCTCATTCTGGGAGTCAGTGCCCTCATCAGCCCGCTGCCTTTTAACGTGATGAGCAATTCGGACATTGTGATGATGATAGTTGCGAGCACCCTGCTCATCCTTGTCATGCCGATCGGCCGGAAAAACACGATTGACCGCCAGAACGGTGTCGCCTTCCTGCTTGTCTACATGGGTTATATCGCCTACCTGGTGATGAGAGGATAAGTTTAATTCCGGATTACGAGTTCTGAATTAAGAATTTTTGATAAAGCCCATATTTACCCTTTAGTGGTTCATGTGTTCGTATAGCTGCGGAATTGCTGTATATCAAACCCATACTTTTTCCCCAATTCGGAATTCGTAACTCGTAATCGATTTAAGGCGGCCGAGCCGCTCTAAGTCAATAGTTCCAGGGATAAAGGTCTGGCTCTTTGCCACTGCTCGTTTTCATGCGGAGCGGATGCACCGCCTCCGTCTCATCGAAATAGAGGAACGCGTCGTACCGCTCCGGAATAACGGTGGGCACGTAGTTGCCGAAAGCCTCGAACTTGGGGTCATATACCACCCCGATGGCCCGGTGACCAATGCGCCGATGCAGTTCCGGCGCATCGCGCAGGTCTCTGGAAAGGATGATTTTGTCGTCGGTGCCCATGCGGTGCAGCATCTCTTCCCAGCTGCCCTTTACAGCGGGCGGCACGTCCATCTTCTGCATAGGCGCCCCCCACGATTTGCCAGCAATAACGGTTCCCTGGTAAGTGCCGCAACCGACCAGCTTCACACGCGCCCGCCCGTATTTCTCGCGGGCCAGCTGGCCGATGTTGTGCATGCCGTCGTCGGCCATGTCGGTGTAGCGGGCATCCCCGATGTGGGTGTTGTGCTCCCACACGATCGCCTTCGACTCCGGCCCGTGAAACTCCAGCAGCCGGTCCAGGGTCTCCATCATATGGCTGTCGCGCACGTTCCAGGAGCTGCCCCCGCCCCGCACCATGGCCCGGTAGTATTTCTCTGCGTTCACGGCCACCAGCGCATTCTGCTTCGTGTTGAAATCGTTTTCCGGGTCATCGCTATAGGTGCGCTGCGACTGCACCCGCTGCAGCATCTCAATTACCTCCTTCTCGCAATCGGTGGGCACAAAAGCAGTGGCCTGGGCATATACCTGCGGGTCGCGGTTAAAAGGTTCGAAACAGTTGACGGCGGTGCGGGCAGCCTCGGCGGCTTTCCCGTCGTTTCTTTCGAGGTAGCTCAGTATCTGGTCCAGCGACTCCCAAAGGCTGTACACATCCAGCCCATAGAAGCCGGCTTTCTCCGGCACATTCTTCAGGTGGTTGAAGTCGCGCAGCCACTCCACCAGCGCCGCCACCTCCCAGTTTGCCCACATCCAGGTGGGCCAGCGCTTGTACACCTGCAGCACATCCGCAATCCTGTTACCGGCGTTCTGGTAGCCCTTCACGAGGCGGTTCACCGCATAGCACTCGGGCCAGTCGCCCTCCACCGCAATAAAGTTGAAGCCTTTGTCTTGGATAAGCCTTTTAGAGATGGCCGTGCGCCAGGTATAATACTCCGAGGTGCCATGCGATGCCTCCCCCAGCATCACCACCCGGGCGTCGCCGATCTCCTCCAGCAACACGTCCAGGTCCCTCTCCTTCGTAAGCCGGGTGTAGTTAAAGTGTCTGTTTTCCATAGTAGTATCCGCTAGTTTTGCGCTGGGGCTGTGTTACGCAATTTGCTGTATTGTACTTTTAATGTGCACTTTATGTTCCATAAAAAAAGCCCCGCTCTGCTCCGTTAGAGCAAAGCGGGACTACAGCCTATCTAAGACAGGCTCTATATGAATTTGGCTTACGACTGGTTTTCTTTCGCAAACACGCGGCGCAGCAGTTCGGTGGTGCGGGCAAAAGGGTTCTCGCGGATGTTGGCTTCTTCCTGCGCCACCAGCACAAAAAGACCGTCAATGGCTTTCTGCGTGGCGTAGTCGTCCAGGTCCGGGTTCACCTTCTGCGTCAGCGGAATCTTGTTGTACTGGTTCACGATGTCGGTGTAGTAGCGGGTGGCGTTTGTTTTCTCCAGCGACTTGACCATCACCGGGTTAAAGGCCTCATAGAGCTGCTGCGAGGTGGTGCGCTTCAGGTACTGCGTGGCCGCGTCCTTGTCGCCGCGCAGAATAGCCCAGGCATCCGCGATGGTCAGTTGCTTGATCGCGCTCACGAAAATCGGCACGGCGCTCTGGGCGGCGTCTTCGGCACCACGGTTCAGCGTCAGGATAAATTTATCGACCTCGTTGCCGAGCCCCACCTTCCGCAATGTGTTCTCCACGCGCTGCACATCCTCCGGGAAAGGAATGCGGATAAGGGAGTTGCCATAGTAGCCGTCTGTCTGGGAAGCCTGGGAAGCGCCGTTCCGGATGCCCACCTCCAGCGCCTGCTTCAGGCCGGAGGCCACCTCGTCGCGGGTAAGGGGGGCGCCGGTGGCGGTGCCGGCCAGCACCTCATCCATAGTGCGTTGCACCTCGGCCACGGTGCAGGCAGAGGCGGCAAGGGTGAGGGCGACAAAAGAAGTGTAAAGTAATTTTTTCATATCAGCGGAACATCTTTAGCTTGAAGCAGTTTTTCAAACCTACGCATAAATCAGACCAAAATAAACATGAAAGCCGTTACCGCCGAAATCATCACCATCGGAGACGAGATCCTCTTCGGCCAGATCGTGGACACCAACTCTGCCTGGCTGGGCACAGAATTAACGAAGATCGGCGTCCGGGTGAAGCAGATCACCTCCGTTTCCGACAGCGCCGACCACATTGTGCAGGCCCTGGATGCCGCCCGCACCAGAGCGGACATTATGCTGCTAACGGGCGGCCTCGGCCCCACCAAAGACGACCTGACCAAGCACGTGCTGGCCGATTACTTCCAGACCACCCTCAAACTGCACGAACCCTCGCTGGCCGATGTGACGGAGATCTTCAAACACCGTGGCCGCGAGGTGATGGAGCTGAACCGGCAGCAGGCCTTTCTGCCGGAGGCCTGCACCCCCGTCCGGAATGTGCTGGGTACCGCGCCGGGCATGTGGTTTGAGCGGGAGGGGAAAGTGTTTGTCTCGATGCCGGGGGTGCCGTTTGAGATGAAGCGCATGATGACGGACACCGTGCTGCCGCAACTGAAAGCGTACTTCAAGACACCGCACATCATCCATAAGGTAGTGCAGACGGCAGGCATTGGCGAATCGACGCTGGCGGCCAGGCTGGAAGATTGGGAAAACGGCCTGCCGCCCCATCTAAAGCTGGCTTACCTGCCGCACCTGGGCGGCGTGCGCCTCCGCCTGACCGGTACGGGCGCTGAGGCGGCAGCGCTGGAGCAGGAACTGCGGACCGAGGTAGCGAAGCTGGCCCAGATCATCCCCGGTTATATATACGCCTATGGGGAGGTGAGCCTGGAAGAAGCCGTCGGACAGCTGCTGAAAGAGCGGAGCCTGACCATTGCCACCGCCGAGAGTTGCACGGGCGGTTACCTGGCGCACCTGATCACCAGCGTCAGCGGCAGTTCGGCCTATTACCAGGGCAGCGTAGTTGCGTACCACAATGAGGTGAAGACACGGGAACTTGGCGTGATGCCGGAAACCCTGCAGCAGCATGGCGCCGTGAGCGAGGCCACCGTGCGGGAGATGGCCGAGAATGTGCGGAAAAAGTTCGGCACCCACATCGGCGTGGCCACCAGCGGCATTGCCGGACCCGGCGGCGGCACGGCAGAGAAGCCCGTCGGCACCGTTTGGATTGCGTATGCCGACAAAGACAGGACCGTGGCAAAGCTACTCCACTTAAACAAGGACCGCCTGCTGAACATACAATACACCGCAATGGCAGTGCTGAACCTGGTGCGCCAAAGTTTGACGGCCGCCGTTGAGGAATAGGCTAAAATTCCTAACTTTGCTCAGGTTTTGGGGCGGGAGCATATAAAATAAGTGAACACTCACTTTATACAGCGGTCTAAAGCTGGAGTGCTTTGTCCGTTTTTTCCCCGCCCTGGAAGCGCTAACTGATTAACGAACAACAACATATATGGCACTTGTAGAAATGGTAATGCCCAGAATGGGCGAGAGTATCATGGAAGGGACCGTTCTAAAATGGCTCAAGCGCGTAGGCGACACCATTGAGCAGGACGAATCGGTGCTGGAGGTAGCCACAGACAAAGTAGACACCGAAGTGCCCGCCCTGGAGGGAGGCGTGCTGAAGGAGATACTCGTGAAGGAGGGCGACGTGGTGGCCGTGGGCGCGCCCATCGCCATCATCGCTACTGATAACAGCGAGGATACGGATGCTTCCGCCTCTCCTGCCGCCGAAACAACGCCATCCGCTACCGATGCCGCCCCCGCGCCAGCCGAAAGCACTGCACGCCCTGAACCTGTAGCCCGGCTGGATCAGCCTGCCACGGGCAGGTTCTACTCGCCGCTGGTGCTCAACATCGCCCGCGAAGAGGGCATTTCGATGCAGGAGCTGGAGTATATACCGGGTACCGGCCAGGAGGGGCGCGTGTCGAAGAAAGACATCCTGGCCTATGTAGAAAGCCGCGCTGAGGCACCTCAGCAGGCCACAGCGCCTGTGCAAAGCTCTCCTTCAATGCCAGCAGAGGCAGCGGCACCAGCGCCGCAACCTGCTCCTCAGCCAGCAGCTGTGAAGCCAGCGGCCTCGCATAGCGGCAACTCCGAAATCATCGAGATGGACCGCATGCGCCGGATGATTGCCGACCGCATGGTGGAGAGCAAGCGCGTGGCGCCGCACGTCACCTCGTTTGTGGAGGCCGATGTGACCAACCTTGTGAACTGGCGCAACAAGTGGAAAGACGAATATAAAAGGCGGGAGGGCGAGAGCCTGACTTTCACGCCGATTTTCATCGATGCCATCGCCAAAGCCATCAAGGATTTCCCGATGATAAACATTTCGGTGGACGGGGGCAACATCATCCGCCACAGGGACATCAACATTGGCATGGCCGTGGCCCTGCCAAGCGGCAACCTGATAGTGCCGAACATCAAAAACGCGGACCAGCTGAACCTGAACGGCCTGGCCAAGAAGGTGAACGACCTGGCGAACCGCGCCCGCACCAACAAACTGACGCCGGATGACCTGTCTGGCGGCACTTACACGGTTTCGAATGTGGGCTCGTTCGGCAACGTGATGGGCACACCCATCATCATGCAGCCGCAGGTGGCGATCATGGCGGTAGGCACCATCAAGAAAAAGCCCGCCGTGATTGAGACGCCGCAAGGTGATTTAATCGGCATACGCCACTTCATGTTCCTGTCGCACTCCTACGACCACCGCGTGGTGGACGGTTCGCTGGGCGGCATGTTCGTGCGCCGCGTGGCCGATTACCTCGAGAACTTCGACATGAGCCGGACGGTATAACCAGGATAATGATAAAGGTGTCTTGCTATATATGAATCGCCTGCCTCCGAAACGGGGCAGGCGATTCATATATAGGCCAGCGTAAAATTTATTTTGGCGCCTCCCCCTCCGCAAACCTGCTCATTGCCTATCTTCACTCCCCGGAACTATATGTAACCCGTAGCACCAATCATCACGAACCTATGAAAAACTTATTCCCCTGGATACTGGCGGGCCTTTTCCTTTTCCTGGCCCTGTATTTTTACTGGCAGCAGAATGAGGCAGAAAGCCGCCTGGCCATTGCCGACAGGCAAATCGAAGAAATGAACGAGGAACTGTCTCAGAAAGCAGAGTCTGTGGATTCGCTGGAGGAAATGGTGCCGCCGCCCGACACGATGGAGCTGGTGCCACCGGGCGGTGCCGCCTTCGTGGACGAGCTGGGCTCGCTGAGCGAGTCGGATATACAGCGCCTGAAGCGCGAGGGGCTGCAGAACCCGGAAACGGACCTGCTGAACGACCTGAACCGCAAGCAAAGCAGGCTGATTCCGGTGGAGGGCACCATGGGCGGCACCATGACCATCCGCGACAGCCGCATCCTGAACGACCGCTACGCCATGGCCTACTACGAAGACGGCCACAACGGTGGCTATATGCTGCTGAAGTACACTGTCAACAACGGCAACATCAACTGGACCGTGGTAGACAACTCGCGCCTGTAAAGGATATATAAGGCGGCTGAATTATATATGGCTAGGTAAGTTGTATACAGATTAACCGCTGACAAACATTTTCCGCATCTGACCGCTACCACACGGGTGAAGGGCTACCGGAACAACAGGCACAACATTTGAGTAACAGAAAGGAAACTATATATAGCTTATGCTGACTTCCCTTTCTGCCTTGCTTCCGCTGCTGCTCCCCTACCTGCTGGCTACTGCGCTGCACCTGCAGCAGGACCTCGAAAAAGACATCGCCCTGCTCACCAAAGACAGCCGCTACTTTATCAGCGACAACAGCACGCAGACGCCCTCGGTGCAGACAGTGGCCAGCGACCTGCAACTCTTTCAGCTGGCCGCCAGCCTCGATTTGTCTAATGCCACCCACAGCAGCGAAATTATCGGAGAACACCGGGTGGATATATGGCAGTTTGAGCAGGGAGACATCCGCGCCATCTATCAGATCGAAAGCAACATCCAGCTGGACACCGTCATCACGCAGCGCTACCTCGACAACCGCACGCCCACGCAGCAACGCATCACCAACGACTTCACCTTCCGGACCTATATCGTTTCCACGGACGCGGAACCAGCCAAACTTTTTTACCTGACGGAGGCGGCGCAGGGCCTGCTGGCGTACCGGCTGGGCGAGAAAGAGGTAGCGATAAATTATGCTGAAAAGAAAGAAGGCCTGACCGATGTGCTGCCGGGATATATGAACGAGGTGCAGCGCCTTATAGGCGAAAACGGGACGGTAAAATAACCGGCATATATAAATCCCGCCGCTTCAGGCTCCTTTTATATATAGAACATCCGGGGCCTCCCCCTGAATGAGAGCGGCCACGGATGTTTTGAGAATACAGAAATCAGTTACAGCGCGGCCAGCGTTTGCTCGATGGCGCTGATGCGGGCCTCGGCGTCGGCTTTCTTCTTGCGCTCGGCGGTGATGACTGCTTCCGGCGCGCCGTTCACAAAGCGCTCGTTGCTCAGCTTTTTATCCACGGAGGCCAGGAAACCCCTGGTGTACTCCAGCTCCTTTGTCAGGCGCTCGCGCTCGGCGGCCACGTCAATGCTGCCCTCCATCGGGATGAAGAACTCGTCGCTGCCCACGATAAAGCTTATCGCACCGCCTTCCAGGTTCTCCTCCACAAACTGCACCTCGTGCAGGTTCGCCAGTTTCCGCAGGATGGGCAGGAAAGCCATATAATTCTCCTGGCTGGCCACTTTCATATATAAATCGAGCGGCTTGTTGTTCGGGATGTTCTTGGAGTTGCGGATGTTGCGCACAGCGCCCACCACCTGCAGCACGTGCTCCATTTTCTGGATGATGTCCTTGTCAAACTTGTCCTTCTTCGGCCAGGCCGCCACAATCAGGTACTCTTTCTGCGAGCGTTTTTTCAGCTCGTGCCATATCTCCTCTGTGATAAAAGGCATGAACGGGTGCAGCACTTTCAGCACGTCTTCCAGCAGCCGCACGGTCTCCTCCACTGTGCGCTTGTCGATCGGCTGTTGGTAGGCTGGCTTTATCATCTCGAGGTAGTTGGAGCAGAAATCGTCCCACACCAGTTTATATATGGCCAGCAGCGCATCCGAGATGCGGAACTTGCTGAAATGGTCCTCGATCTGCACAAAGGCCTCGTTGAAGCGCGACTCGAACCAGCTGATGGCGGTTTCGTTCGGGCACGGCAGGCGCTCGTCTATCTCCCAGCCTTTTATCAAACGGAAGGCGTTCCATATCTTGTTGGTGAAGTTACGGCCCTGCTCCACCAGCTTCTCGTCATAGAGCAGGTCGTTTCCGGCCGGTGAGCTGAACAGCATACCCGCGCGCACGCCGTCCGCGCCAAACTGCTCGATCAGGTCCAGCGGGTCCGGCGAGTTGCCCAGCGACTTCGACATTTTGCGGCCCTGCGCGTCGCGCACAATGCCTGTCAGGTACACGTTCTTGAACGGCATCTCCTTCCGGAACTCATACCCCGCCATGATCATGCGCGCCACCCAGAAGAAAAGAATCTCCGGTGCCGTCACCAGGTCGTTGGTGGGGTAGTAATAGAGGATGTCCTTGTTGTCCGGGTCTTTGAACCCGTCGAACACCGAGATAGGCCACAGCCACGACGAAAACCACGTGTCGAGCACGTCCTCGTCCTGGCGCAGGTCTGCCAGTTGCAACTGGTCATTCCCGCTTTCGCTGCGCGCCAGTTCCAATGCCTCCTCAGCCGTGGTGGCCACTACAAAGGCCCCATCGGGCAGGTAGAACGCCGGAATGCGCTGCCCCCACCACAGCTGCCGCGAGATGCACCAGTCGCGGATGTTCTCCATCCAGGCGCGGTACATGTTCTTGAACTTCGGCGGGTACAGGCGGATGTCGTCGTTCAGCACGGCCTCCAGGGCAGGCGCCGCCATGGCATCCATCTTGCAGAACCACTGCATCGACAGGCGCGGCTCAATCACGGCGCCGGTGCGCTCCGACGTCTGCAGCACGCTCTGGTACTCCTCCACCTTCACCAGCAGATCCGCTTCCTGCAAATCTTTCACAATGTTGCGGCGGGCGGCGAAACGGTCCTGCCCCACATATAGCCTGGCGTGCTCGTTCAGGGTGCCGTCGTTGTTGAGAATATCAATGGTGGGCAGCCGGTGCTTCTGCCCCAGTTCGTAGTCGTTCAGGTCGTGGGCGGGCGTTACCTTCAGGGCCCCGGTTCCGAAGTCGATGGAAACGTATTCGTCC
Source organism: Pontibacter russatus (assembly GCF_009931655.1). Taxonomy (NCBI): domain Bacteria; kingdom Pseudomonadati; phylum Bacteroidota; class Cytophagia; order Cytophagales; family Hymenobacteraceae; genus Pontibacter; species Pontibacter russatus. The sequence goes on along the minus strand of NZ_CP047984.1, from coordinate 3,916,865 downwards.
AGGATAACCGGGATCTCCCTGCCCAGCAGGGGGATGCGCACACTTTTGCCGTGCAGGTATGTGTAGCGGCTGTCGTTCGGGTTCACGGCCACGGCCACGTCGGCCATGATGGTCTCGGGGCGGGAGGTGGCCACAGTTATATAGGTCGGCTCTGAGGCTGCGCCGTCCACCACCTCGTACTGCAGGTGGTACATCTTGGCCATCGTCTCCTTCGGCAGCACTTCCTCGTCAGACAGCGCCGTGCCACCCTGCGGGTCCCAGTTCACCATGCGCACGCCTCTATATATAAGCCCCTTGCGGTACAGGTCCACGAACACCTCGATCACAGCGGCGCTCATATCGTCCTCCATCGTGAAGCGGGTGCGGTCCCAGTCGCAGGAGGCTCCGAGTTTCTTCAGCTGATCCAGAATAATGCCGCCGTACTTTTCTTTCCACTCCCAGGCGTAGGCCAGAAACTCCTCGCGCGTCAGGTCTTTCTTGCTGATGCCACGCTCTTTCAGCATCGCCACCACCTTGGCCTCGGTGGCGATGGAGGCGTGGTCGGTGCCGGGCACCCAGCAGGCTTCCTTGCCCTGCATGCGCGCGCGCCGGATCAGCACGTCCTGGATGGTGTTGTTGAGCATATGGCCCATGTGCAGCACGCCCGTCACGTTGGGCGGCGGAATCACGATGGAATAGGGTTCTTTGTTGGGATTCGGCTCGGAGCGGAAGAAGCCGCGCTGCATCCAGCTGTCATACCACTTCTGCTCTACTTCTCGGGGGTTATATTTGGTTGAGATCGACATCGTACAAGGCTATTTGGATGGTAAAATTAGCAATTTATTGTGGATTGTCAGGGGCTGGTTGTTGTCTGCATCAGGATTTTCAGGATTCAGGATTATATATCCACTAACCTCTTCATGAGCCTACAGCGCTTAGTCAGCTAAGCTAATTGTAAATCAAACAGGGCGCTCCCGGCAGTTATATACCTGAAAATCCTGCTCATCTGTTAATCCTAGAAGTCCTGATTCGGACAACAAAAAAGCCTGCGGTGAGGCAGGCTTTTCAACTCAATAGGGCAACAGCTTAGCTGGCCTGGTGCAGCCAGTCTTTCTTTGCCAGCAGTTCTTCCTCTGTCTCGCGGTAGTCGGGGTCGTCCACGCAGCAGTCCACGGGGCAAACGGCGGCACACTGCGGCTCCTCGTGGAAGCCCATGCACTCGGTGCATTTATCTGACACGATGTAGTAAAACTCGTCTGAGATGGGCGGCTGCGGCGCATCGCCTGGGATAATCTCGCCCCCGTCGATTTCCACTTCCTTCAGTTCAGTGCCCCCGCCCCACGTCCATTCCATGCCACCCTCGTATATGGCAGTGTTAGGGCATTCCGGCTCGCAGGCACCGCAGTTTATGCACTCATCGGTTATCATTATAGCCATAGTCGTATCTCCTGTATATATTTTTTTACTTTTGTATATCTTCTTTTATTTATCCACAAAATTAGGAACATTACGCCTCCTTATCAAATAATTTTTTAACCCACGCGCTTGCCATGACTTTAGAAAACAGGATTGAAGCTTTTGCAAAACTCGGAAAGCAACTGCAGAGACTAACCCCGGAAGAACGGCAGGAGTGGGCGCAGGCGGCCATGTCGCGCAACACCTGGTTTACAGAGGAAAACGTTTCCAAGGCCCTGGACGGCATTATCCTGATGCTGGACGAGCGCTACCTCCGTGAGTGGCTTTACCCCTATCACCTCAAACAGGTTACACCTAAAAAGGTTGGCGTGGTAATGGCGGGCAACATCCCGATGGTGGGTTTCCACGATTTTCTGGCGGTGCTGCTGAGCGGGCACTACCTGCTGGCGAAGCCCAGCACAGCCGACGAACCGCTAATGAAGCGCCTTGCAGACATGCTGGTGGGCATTGAGCCCGCCTTCGCCAACCAGTTTGAGTTTGTACATCTGCTGAAAGAGGCCGATGCCATCATCGCCACCGGCTCCGACAACACCGCCCGCTATTTTGAGTACTACTTCGCCAAACGGCCGCACATCATCCGCAAGAACCGCAGCAGCGTCGGCATCCTGACGGGCCACGAGGAAAAGGATGACCTGCAGGCACTCGGGGAGGATACATTCCGCTATTATGGCCTTGGCTGCCGCAACGTGTCGAAGGTGCTGGTGCCGGAGGGTTATACGTTTGACAAGTTTTTCGAGGCGAACGCCCACCGCAAGAACCTGCTGGACCACCACAAATACCAGAACAACTACGACTACAATAAATCCATCCTGCTCGTGAACCGCGTGCCGCACTTCGACAACGGGTTTATGCTGGTGCAGCAGAGCCAGGGGCTGGTGTCGCCCATCTCCGTGCTGTTCTACGACACCTTTGCCTCGCTAACCGACCTGCGGCACAAGTTGAACGCCATCAAAGACAAAACGCAGGTGGTGGTGTCGGCGCACGGCTGGCTGGAGGGGAGCATTCCGCTTGGTGAGGCGCAGCGCCCGATGGTGTGGGATTACGCTGATGGCGTGGATACGCTGAACTTCCTGCAGAAGCTGTAAAAAAGATTATTCAAGCATACCTTTAGTAAATGTATTTTACGTTTACTATATTGAAACAGTGTTTGAACACTCAGCATAAGGTTTACATGATAACAACAACAAACCCCGTCCCCCTGGTGGAGAAAGAAGAAATCCCGTCTTTCCACTTCAGCAAGCATGACATATTAACGGACCCCGAGGCGCGGAAGAAGCGCATGTGGGACCTGAACCGCGCCACCTCCCTCGGAAATGTCTACCACGGGAAAGTAGAGATAACGTTTCAGACGGCAGAGGGCGAACGCAAGCGCGTGGATACCACGGTGTGGGCCGTGGACGAAAAATACATGACGCTGAAGGCGGGATGCTCCATTCCGATCACCTCCATCATCGGGATTGAGTTCTTTTAGCCGGAAGCAGCGGTAAATAGCTTCTGTATTTTTTTCAGATTTTAAGCTGTTTGCCATCGATATATAAATAGCCACAGCTTACCGGACGCTTCTTTTCCGGTAAGCTGTGGCTATTTATATATCGATATACCTCAGCGCCAAACCGGCGACACTTACACCCGCTCCAGCACCTTTAAAATCAGGTCGTCAATCACTTCGTCGGCATTGGCGGCAAAGGTCTTGGAGATACGGTTGGCCACAATGGCATTCAGGGATAGCACCTCATGGTCCAGCAGGCGGCCCAGGCTGTAATAACCGGCCGTCTCCATCTCGAAGTTGGTAAATTTGTAGTCGTTCAGGCGGAAGTTGCGGTAGGTTTGCAGTAAATCCGGGTGGCGCAGCCCTGCCCGCAGCACGCGGCCCTGCGGGGCGTAAAAGCCGGGGCAGGTGAGCGTGTTCCCCGGAATCATATCGTAGGCCACCTTTTTAATGAGGCTGTCGGACCCCGAAACGCAGTAGGGCCTGAAGCTGAGCCCCAGCGCCTCCTGCAACGCGCTGCCTATATATAGCTCGTCCTCGCGCTGCTCCAGCGGGTAAAACTCCATCAGCGAATCCAGTCCGACGGCGGTGTGTGAGGCCAGGTGGCTGCCCAGCGGCACCGTGTCCTGCAGCGCGCCGGAAGTGCCCACGCGTATAATCCGCAGCCTGATTTTGTCCTCGTTCGGTTCCCGCGACTGGAAATCGATATTCACGAGGGCATCCAGTTCGTTCATCAGGATGTCGATGTTGTCGGTGCCCATGCCGGTGGAGATCACCGTCAGGCGCTTGCCTTTGTAGTAGCCGGTGTGGGTGATAAACTCCCGCTTCTCCACCGCCACTTCTATCTCACCAAAGTACCTGCTTACCCTCGCTACCCGGTCTGGATCCCCTACTGTGATGATGGTGTCCGAGATGTGCTCCGGCAGCAGGTTGAGGTGGTAGATGGTCCCGTTCGGGTTGATGATCAGTTCTGATTCCGGAATGACAGCCATGGTTTTTGTTGCTAAAAATATTGATGGTTATCTACCACCCCTACCCCTCCTTATACCTCACCCCAACCCTCTCCTTTTATCAAGGCCCCTACCCCCAAAACAGGAGAGGGAGCTCATATATACTGAAGGCACTGCTTCAATTTTTGAAACATGCATCCTATATAGAAAGAGAAGGAAATAGCCATAGAACGTATGCTTCTTCTGAACTAAAAACAGACTCCCCTCCTTAGACAAGGGGGCAGGGGTGGTTGGAAACGCTAACGTCTATATAAACGAAAAGCGTACACCCACAGGCACACGCTTTTCCTATATTCTTCTGGAGTGCTTAAACCTGTACGTCGGATTTCTTGCGGCGGTTAAATCCTTTCAACGGATTATAGCCGTTCGTCTCCTTCTGGTAGTAACCGGTGCCGTCGTAGGGGCGTTTCTGCGGGTGCTCCTTGCACTCCGGGGAGCAGGCGCCGTCCAGTTCCCAGCCGCACTTTTCGCAGATGGGCACGTGCAGGTTGCAGACCGGGTTGGCGCAGTTCACCATGCGGTCGCTTTTGGTGCCGCACACGTGGCACTCTGACACGACAGTCGGGTTTACCTTGTTCACCTCCACGGCCACCCGGTTGTCGAACACGTAGCACTTGCCCTCGAAATCCTCGCCGCCCGCCTCCATGCCGTACTTGATGATGCCGCCGTGCAGCTGGTACACGTTCTCGAAGCCCTGCTCCAGCAGGAAAGCGCTCGCTTTCTCGCACTTGATGCCGCCAGTGCAGTAGGTCAGTATCTTCTTGTCTTTGTATTTCTCCTTCAGTTCTCCCACCTTCTCCGGAAACTCGCGGAAGTTCTCGATGTCCAGCGTCACGGCATTTTTGAAACGGCCCACGCTGTGCTCATAATCCGAGCGCACATCCAGCACCACCACATCCTCGCGGTCTTTCATATCCCTGAACTCTTTCGGCGACAGGTGTACGCCCGTGCGCACGTTCGGGTCCACGTGCAGCAGGCCGGAGTGTACAATCTCGGCTTTGGTGCGCACATGCAATTTCGTGAACGCGTGCGTCTCCGACTCGTCTACCTTGAAATCGGTTTTGGCGAAGCGCGGGTCGGCTCTCATGGCCTGCATATACTGCTCGCAGTTTTCCTTCAGCCCCGACACGGTGCCGTTCAAGCCCTCGTTGGAGACGATAATGCGGCCGAGCATGTTCAGCTCCAGGCACAGCAGGTGGTGTTCCTCCCGGTATGTCTCCGGGTCTGCTATTGGCGAGTAGCAGTAGTAAAGCAGGATGTGATAGGGTTTGCTCATAACGGCTTAGTTTCAGCTAAGTGTTAGTTTTGATTGTTGGTTGTTTGTAGTTGGATGTTGATTGTCTATTGTTGATTGTTAAATGCCTATATGGTTAAATTGCTGTATTGAACTTCAAATTCATATCGTTCAACAACTAACAACCAGCAATACACAATTTTACAACAAATTTAGCTGATGCGCTTCGGCTTCAAAATGACGTTCATCAGTTTTACAACGCAACAGCTTTTGCCGACAGAAAAGTTTACTTTACAGGCGCAGCCGGGTTACCGAATACCGTGGCTTTGGCCGGGACGTCAGCCACTACCACCGAACCAGCCCCCACCCGGGCATTCTTGCCAATCTTCACGCCAGACACGACCACGGCACCAGAGCCGATGAAAGCGCCTTCTTCCACCACCACTTCGGAATTGATGATGGCGCCAGCCCCGATCTGGGCATAATCGCCGATTTCCGCTTTCGCATCGACTAGAGCCCTCGACTGAATCAGGCAGTAGTTGCCGATTTTAGCGTTGTTGTTCACGATCGCCCCGGCGCCAATCAGGTTGCCGTGCCCCAGCCAGGCATGCTCCGACACTGCGCTGAAGCGGTGGATGGCATTCACCGGCACTACCTTGTACTCCTCTTTCAGCATTTTGATGATGCCTTTGCGGGCGGCTGTGTCCTCCACGGCCACAAACACGTCGCACTTGTTGCCTATCAGTTTCAGGAACTCGTTGTCTTCCGTGCTGCTCATCACCGACACGTTGTTCACCTCCTCCTGCCGGAGTTTGCTGTTGTCGTCGAGGAAGCAGTACACCATCACACTGTTGCTGTTAAAGGCATCTAACGCGGCAGTGCCCAGTTGCTGGGCACCTAATATGATAACGGGATTTTGCATAGCTACAGCTTCATTAGCCCGCAAAGGTACACATTTGTAAGGGAGATTGAAAGCGCCTGCTACAGCCCCACCCGCCGCAGCAGGCGCTGTGCGAACCGGTTCTGGAGCAGCAAATACACCAGGAAGGGCAGGAACACGATTCGGTAACGGCTGAGTGAGCCGAAGTTGGGGGTGGTCAACCCCACTATGCCGCCAAGCAGCAGCACCAGCAGGAGCAGCAGCACATGCAGCACCTCGATTTTGATACCCGTATTTTTAAATAAAGAGGCAGCCGCCATCCCCGTTAAAAGCAACAGCAGCAGGTTCTCCAGCCCAATCAGTATATATAATGGCTCCCAGGCCTCGCCTATAAATGGCCGGTATATGGCACTCAGCAAAGCCTCCGGAAAATGCACCACCATGCTTTTGATGGTTGGCTCCAGATTCTCCAGCACCATATGCGGGCCGTGCAGCGAGCGCTCCAGCAAAGCATTATAGTTGTGTGCGCTCTGCTCCAGGAGAAAGGCCACGGGCAGGAATTTCTGCAGCATATATACCAGCACCAGACCGCTTGCACAAGTAAAGCCATATATAGCCAGCTGTGCCGATGGCCGCCGCAGCGCCGGAATAACGGTTGCCCCTCTTTTAACGAGGATATATAAAAGCAGCAGCGGCAGCGTGACGGCGGCAAAGAACAGTTTGATTTTGACGAAGATATACAATAGAACGGGCAGCAGGAGTATTTGCCAGAAGGAGACGCGATACCCATGCGCGACATCCAACGCAAAAGCGATTACCCAGCACATGCTTCCAAACATCAGCGCGTCTTTCGACAAACCGGCGCTCCAAAACACTACTGACGGGAAGAAAAGAAAAGCCACCACGCCTGCATTCGGCACTTTGCCCGGTGCCTGCATCAGCACGGCAGCCAACCGGCCTACGCCCCAGAAGCTGAAAAGGGATATATAAAAAGCGTTGAGATAATAAGAACTGAACGTCAGAAAGTTAAGCACACTCAGCAGTTTGATAAAGTAAAAAGAGTTAGAGAACCCGGGAAAGCTGCTAAACGGTATGGTAGCCCTGAAAGCCTCGCTCTCGAACTCGTTCAGGAACAGGAGCCGGAGGTAAGCCGCAGGGTTGCCCACTGCATAGTCTGAGAGGGTGATCGAGGCATAATGGTAGGTTGTGGTGTCGCCGCTCTGGTAATAATAGGTATACAACCACCCCAGCAGCACCCCGCACACCATCTTGAAAAGGAGCGCGGGAAAAAAGAAGGGTTTGATTGCCTGTGCCCACTGCTGCCGCCGCATTCCCCACACCAGCGCCCCGAGCAGCAGCAGGTTCAGCATATACACCAGCAGACTCACGCGGCGGAGCTGTTTTGTTTCATAATCTTGTGGCCGATGGCGCAGCGCAGGCAGTTCACCGGTGCGCAATAATGCTTATATAGCCCCAGCGCCGCCTGGTTGTCGGCGGCGGATTTGGCCTGCCAGCCCAGTTCCTCGTACAGGCGCGTGATTTTGTTGCTCCCCTCGCGGAGTTGTCCCAGTAAGGCGATAGCCTTTTCTATATAGGCCCGATCATCGGTATATAAGCCATAAGCAGTCAGTAAGGGCGCCGCCACGTTGATGATGAGGTTGTGTACGCTGCTCTTCCCAATGCCTTGCTGCAAGGCTTTGGCGGATTTGCCGAAGTGGTAGTGTTGCCGCCAGTAAGCGGAGACAGGGGCTTTGAACAGCATCTCAAACTGTTTTACAGTATCTGCTGCGAGGAGCTTTGAGAAGAAAGCCTGTTGCCCGTGCAACACAGCCGCCAGTTGGGCCAGCCGCACCGTTGGGAAATTGGCGGGGCGCATGCGCAGGAATTTCCATATAGGGCGCGGCACCGGCTGCAGCGTGTATTTGTGGCGCAGGAAGGCATACTCCTTCTGTAGCTGCGCTTTATATATGTCCGCTGATTCATCTAAAAAACCTGCCTGCCCAAACAGCAATGCTTCCAGTTGCGGGAGATTGTGCTGGTGCCGCCGCACCACCGGCAGCGGCAAAGCCTTCGCCAGCTGTTCAAAGCCCTGCTGGTTTGTTTTGAAGCCGAAGCCGCGCAGCAGGGTGTGGTAAGCGGTTTGTTCCCAATCGTTGCTGTAGCTGCGGAAGGTTTGCAGCACCTCCTGCCCTTTGGCCTCCAGCCGCTCCACCAGGGCCCGTTCCAGCATCAGCGCCTTCGTCACTTCCGGCACCGTGGGCCAGAAGGCGGCGCAGGGCACGGCGCTTTTGGCCTGCAGCAAGCGCTGGTAGGTGTGTCCCAGCGAGAGGTCCACGCGGCCCTGCAGGCTGAGCACAGGCACCAGGGTACCGTCCATCCGGCGGACTGGGGCGTCCGCCTCCCATACCACATGCAGCACCACCTGGTCGTATGTCGGGTCGTGCTGGTGCTGGTGGCGATGCCAATCCGAGGCTTTCAGATGCACCTCCACACTCCCCGACCACTCCACCTCCCCTATCCGCAGCAGCGCCTCCTGAAAGTCTGGCCCGGCGTCGGTATTGTAAAACCCGACGCGCAGCACCTGCAACGGCTCCCCGGCGGTAGTAGCCAGGGCCGCTTTATGGTAGTACTGGTGCTGCCAGATGTAGTGCAGGAAGTCCTCTTTCACTTGGGTGTTGTGGAATGGATTATCGGGGCTGATTAACTCTAGCTTTCGCTGTATTTCAGCTGCATGCCGTGCAGGAAGTTCCGCAGGATCTGGTCCTGGCACGCGCGGTAGTGGGGATGGCCCGGGTTGCGGAAAAAGGCGCTCAGCTCAGCCTTGCCCAGCCGGAACCGCACCAATTCCAATATGCTGATGATATCTTCGTCCTTCAGGTTGAGGGCTATCTTCAGCTTGCGTAGGATGATGTTGTTGTTCAGCTTCTTCTCCGGCTCCGGTTGTGGCCCCTCCTTTTTACCCCGCCTGTCGTTTATCAGCCCGTTCAGGAAAGCCGCCAGGTGTTCATCATCCAGTTCCTGGCACTCCGGGTCGTCCTCCTTTTTAAGCCAGTCGCTGACCTGGGCCCGCGTTACCTCACGCCCACCCGAACCGAAAAGCTCTATCATTTTGGAGTCGTTGAAGTTGAAGGTGTACCGGACGCGGCGGAGTATATCGTTATTGTTCATTGTAAGTTTTGTTATGAGGAAGAGGCAAGGAAGTTGAGGAAAAGTGAATACTTTAAAGTTGAGGTTAGGATATGTGCTTTTTTATATCTTCCACTATTTCTACAGGATTTCTTCTGGTGTCGTAAATGCCTATAATCACAATTTTATCGGAAGCATTTAAGTAGAAGATCGAATGGTGCCAGCAGGCCGTAGTTCTGATGTCTGACATGTCGGTTTGCTTTCCGATCTCTGGGTATTCTTTAAGGTAATCGATTCGTTCGTTGAAATCTTCCGCAAGTTTTTGGCTATACCTCTTGTTTCCTGTCTTTTTAGCCCAATATTCCAGAATTAATCTTCTCCCAATTTTGGCTGATTCTGCCCAGACTACTCGTTTAGCCATTTATCCTCTTCTTTTCTTAACTCAGCATCATCAATAAGATTTCCTTTCTTATAATCTTCCAACCCCAGCAGCACTAACTCTTTTTCTCCTGTTTGCAGCTTCTGAACCGCAGGGGCCTTGATGTTGTCTAAGATACTATTCAATGCATTGATCACATTAATATCATCAAGCCCATTAATCTTATCAATTATGTTATTCTTTAGCTGGTTCATCCTTTTGTTTTTATCTATATATACGTTAACAAAGCTGTTCTTTATTCGCTTTGTGCCACAACGTGTCCGTACTGTAATGAAGGGGGGCGTAGCCGAACCTGAACTTTGCACCTTGTTAGCAGTATCGCTTCTTTTAACAATCTTACTCAAAAAATAATAGCCAGATGGCACCACAAATCATAGGAACAAATACAAGTACCATTTGAAGTAACCACTCAAACCTAGTTTGCTCCAAGGATTCTTTGTTTCTCATGTACTTCATCCAAAAATACATATGCCTATTAAGTCTTCTTTGCACTATCATATCAAATATTTTGTACAAAATTAAAAAGACTAATGGGCTTATGTATAATGGAATGTGTGACTTCTCGATAGGTGAAATATTTTGGCTATAATTCGCCACGGATAAACTGAAGATTAAGATTGCTACTACAATGCAACAGATATAGACAATCTTATTTCTTAAATATTTATGAGCCGGTGGTACTATAAAGGTTGGTATCCATACGAAAAATAAAGCTAAAAAAAGCATCATTAATTTTCAGTGTTACTGTTAACTGTTGCCTATATCTTACTGCAACGTTTTCTTTATATAGCTTCTTTTTCATTTACATCTTGAAGTTCGTCTACCTTCCAACCCACAGTATATATTCATAACAATATAATAAAGAGTGGTGATTTAGACTGTATGACCAACGGAAAAATCCACTACGGTTTTATCTCCTCATTCAAACACTAACAAACCCCTACTTCACTACCAGTTCCTCCAACAGCGCCTCCATCTCCTGCTGCATCGCCAGGGCTTCCGCGCGGGCTTTCTCGGCAAAGTCGGGGCCGGAGGAGGCGTAGATGATGCTGCGGGTGGCATTCACCAGCAGGCCGCATTGTTGGTTCATGCCCAGCCGCGATATTTCTGCGAGGCTGCCGCCCTGCGCGCCCACACCCGGCACCAGCAGGAAATGCTCCGGCACCAGTTGCCGAACCCGCTGCACGTATTCTGCCTGCGTGGCGCCCACCACGTACATCATCTGGTCGGCGGTGGCCCAACCTGCGCTGATACGCAGCACCTGCTCGAACAGGTACTCTTCGTTGCCGTCCCCGAGCCGCAGCATCTGGAAGTCCTGGCTGCCGGTGTTGGAGGTGAGCGCCAGCAGAATCACCCACTTGCCGTCCTGCACCAGAAACGGCTTCACCGAATCGGCGCCCATATAGGGAGCCACGGTAATAGAATCAAACTGCATCGTCTCAAAGAAAGCGCGGGCATATAGCTCCGAAGTGTTGCCAATATCGCCGCGCTTGGCATCGGCAATGGTGAAGATGTTGTCGGGTATGACTTTGAGTGATTTTTCCAGGCTCACCCAGCCCTGCGGTCCCTGCGCCTCATAAAAGGCGATGTTCGGTTTGTAGGCCACACACAGGTCAGCGGTGGCTTCAATGATCTGGCGGTTGAACTCAAACACCGGGTCTTCCGCGTCGAGCAGGTGCTGCGGCAACTTGCGGGGGTCGGTGTCGAGGCCGACGCACAGGTAGGATTTCTTCTGTAGTATCTGCTCGAAAAGCTGCGCTCGTGTCATGGGTTCGGGGCTAAGGTTCGTACAAAAATATACATTTGGGGCGGCCCGCGAAAAGATAAGTCGAGTTTCGTGGGCCTGCAACTAAATCTGCCGGATGCGGGTCTATCTAACAAAGCCTTCTATATGAAACTCCTCACACTACTTTTCGCCCTTTTCGCCACGCTTTGCTTTGGTTGCTCCAAAGAGGAGGAAGATGTGCAGGCTCTGCGGACAACAGCCCCTGCCCCCATCGTACAGGTAGTTGTGCCCACCGACACGATTGAAGCCGGGGAAAACACCGGGATAACTATTCACTTTTTAGTGAACAACGGCTGTGGCGAATTCGGAAGCTTTGACGTGACCAAGGATAGCCAATCGCTTCTGGTAAAAGTTTATCCGCAATACCGTGGGGAAGTGTGCGCCGACGCCATCTTCACAAGGGAGGTCATCTATACTTTCAAGCCAGAAAGTCCCGGAAACTATACCCTGAAGTTTTGGCAAGACGACAATTCCTACATCACCAAAACACTCATAGTGCAATAGGTTATATATAAAGCCGCCTCAGCTAAAACGCAGCTCCTTTAGAAAGGCCCGGAGGTAAGCAGGCTCTTCCAGGTTTTGCAGGTCCTGCTTCAGCTGCTTCAGCTCCTTTTTCAGGTCGTTTTTAGCCGTACCGAACTTCTGATCCATCTGCTTCGGGTGGCCGCAGTACTGGTGGTATAGGCTCGCGTCAGGACCATTAAAAAAGGCATATTGCTGATCTTCCAGGTCTTGCACCTGCTCGTTCAGCAGCTTCAGGTAATATTTCAGCTGGTCTTCCGGAAGCTTGTCCGGGTTTTTGTCCTGCTCCGGTATATGCTCCATCCGCAGCCGGAGCAGCTCGAAAAAATCATCCTGCTCATAGGCGCGCGTTATCTGCTTCATGGCCTCTTCTTTCCAGGCTTTGGCCGCTGCGTCCTGCTCTTTGTCCGGGTGCAGCAGTTTCACGAGGTCGGTATATACGCGGCGGCTGGCCTTGCTGATGTTGTGCAACTCGGCCTTCCGTTTTTCCTCTTTCGCCAGCTGCGCCTTCGTCTTCTTCCGCGCCGATTTCTTCTCCGCCCGCTCCCTTTCCTGCGCATCCAGTTGCTGCAGAATCTTGTCCTCTATTTGATTTAAATTATTGAGATCGTCTAGCTCCACCTCCAGCCCGAATACGCCCCGGAACATATCCTGCGTCAGCTCCCTGGCGTCTTCCTCGGCCTGCCTCACCGCGTCGGCATGCGGTATGGCGGCGTATTTGTCGTACAACTGGATCAGTTCCTCCACCCCGTGAGTTTCAATCAGGCTATAGGAGATGTCTTCGATCAGGAAGGCGATCTTATCCTTTTCCCGCTTTCTGAAAACAGAGAGCCCATATGACCTGTCCAGCAGTTTCACCAGCTCTATCCGCTTCTCCACCAGCTGCTCCACCAGGGGCCGAAGCTCCGTCTCTACCCGCGCACGCGCCTGCACCACCAGCGCCTCCCGCTCCACCAGGTTCTTTTTCAGGGAGTTGATTTTCTTAATCTTGCTGTTAAACTGCCGCTGCAGCTTCGAAACTGGGCTTTTCTCCTGAATTGTTATTTGCGGCACAAGCCTTTCCGTATGTTTGTCTTTGTCTGGCATTTTCTATTTAGCAATAAAACTGCCCCAGATTTATATAGGGCAGGGCAGGTCTGAAAATTTTACAGAAACCTTATTATAACGATATGCTTTTCAAGCACCTGCGCCATGTGCCTCCTATATAAAGTGCATACTTGCCATATATAAAAGGAGGGCTGCCCATATATGGGCAGCCCTCCTTTTATATATGGCTGAACGATCAATCTAACGCAGATCCACCACGTTCACGCCTTTGTGCTTTGCTTTGTTGAAGGTGAAGGCGTCAGCGGCAAGCGTCGGGTTCGCCTCAAAGTTCTGGATGGTGTAGATATAGCGGCTGCCGTTGTTGCGGAACATCTCCCAGCTTTTCAGGGCTTTGTCTTTCTGGTTTATATATAAACGCACCTTGTAAATCGGGTTTTTGCGGTCTTCCGGGGCCAGTTCGATCACATCGTATTTGGCACCGTCCATCGTCTCCGTTCCGGCGTAGGCGTACTTGTAGCCCTTCTTGTACATGTCGAAAATTTTGCTCGGCGCCATCGCCTCAGCCTCGTCGTCGCTCTCGGTGATGGTTACCTCGTTGGCGTCTTTCAGGAATGTCCACATCAGGTTCCCGTTGCTGATGATCTCCTGCCCGCTCACGCCGAGGCGGTATTTCTCGCCGCTCACCAGGATGTTTCCGGTCATGGTTTCTTTCACTTTGGCGGAGGGGTTTTCCATCGTCTGGGCAAAATCGGCTTTAAAAGCCTTCATCGCCGCGTATTTCTGACTCATCGCATCCAGAATCTTGCCTGCCTTCGGGTCTTGCTGCGCCTGCGCCAGGTTCACGAAAAGGAGGGCGGCCAGCAGTAGTGAGAATAGCTTTTTCATGTGTAAAGGTACTTGGTTACAGTTCTACCCCAGCGTATTCAATAACTGTTCCAAACTGTATTCATCCGGAATTAAAACTTCGCGGGCCTTGCTTCCCTCAAACGCGCCCACCACCCCGGCAGACTCCAACTGGTCAATCAGGCGGCCGGCGCGGTTGTAGCCAAGCTTCAGGCGGCGCTGCAGCAGCGAGGTGCTTCCCTGCTGGTGCTGCACAATAATACGGGCGGCTTCCTCAAACATCGGGTCGCGGTTCGACGGGTCGAAATCGGCTTTCTCATTGCCGCTCTCGTCGCCCACAAACTCCGGCAGCAGGTAAGCATCGTCATATCCCTGCTGGTCTCCTATATAATCGCAGATGCGGTCTACCTCCGGCGTATCCACAAAAGCGCACTGAATGCGGATCATGTCAGAGCCGATGGAGAAGAGCATATCGCCCTGGCCTATCAGTTGGTCAGCGCCACCGGCATCCAGGATGGTGCGGGAGTCTATTTTTGATGTCACTTTGAAGGAGATACGGGCCGGGAAGTTCGCCTTGATGATACCCGTGATCACGTTCACGGACGGGCGCTGCGTGGCCACCACCAGGTGAATGCCGATGGCGCGGGCCAGCTGCGCCAGACGGGCAATCGGCGTTTCCACCTCTTTGCCCGCCGTCATCATGAGGTCGGCCAGCTCGTCTATCACCAGCACGATGAACGGCATGAAGCGGTGGCCTTTCTTCGGGTTCAGCTTGCGCTCCACAAACTTGCGGTTGTACTCCTTCAGGTTGCGGCAACCGGCGTCTTTCAAAAGGTCGTAGCGCATGTCCATCTCCATACACAGCGAGTTCAGTGTGTTCACCACTTTTTTGGTGTCGGTGATGATGGCCTCCTCGCTGTCGGGCAGCTTGGCCAGGAAGTGGCGCTCTATTTTGTTGAACAGCGACAGTTCCACCTTCTTCGGGTCCACGAGCACGAACTTGAGCTGCGAGGGGTGCCGCTTGTAGAGCAGCGAGGTAAGGATGGCGTTGAGGCCAACAGACTTCCCCTGGCCGGTGGCACCCGCCATCAGCAGGTGCGGCATCTTCGCCAGGTCGGTGATGAACACCTCGTTGGTGATGGTCTTCCCGAAGGCGATCGGCAGGTCCATCTCGCTCTTCATGAACTTCTCCGTCGCCAGAATCGACTTGATGGACACCATCTCCTTTTTCGTGTTCGGCACCTCGATACCAATGGTGCCCTTGCCCGGAATCGGGGCGATGATGCGGATACCGAGCGCCGCGAGGCTCAGGGCGATGTCATCCTCCAGGTTCTTGATCTTGGAGATGCGCACGCCGGCGTCCGGCACAATCTCGTAGAGCGTAACCGTCGGTCCGATAGTGGCTTTGATGCTGGCGATGCTGATGTTGTAGTGGCCGAGCGTCTCCACAATTTTGTCTTTGTTCGCCTCCAGTTCCTCTTTGCTCACCTGTATCTTGTTGGCGCCGTAGTCGGTCAGCAGGTCGATGTGCGGGTACTGGTAACGGGCCAGGTCCAGGGTGGGGTCGTAGTTCTCGCCCGCAACAGCCTCGGCTTCCTCCGGCACTTCGGCAATCTCCAGTTCCATTTCCTCCTCGTACTCTTCCTCGAAGCTGTCCTCTAACTCTACCTCATCAGTGGTTTCTATATCCAGCTCCAGGGTTGGGGCAGCCGGTTTGGCGGGCGTGGTCTCATTTTTGGGTGGAATAGAGTTCAGCTCCATTTCCAGCGCCCGGTTTATCTCGTCGTCCTCTTCATCAAAAAACTCATCTTCCTCTTCTTCATTCTCTGCTTCCAGGGAGGCCGTCGGGTCTGCGTTGTGGTTGATGCCCCGGGCATTGGTGCCCATCACGTCACCCAAAGAATCTGCGTATTTGTTTGAAGTAGCTTCCCCATTGGCGTCTTCGTCTGCCGCAGCGGTTTTGAATCCCCAGTTGATGCTGGTGATGTTAAAGAAGCCGACCAGGAAAACGAGCAGCAGGAAGCCCAGCAGCAGCCACGAGCCCCAGCCAATCAGGCTGTCGAGCCAAATGGCCGTTTCCACGCCGATGCCGCCACCCAGAAAGCCGAGCCGATCAATGGTGGCCGACGCGAAAACGATATAGCCGAGGGTGAGGCTTGTCCACAGCATGGAGAAGCTGCAAAGCCCGATGATGTAGGTCATGGAGATGTTCACGCGCTTGAACACAATGCCGAGACCGGCGAAGAACAGGACCGGGATGAAGAAAAAAGCGCCAATGCCCACCCAGTCATATATAAACACATGCGAAACCCAGGCCCCCACCAGGCCCAGCCAGTTTTCCGCCTCCTGCCCCGACTGCTTCAGGCCGGTGCCGCTCACCGACTCCACGACGCTCTGGTCGGCGTTGCCGGTAAACAGGTAGGAGACAAACGCGATGGTCAGGAAGAAGGAGAGCAGCAGGAAGGTAAAGCCGATGGCCAGTTTGAAGCGGCGGTCGTGCAGGAACCCGATCCGGAAACTGGGCATCTTCGGCATCTTGAGTTTCCAGCTCCGCTTCGGCTTTTTCGGCTTCTCCCCCTTTGGCAAATTCGCTTTGCGTGGCTCATTCTTACCCCGCACCTCGTTCTTGCGCGCTGTGTGCAGCGCTTCGTCTCTGTAAGTGTTCTTGGCCATACCCCTGACTAAAGTTAAGACCCAAATTTACATTTTTTTGGGTAGAATCGGCGGGAATGGATAAATAGTTAGAAGGCTAATTTGGGGATGGCCTGGCTGCTTAATCGTTGGAGGGCTATATGGCCAAATAGTTGAATGGCTGGATGGTTAAATGGTTGTGTGGTTTTTAGTTGGGTTGATACAGCGGGACAGCGTTAGCCTCATTTGGATGACGCTGTCCCGCTGACAAGGTACTAACACACACAATATCAAGCTATGAAAAATCATGCAGAATTTGTCGCTTTGCTTAGTTGCTGAGGAAGCTAATCCATTATTCAACAATTCAGCCATTCAACCATTTACCCATTCAGCAACTTCCTGTTGATTTTGCCTATCAGCGCGGGGCCTTCATATATAAACCCAGTGTAGAGTTGCACCAGGTCGGCGCCCGCCTGCAGTTTCTCCACCGCATCCTCCGCCGTCATGATGCCGCCCACCCCGATGATGCGGATCTCGGGGGGCAGGAAGGTGCGCAGGTGCCGGATGATCTGGGTGGCGTGCTGTGTTAGCGGCTTCCCGCTCAGGCCGCCCATTCCTATCTCCGTCACCCGTTGTTCCGGTGTTAGCAGGCCCTTCCGGCTCACGGTGGTGTTGGTGGCAATGACGCCGCTCAGCTTTGTTTCAGTGGCAATCTCGATGATGTCGTTGAGTTGGGCCATGTTCAGGTCCGGTGCTATCTTGAGCAGCAGCGGCTTCGGTTTTGGCATTTTGCTGTTCTGCTCCTGCACCGCCAGCAGCAGCCTTTTCAGCGGCTCTTTGTCCTGCAGCGCCCGCAGGTCCGGGGTGTTGGGCGAGCTCACGTTCACCACAAAATAATCCACCACGTCATAGAGCGCCTTAAAACAGTAGAGGTAATCGTTCAGGGCCTCTTCGTTGGGTGTGATTTTGTTCTTGCCGATGTTACCGCCCACGATGATGTTGCTCTTCCGCCTGCGCAGACGCTCCACGGCGGCGTCCACGCCTTTGTTGTTGAAGCCCATGCGGTTGATGATGGCCTGGTCCTGCGGCAGCCGGAACAGGCGCGGCTTTTCGTTGCCTGGCTGCGCTTTGGGCGTCAGCGTGCCTATCTCCACGAACCCGAAGCCCAGTTCCCCCATCTCATCCACCAGCATCGCGTCTTTGTCGAAGCCGGCGGCCAGCCCCACGGGGTTCGGAAACCTCAGGCCGAACAAGTCGCGCTCCAGCCTCGGGTCCTGCACCTGAAACAGGTTTTGGCTGATGCTCCGGGCAAAAGGCAGTTTCATAGAGGCGCGCAACGCATCGGTGGTCAGGTAGTGGACTTTCTCGGGGTCGAGCTGGAACAGGAGCGGGCGCAGGAGGCTTTTGTACACGGTCGTGGGCTTTGGTTAGATGTTGCCTGCAAAGATAGAAACCTCGGCCAAAGTGCGCCCGGGAAATGAGAAATTATATAAGTGCAGTTTTAGGCCTTGTTTTAGTTTGATTCACCTATACTCCCCACTCCACCCTTGCTTTTGAGACAGTCAATACATCCCTGCGACTCAGCTCTCTACAAGGAAGCACAGCATCGTCGTACTCAATGATTGCTGCTTCTGAGAAATTCAAGTGCGTCAGGACACACAGACAGTTCATTGACGGCTTTGACAGGCAACTGCAGCTGAGCTCACGAATATCATATATAAGTAGCAATACATATCGCACGCCACCATTTATCACCCATGCCGCTGCTGCCTGTAATTGTGGTATCTTTGCACCGCAGCAGTCATATACGTGTATCCTCAATAG
This sequence comes from Pontibacter russatus, assembly GCF_009931655.1. Classification (NCBI taxonomy): domain Bacteria; kingdom Pseudomonadati; phylum Bacteroidota; class Cytophagia; order Cytophagales; family Hymenobacteraceae; genus Pontibacter; species Pontibacter russatus. The sequence continues at coordinate 3,898,579 of NZ_CP047984.1, read as the reverse complement.
CATCGCATGTCGTTTTCATCCCTAGGTTTATCCGCCCCACTTTTAAAGGCTGTCGCCGAACAGCAGTATACGCAGCCATATCCTATTCAGCAGGAGGCCATTCCCGCCATTCTGAAAGGGAAGGATGTGCTGGGAATCGCCAAAACTGGCTCCGGCAAAACAGCCGGTTTCGTGCTGCCGCTCCTGGAAAAGCTTCAGAATACGCCACAATCCCGGAACAGGTATATCAACACGCTGGTGCTGGTACCCACGCGCGAACTGGCTGTGCAGGTGGCGGAGGTGTTTAAAGGACTCAGCTCCCACCTCCCCCGAAGAATAAAGACCCTGGCCATATATGGCGGCGTGTCCATCAACCCGCAGATGATGGTGCTCTCAGGCACCGAGGTGCTGGTGGCGACGCCGGGAAGGCTGCTGGATTTGCTTTCCTCGAAGGCGGTGCATTTATCGGAGGTGGAGACGCTGGTGCTGGACGAGGCGGATAAAATGCTGAACCTGGGATTTGAGGAGGAAGTGAACAAGATTCTCAGTCTCCTGCCCGCGAAACGCCAGAACATCCTGTTCTCTGCCACGCTGGGAAATGAAATTGAGCAGCTCATAAAAGGCCAGCTGCACGAGCCGGTCCGGATTGAGATTCAAGAAGAAGCACAGCCCCTGGAGCAGATAAAGCAACTGGCCTACCTGGTGACACCGGAACGGAAGGGCCCGCTGCTGCGCTACCTCATCCGGCAGGGCAACATGCCGCAGGTGCTGGTATTCGTGTCCGCAACCCGCACCGCCGACAACCTGGTGGCGAAGCTTACCAAAAACGGCATAGAGGCGGCGGCCATGCACAGCAAGAAAAGCCAGGGAGCCCGGACAGAGGCGCTGAACAGGTTCAAGTCGGGGAAGCTGCCCGTGCTAGTGGCCACCGACCTGGTGTCCAGGGGCATCGACATCCAGCAGCTGCCATACGTAATTAACTACGACCTGCCCCGCTCTCCGAAGGATTATATACACCGCATTGGTCGCACTGGGCGCGCCGAAGCCACCGGCGAAGCCATATCCCTGCTAACTCCTGACGACAGACACCACTTCCGCATCATTCAAAAGAAGATGGGCCGGCAGGTCGAAATACTGGAAACAAACGATCTGGATTTGCAGGGCTCCTGAAATGGGCCGGAAGCTGGCTTAAGCCGTGAAATTAGCTGCCATCTTGCTGGCGCGAGCTTGTAGCTCGTGTCACTATATGTGATGCACGAACTACAAGCTTGCGCCAGCAAAAGGCCATATATAAAATCCTCGCCTGACCAGAAACCTGGAGGACGCTCGCGCCATATATTATATTCAATATATCACTATGAATCAGGGCAAAGAATCAACCATTTAACAATCAGCAACCTACAACCGCCCTCACGCAAAGACACCCAGTGAGGCAACATAATCCTTACTGCCGTCGGTCACCCACGCATCCAGTTGGGCAGGGTCTTTCATTTGCTGGCCCCGGTGCCGTGGCACGGCGATATAGCCGCACTTCACATCAGCCAGCGCCGACATGTCGCTCCACAGCTTTTCGATCTGCGCTACCGGATATATGTCTTCCTGGCCGTGGCCCCAGCGGTACTTCACGTCTTTGATGGTGACATAGGTCGGGATGCGGTGCGCCACGCTCCGGACAGCCTTCGCCAGTTGCGCCTCATCTCCTTTCTGCAGCGCCTCCCTTGTCAGTCCGAAAAGTTTCAGCAGCGGATCGATCTGGATCCAGGTGGTCATGGAGTTGTAATAGCTCAGGTTCAGTTCGTCCTCCTCGCGGGGCTGCGCCAGGCCCTCCAGCAGGCGCACGTTGCCGTTCACGCGGGCCAGTCCGCCTCCCCTGTCCTCGATGCGACGCGGCACCACCTCAAAGGTCAGCGCGTTCCCCGACTCCAGGTGATAGCCCAGCGCCGCCGGATTGATGTCGGCCCCCAGCGTGTCGATGTTGTGCAGCATGATGGTTTGCAGCTGCGGCTGCTCCTGCAGGAGCCGGGCCAGGGTGCCGTTGCGCAGCAGGTTCGACACCTCGTACCAGTGGCCGAGCGGCGAGAAACGCTGCGCCGCGATGTTGTCGACATAATCGGTGCCTTCGCCTTTGGATTTGGCCCAGTTGATCATGCTCTGGCGCACAGCGTCGCGCACTTTCTGCTTGTTCTCATCCAGCGTTTCCTGCGGCATCTCCTCCCACATAAACCGCAGATCGCGTTCCATCGGCACAAAGCGCTGCCCAATCGAGCGACCTTCTGACAGGTATATGCTGCCTTCGTAGCCGAAGTTGCCGCTCTTCTCCAGTTGCTTCCGGATGGGCGCCTGCGTCAGGTAGCTGGTGGCCACGATATGCGGAATGTTCGCGCCATATATCTGCGCCACTTTCCGGGTCTTGGCCAGGTGTATTTCAAGAAAGCTGCGGTGCTCCCCCTCTATCTCCACAAACGGGTTCAGTGCCTTTATCACCCCAGCCCCTTTGGTCCAGCGGCTGCCGACGCCTGCCGCCAGGCTCATTACGGCCACTTTCCCTGCCCTGATGGCTTCTTCACCCGTCTTTCCGGAGGCCGCTAACTCATCCAATTGCACCATATCCTGCGGGCGCACATCCTCTATTGTTGTCTCCGCGGCCAGCCGGTTGCGCGACAAACCAATACGGCCTTTCTGCAGTTCCTCCCGGATGTCCTCGTGCTGTATATAGTCGAACCCATTCTCTTTTTTGATACGGCCCGCTTTCTCGTTCTCTGCGCTGCGGTTGCCCTGCGAGGTTGGGTCCGACACTTTAAACAGGTTGCTGACGATGGTGCGGAGCAGCGGGTAGGCCAAGTTGTTTTGCTCGCAGTACGTGGTGAAGTAATCGATCTCGGCCCGGCGTATATAGGAGATGGCGGCCGCATCCTTTTTTACCAGTTCCGACACGTGGATGGCATAGTACTGCTCCGGCATCAGCGCCTCGTTCCCGGTGTGCAGCGTGGCCCAGGTGCCTTTCGGGTTGATGCTCCAGTTATAGACCACCGGCTCCATCGCAAAGGGCAGCGCGTCAGAGAGTTCGTTTTTGGTCTGGCGGAGTATCTCCAGCACGCCTGTTTTATAGGCCTCGTAGCGCTCCGGGTTCACAAACATGCCCATGCCGCCACCGGACATACCACCCAGCATCAGGAAACCGTAATAATCCTCCCCAAACGCTTTTTTAGCCTTAGAGATGATCTGCTCGGTAAAATAGGTCGATGCCCACGGGATGATCGTTTTGATAGGCTGCTCCCAGTTCCGGGCTGTGTTGGCACCCAGTTTCTGCACGTCGCCTTCCCGGATAGCGCCCAGGATGTTGTCGAATATCTGGTTGGTCTGCTGCCGGGCGGCCCACTCCCTCTCCCCCCGCAGCAGGTATTTTTCGGTGACCATCTCCAGAATCGGACCCACGTTGGAGGCCATGCCCCCGTGCATCAGCACCAACGAGTGCATGATCTTCTCGCCTATCTCCAGGTGTACTTCCTCGTCCTGCAGCACGCGGTGGCGCGGCAGCAGCGTGCCCCGGCTGATGCCATATTCTGGATCGCCTTCCTGCGCAAACGTGCCCTGTATGGCTTTGATGCCCGGCCACACGCCCCCGGAGTCCTGCCAGCCGCCGCCGGACCCTCCGATCCACTCGCCCAAAATGGCGCGCGAGGCCACCAAACGCCTTTCACTTTCTTCCAAACCGCCTTCCAGCTTCTGCGTCTGGCCGGTGGCACGCATGAGCAGGCTGATAATGGAGCCCAGCAAATTGGTAGAAACAGCAAAGCGGGAGCCTTTCGGGATATCATTTACTTTGGTCACCAGTTCGATGCCCATGCCGGGGGCCACGATGCGCGCCAGTATCTCCGGCAAGGACTGGTTCGTTCCTTCAAACGATGGCGGGATAAGCCCCGAGGCGATGATACCCGCCTTCACCAGACTCAGATAGTCGTTTCCGAAGTTGAAGAGATCCGCCAGGTCATGCACGTCTTTGGAGGTGTTCAGATCAATGCTCGTCAGGCGCAGCACCGGCTCCGGAATGACCCGCACATAACTGTGCAGCGGCGGCCGGATGTCCTTGTCGCGGCCAAAAACACCCAAATCGATCGACACGTTCACGACGCGCGCGCCCTCCGGGTAATCCATCCCCAGGAAAAAAATGTCAGACCAGCCGCTGTGGGTCAGGTCCATGCGCACGGAAGTGTGCTCGTGCAGGATGGGGTAAAAAAGTGAGTTGTCCTGTCGCTCCAGCAGCTTTGGGTGGATGCGAATGGGGTGCTCCTCCTGGTGCCCCACCCGGAACATCCACTGGTTGCCCTTGCTGGAGCGCACACTCTTCCGAACCTGGTTGGCCAGAATCTGGAACGATAACTGGTGGTAGCTGTCGGCCAGGGCGCTGAACAGCGCCGCATTCGGCCCATTTTTATCCAGCTCGTGCAGAAAGGTGGCGATGGCATGCTCGAAGCGGCGGGCCAGCAGGTCCTCGAAACCGGCGTAGGCGATTTTCCCGACTGTGGGCGTTTCTTTCGCCTCCATCAGGAAAAACCGGTAACCGGCATATAAAAAGAGAATGGCTCTCACCTTCTCATATAGGTTAGGCGTTGCTTTCCGGAACGTGTCCAGTTCGCGCAGGGCCAGCAGCATCTCTTTCGCCGTCAGTTTCCGGCTGATTTCGAAAAAGGAACGGTTGCGCGAGGCGGCGTCCGTAGCGGTAATGGTTTGGATAAAGATGTTCATGTTGCTTTTTCCTTGCAGCACTATATATAGCCCATTGATTTAGGGCAGCATTCTCTAATGATTTATTTCAGGTGCTATCAGCCGTTGATACAAGCCTTTTACCCACCCCTTCCCCTCCAAGGAGAGGAATTTTGCACGTGTAATTTTATACCCCTACAAGGAGGGGTTGGGGGTGGGTCATTTCCTCCGCATTTTATTTCTGAAAATGCTTAAAAAGATTTCCGGCTGTTGGCTTCGGCAAGCAGGTCCACCATAGAAGTCAGCGTCTCGTCGTGCGCCTGGCCAGCCAGCCCCAGAGCTATCTGCGCCTGCAGCCAGCCCAGTTTCTTGCTCAGGTCGTAGCGGTTTCCCTTCACCTCCAGCGCCAGGTATTTGTCAGTTTCGGCAAGCTCCTGCAGCGCCGGCGTCAGCAGGATGTTCCCGCCATCGCGGGCCACGTACTTCTCCAGTATCTCAAAGACAGCGGGTGTGAAAACGTGCATCCCGAAGAAGCACAGGTAGTAGCCCACCCGCAGCCCAGGCGTCTGCAACTCCAGCTCCGCCACGCTCAAAGAAGGCTTCTCGATAATTTTCTCAATCTGGTACACGCCGGCACTGCCAGGCAGTTGCTTGCCGGTGAGCGTGCCGTAGCGGCCTATTTGGTGTTCGATGGTCGGGTTTACTGCCGACACAGAACAGTTTTCCTGCGCGGCAAGCTCCAGCAGTTGGGCGGCGCAGCGCTTCTGCAGCACGTTGGATATATAAAGATAATCGCCCAGCAGCAGCAGGAAAGGCTCGTTGTTCACAAACTCGCGGGCGCAGTACACGGCATGACCATACCCTAGCGCCTCCTGCTGCTCCGCAAACCGGACGCGGCTCAGCAACTGGTCTATTTTCCCGGCTTCCTCTCTGGCCCAGTCCACGCCCTTGTAGGATTTCAGGAGGTTATCGCGCAGCGAGGCGAAGGCGCTTATATAGCGCTGCCCGTCGCCGGGGGCGCACACCACGCAAAGTTCCTCAATGCCGCTGGCAAACGCCTCCTCCGCAATTATCTGGATAACCGGCTTGTGCAACCCGTCGATGTCGATGATGGGGAGCATGGCCTTCTGAATGGTGTCCGCCACCGGGTACAGTCTCTCGCCACGGGCAGCCGCGGTAATGACAGCCTTTTTTATTCTCATGGTATATATAGGATGTGTCAGATGATATATATGTGAAGTTCAGCGTTCGAAGATAGGACATATATGAGGAAATAAGAACGGCACAGCCCCCGCTTCCTCGTTAGCTTCAAGTTATCTCCGGTTTTTCTGACGCGATATGATTACTATAACCCAAGTTGCGATTTACTATTGCCGTTGAGATATGCCCCTACCCCTCCGAGGAGGGGAATCTTATCAGAAACGGGTACATTATTTCCCTCTTGGGAGGGGGAGGTCTCCGGTTATCAGAATTCTGGGAGTTTATATATCGCAACTTGAGTTATAGAAAAAGCATATATGGATTGTATTTATTTCCCGAACGTCACCTCCAGCGGCGAGGCCAGGCGCCTGGCGAAGTCAGCCAGATATGCGTCCCACTCCTCTTTTGTGCCGAACTGCCCGCTTTTGGACCATCCGAAACCCGCGTAATACGTCAGCTTCCCGTCTCTTGGCTTGGTGAGCACATATAAATGGCTCTGGTCCTGCGCGTCCACGCGGTGGTCATTGTAGGCCTGCACGTCAGCGGGTGCCAGCACAATGCCGGTTCCCAGCATCGCGCTGTCCATCGGCTCCCAATAGCGGAACCAGCCCTGCGCTGGGTTAGCGCTTACCTCACCCTTTTTGTCGTGTAGCGTGATGCCAACAGTGTAATCGGGCACCGGCCCTTCGCTCTGTAGGTGTTCCTCAAAACAGCTCAGGTTGCTGCCCAGGTCCAGGCTGATACGCTTCGTCTCGGTAATCGTTCGGCCGTTTGCCTGCCACGGCGCGTACGTCAGTTCAAACACGGTGCGGATGGGTCCCTCGGCGATAGTTTTATACCCCGTGAAGTTCTTGGAGACGTGAAGCGAGTCATCTTCCAGCACACCAATGCCGCCGATGCCCCTGCTTTTGCCCACGTGGTAAGGGTCGTAGCCCTCGCCGTGGTCTATATGGTAGTAGCCGCTTTCCTCCTGATTCCCTTTATACCATTTGTTGATGATAGGATATGGCACGCGCTTGAGCCAGGCGTCGATGCCGCTGGTGAGGGTGCCGCCGGGCTTGCCCTGCTCCACCAGTTGCTGCGCCACAGGGCCATATGTCCGGAAGGCCACCCGGTCATTCTCCCAGGTATAGTCGTCGGTGCGCTCCGGCACAAAGCGGGAGTACGTGGTTCTGTCACTTTGCGGCCTTTGCGCCGCCGCATCTGCTGCGCCTGTCACGCGATATGCCTTCTCAGCGTTGGCCGCTATATCCGCCTGGAAAAGGATTTCGTCCACGGTGCCGTCCGCATCAGCATCCAGCGCCTGGCTCACCAGCACGCTGTCTGTCGCGCCGTCCCTGATCAAGATGTTCTCCGCCCCGAACGCCTGCACGAGCGCCCCTATCTTCTGCACCGGAATGCTGATCGTTTCAGCGGTGCACGGCATGTCGAGGTGGTTTTTTACGGTGACGGTGGCGGCGCTGTCGTGCTGCTGGCAGGCGGCAATCACGGCAACGGCGAAGCATATGCCGACCCAGTTTCTTATCTTTTTGCTCATGCAGTGTCTAGTCTTCAAGGTGAAGTTAAGTAATTTTCCGGCGGTTGCTTTAAAACGCCGTCTCAGCTTGTATTTTAATCCAGGCGCCCGGGCAAACATAACTAACACCATCAACAAAAACACATCCGCCACAAGCCGTTGTATGTCAGCAAAATATTACTTGAAAATTTGTGCCGCGATAGCTGATGCCTCTGTCTGCTAACCTATATATAACTTTAATTCTACCTTCACATATCCCCGTTGATTCAGGAAATTGGCCGCGGCTATATATGCCCCGGCTGTTTTATTTCTCCTGAATTTCGCCCTGGTATTTTATATATTGGATATACGTGTTAAATTAACACAAATAACGGATGATATTCCTGGTGCCGCCCGTTGACGGCCCAGGCATATATAAACTGTTCTGAAAGCTGGTTGAAACCCGATTATCATTTAGTTTTGGCCATGGCTTACAGTTTTTGCTAAAATTTTAAAACCCTATATGTTGAAATACTCCGGACAAATCCGGCTCCTCGTCGCTGTAGACTGTATCATTCTCGGCTTCGACGGCGAGGGCTACAAACTGTTGCTCATCCAAAGGGGCTTTGCGCCCGAGAAGAAGAAGTGGAGCCTGATGGGCGGCTTTGTGCAGCCGAAGGAGAGCGTGGACGACGCCGCAAGCCGCATTCTGGCGGACCTCACGGGCCTGAAGAATGTGTACCTGGAGCAGCTCCACACCTTCGGCGACCCGGACCGTGACCCGGTGGAAAGAACGATTGCTGTCGCGTACTTCGCCCTGCTTGATATCCAGAAATATGAGAAACAGCTGAGCAAGGAGTACCATGCGGAGTGGTTCCCGCTGAAGGAAATGCCCGAGCTTATCTTCGACCACTCAAAGATGGTGGAGATGGCCAAGAACCGGCTCCGCTACAAAGCGGCGCTGCACCCCATCCTGTTTGAGCTGCTCCCCGAAAAATTCACGCTGCCGCAACTGCAGGCGCTGTACGAGGGTCTGTATGACACCACCTTCGACAAGCGGAACTTCAACCGGAAGTTGCTGTCCACCGGCCTTTTTGTGAAGCAGAAAGACAAGGACAAAGACAGCTCGAAGAAGGGCGCTTTCTTCTTCAAACTCGACCAGGGCAAGTACCTCAACAACTTTCAGGCTTTCCTTAAATTCATCCCCAACCCCGAAAAATTTCTGATGCCATGAATATTCCGGGAATCCGCCAGAAAATCTAGGCCGGAATTTTTTATAGTTCACGATAAGTGTTAATTTGACACCCTATTAATTACAACCTGCCTGTGAAAGATACATCGTATGTGATTGGCGTGGACTACGGAACAGACTCTGTCCGCTCCGTGCTGGTAAACGCACAAAACGGCGAAGAAGTCGCCTCTTCGGTCTATTACTACCCAAGGTGGCAGCAGGGGCGCTTCTGCAATGCCGGCACCAATCAGTTCAGGCAGCACCCGCTGGACTATATGGAGGGCCTGGAGCAGACCATCAGGGAGTGCGTCAGCAAAGACGGGGCAAGCGTGGCTGCCGCCGTAAAAGGCATCTCTGTGGACACCACCGGCTCCACACCCGTGGCCGTGGACAGAACCGGCACGCCGCTGGCCCTGCTCCCGGGTTTCGAGGAAAACCCCAACGCCATGTTCGTGCTCTGGAAAGATCACACTTCGGTGCGGGAGGCCGCCGAGATAAACGAGCACGCCACCAAATTCGACACCAACTACCTGCAGTACGTGGGCGGCATCTATTCTTCGGAATGGTTCTGGGCCAAGCTGCTGCATGTGCTGCGCGAGGACGCGCAGGTGCGGGAGGCCATATACTCCTGGGTGGAGCACTGCGATTGGGTTCCGTTCCTGCTGACAGGCGGAAACGACGTGAGGCAGATGAAGCGCAGCGTGTGCGCCGCCGGCCACAAGTCGCTTTGGGCCGCTGAGTTCGGGGGCCTGCCGCCGGATGAATTCTTCGCCTCCCTCGACCCGCTGCTGCAGGGTTTCACCGATCGCCTGTTCAAAGATGCCTATGCCTCAGACAAAGCCGCCGGACACCTGAGCCAGGAATGGGCCGACCGTCTGGGTTTGAGTACAGAAGTAATAGTTGGCGTGGGCGCGTTTGATGCCCATATGGGTGCCGTGGGTGGTCAGGTGGAGCCTTACCACCTGAGCAAGGTTATGGGTACCTCGACCTGCGACATGCTGGTTGCTCCTGTCGCGGAGGTGGAGGACAAACTGGTGCGCGGCATCTGCGGCCAGGTGCCCGGCTCCGTGATACCGGGCATGATGGGCCTCGAAGCGGGCCAGTCGGCCTTCGGCGATACCTACGCCTGGTTCAGAAAGCTTTTGCTCTGGCCGCTGCAGCAGCTGCTGTCGCAGTCGCAGCTTATATCCAAAGAAACGGCAGACGCGCTCTACCGGGAAATCTCAGACAGCATCATACCGGAACTTACCCGGCAGGCGGCCCAGTTGCCACTCACGGAGCAAGACGCCTTTGCCATCGACTGGTTCAACGGTCGCCGGACACCGGACGCCAACCAGGTGCTGAAGGGCGCCATCCTCGGCCTGGGCCTGGGCAGTGACGCACCGCGCGTGTTCCGGGCCTTGGTGGAGGCCACCTGTTTCGGCGCTAAGAAAATCGTGGACAGGTTTAACGAGCAGGGCGTGCAGGTAAAAGGGCTGATAGGACTGGGAGGCGTGGCGAAGAAGTCGCCTTTTATCATGCAGATGATGGCCGATGTGATGAACATGCCGATCCGCATCCATAAATCAGAACAGACCTGCGCCATTGGGGCCGCCATGTTTGCCGCCACGGCTGCGGGTATATATAGTAGAGTGGAAGACGCCATGGAGGCCATGGGCCAGGGCTTTGATGCCGAGTATTTCCCCGACGCATCCCGCGCCGCCATATATGCCAAGCGCTACGAGCAATACAAAGCACACGGCGCGGCCATCGAAAACCTGATTCCTCCGGCCACGGCGCAGGTAACAGATGTGCAGGAAAAAGTGGTGCGATAAAACATATATAAACCCCTGACAGCATCGAACTGCACGCGCCATAGAAGCATCACACATCATAAATCATTTAGAATAAGTTAGACGCAATACAAAGAGTCTTGTGTCTTGATACCTGATACTTGTGTCCTTTTATATATGAGCCAATACCAACATATCAAACAGGAAGCCTACGAAGCGAACATGCAGCTGCCCAAACTGGGCCTGGTGCTGTTCACCTTCGGCAACGTGAGCGCCGCCGACCGCAGCCTGGGCGTGTTCGCCATCAAGCCAAGCGGTGTGCCGTACGAGGCTCTCTCTCCGGAGCAAATGGTGATTGTGGATTTTGACGGCAACACCGTGGAAGGCAGCCTCCGACCCTCCTCCGACACCAAAACGCACGCCGTGCTGTACAAGCATTGGGAGAACATCGGGGGCATCGTGCACACCCACTCCACCTACGCCACCGCCTGGGCACAGGCGCAGCGCGATATCCCCCTATATGGCACCACGCACGCCGACCACAACACCGTGGACATTCCCTGCGCGCCGCCCATGCGCGATGAGATGATACAGGGGGACTACGAATACCAGACGGGCTTCCAGATAATGGACTGCCTCCGGGAGAAAGGCATGCGTCATGAGGAGGTAGAGATGGTGCTGGTGGGCAACCACGCGCCGTTTACCTGGGGCAAGACGGCGGCAAAGGCGGTATATAACAGCGCCGTGCTGGAAGAGGTGGCCCGCATGGCATTTCTAACCGAGCAAATCAGGCCGGACGCCCCGCGCCTGCAGGACTCCCTCATTAAAAAACACTACGAGCGCAAGCACGGCCCCGACTCCTACTACGGGCAGCAGTAAGGGCCACCCTGTTCCGCTGTTGAAAAGGGAAGAAAAAAGGTTTGAAAAGGAAAATTGCGAGAAATGAATATTTTCTCATATCTTAAAAAAATTTAAAGAACTAAACTATAACGCTACTTCTACATGACCTCCGGATTCTCAACGTTAGACTACATAGTCTTTATCCTGTATGCTGTTACCATCCTGTTCATGGGGCTTTGGGTCTCCAGAACCAAGGGTGGTGTGGAGAAAACATCTGAAGAGTACTTCCTGGCCGACAAGTCCCTGACCTGGTGGGCGGTGGGCGCCTCCCTTATTGCGGCCAACATCTCTGCCGAGCACTTTATCGGCACCTCGGGGTCGGGCTTTGCCATTGGCCTGGCTATCTCGGCTTATGAGTGGATGGCGGCCATCGCGCTGCTTGTGGTAGCTAAATTCTTCCTGCCCGTGTTCATCGACAAGGGCATCTACACCATGCCGCAGTTTCTGAACCAGCGTTTTAACCGGGGTGTGAGCACGGCGTTCGCCGTTTTCTGGCTGCTGGTGTACGTGTTCGTGAACCTGACCTCGGTGAGTTACCTGGGGGCGCTTGCCATGGAGAGCATCATGGGCATTCCGCTCCAGTATGGCATCATCGGCCTGCTGGTTTTCTCCGCCATCTACTCCATCTATGGCGGCCTGGAAGCCGTAGCTTGGACGGATGTGGTGCAGGTGGTGTTTATGGTAGGCGGTGGTCTGGTAACCACCTTCCTTGCTCTGGATGCCGTGGGTGCCGGGGACGGTGTAATGGCCGGTCTCTTCAACCTCTACGACCGGGCGCGCGACCACTTTACCATGGTGATACCCGAAGGCAGGATTTATGTGCCGGATGGCTCGGGAGGACAAAAAGACGCTTTCATTGATTTACCCGGAATTGCAGTGATTGCCGGTGCCATGTGGGCCACCAACCTGGGCTACTGGGGCTTCAACCAGTACATCATCCAGAAAGGGCTGGCTGCCAAGAGCATCAACGAGGCCAAGCGCGGGCTTTTGTTCGCCGCTTTCCTGAAAATTCTGATGCCGCTTATCGTGGTAATCCCGGGCATAGCCGCCTACGTGCTGCTGAACGCCCACACCCCGGAGGAACTTGCCGCTATCTTAGGAAAAACCGTGGCAGAAATCGGCACCATCGACAAGTCGGATGAGGCGTACCCCTGGCTGTTGAAAAACTTTGTGCCGTCCGGTATCCGTGGACTTGCTTTTGCCGCCCTGGCCGCCGCCATTGTGTCTTCACTCGCCTCGATGGTAAACAGCACCGCCACCATCTTCACGATGGACATATATAACCCTTACTTTAAGCCCAATGCCTCGAGCCGCCAGTTGGTGCGCGTGGGCAGGATAGTGGCGATTGTTTCCCTGGCCATTGCCGCCATTGTGGCGCCACAGCTCAGCTCGCTCGACCAGGTGTTCCAGTATATACAGGAGTACACGGGCTATATATACCCGGGTGTGGTAGCCGTGTTCGGCATGGGGCTCTTCTGGCGACAGATTACCGCCAACGCCGCCCTCTGGACGGCCATCGCCACCATCCCGGCCGGTATCGTCTTCAAGATTATCAGCCCCGATATGCCTTTCCTGCTGCGCATGGGCTATGTGTTCATCATCCTATGCCTCATCGCCTCCGTCATCAGCTTTGCCGAGAAGGGCGTTAAAGTGAAGTCGCCGCTTCCGCCAGAGAGCAGGCAGCGCAAAATTGCGGGTTATTCCTATGTGTTCTTCGTGCTGGCTATAATTACACTGATTGCCGCTATCGTTTACACGCCGGAGTACAGTTATTACGGCATTGAGTCGCTCTTCTTCCTGGCGGCGCTGTTCGCGATGATTGGCATCATCCTGTACACCAACGCCAAGATGCCGCTCTCCGACCCGAAAGCCATTGTGTCGGACCCGGTGCTCTTTAACACCGGCACACCGTTCAACATCGGTGCAGCGGGCGTAATACTTATCATCGGTTTGATTTACTACTTCCTGTGGTATTAATTTTAAGAGAGGGCGCTGTAGCTTAATTGCTGCAGCGCCTTCTTTTTGCCTTTACCAATTATTGTTAAAAATACACTTTATATATGGTAGACTTAAAGCAATTCGAAATCTGGTTTGTGACGGGCAGCCAGCATCTATATGGGGAGGAGACGCTGCGCCAGGTAGCAGAACACTCACAGCAAATCGCGCAGGGCCTCGACCAGGCCGGGCAGGTGCCGGTACGGGTGGTGTTTAAGCCCGTGGTGAAGACGACAGAGGAGATTTTCCGCATCTGCCAGGATGCGAACGTGGCCGAAAACTGCGTGGGCGTGGTGGCCTGGATGCACACCTTCTCCCCCGCCAAAATGTGGATTGGCGGATTGAAGATATTGAAGAAGCCGCTCCTGCACCTGCACACCCAGTTCAACCGCGACATTCCGTGGAACTCCATCGACATGGATTTCATGAACCTGAACCAGAGCGCGCACGGCGACCGCGAGTTCGGTTTCATCGTGTCGCGGCTGCGCATGAACCGCAAGGTGGTGGTGGGCCACTGGCAGGAGGCCGAGGTGCTGGAGCAAATCGGCTCCTGGGCGCGCGTGGCCTGCGGCTGGCACGACTGGCAGGGCGCCAAGTTCGCCCGCTTCGGCGACAACATGCGCTACGTGGCCGTAACCGAGGGCGACAAAGTAGAGGCCGAAATGAAGTTTGGCTTCTCCGTCAACACCTACGGCATCGGCGATTTGGTCCAGTTCATCAACCAAATCAGCGACGGAGAAGTGGACACGCTGACGCAGGAGTATGAGGAACGCTATGCCGTGGTGGAAGCGCTGCGCAAGGGTGGCGGCCAATATAATGCACTCCGCGATGCGGCCAGGATAGAACTCGGGCTGCGCACTTTCCTGGAGGATGGCAACTTCAAAGGCTTTTCTGACACCTTCGAGGATTTGCACGGCATGGTGCAGTTGCCGGGCATTGCGGCGCAGCGCCTGATGGGCCAGGGCTATGGCTTTGCCGGGGAAGGCGACTGGAAAACGGCTGCGCTGGTGCGCGCCATGAAAGTGATGGGCAGCGGCCTTCCGGGCGGAAACGCTTTCATGGAGGACTATACCTACCACTTCGACCCGAACAACGCGCTGGTGCTGGGCTCCCATATGCTCGAGATTGACGAGTCTATCGCCAGCGGCAGGCCCTCGTGCGAGGTACACCCACTGGGCATCGGCGGCAAAGCCGACCCGGTGCGCCTGGTGTTTAACGTGGCCGGTGGCCCGGCGCTGAACGCCTCCATCATTGACATGGGCAATCGCTTCAGGCTGCTGGTGAATGAGGTGGAGGCGGTGGAGCCGCAGCACGACCTGCCAAATCTGCCTGTAGCCCGCGTGCTCTGGAAGCCGTACCCGGACATGAAAACAGGCTGCGCCGCCTGGATACTGGCCGGAGGCGCACACCACACCTGCTACAGCCAAAACCTGACTTCCGAGCAGTTGCAGGATTTCGCTGACATGGCTGGCATTGAATCCGTGGTCATCGACAAAGACACCCGTCTGCGCCAACTGCAGAACGAGCTGCGCTGGAGCGAGGTATATTACCAGGTGAACTGCACGTTCTGAGATAGGCGGCAATTATATATAAAACAGCAGCAGCGGGCTCTAAAGTCCGCTGCTGCTGTTTTACTTCAAGCCATATATACCTCTACTCCTGCACTGAGAAGAAATTGGTTATATAGGGATCTGTGTAATCGCCTATATAGGCAATCACGTTTTCGTATTGTTTAAAGTCTTCTTTGGGGTGGGCCGTGGTGATGACCACGCACTTCATGCCGGCATTCTGCGCCGCCTCCACGCCTTTCGGGGCATCCTCAAATACAATGCAATCCGCCGGATCTGCGTGTAGCTTTTTGGCCGCTTCCAAGAATGTCTCCGGGTCCGGCTTGCTCGTTGTCACATCGTCTGCGCTCACGAAAGCGTCAAAATACTGCCGCACATCCAGGTTGTCCACCACAAAATTGATGTTGTCGGTGATGGCAGCCGAGGCAATGGCCATTTTCACATCGTGCGCGGCAGCCTTTTTCAGAAAATCATGCAGCCCGTTGATGAGCTTCAGGTGCGGCTTATAGGCTTGCTGGTAATATTGTTCCTTCTTGAAAGACAACTGCTGGACTTCCTTGTCTGAGAAATGGTTTTCGCCGAAGATGCGGGCCAGCACCTCGCTGTTCTTGCCGTACATTTCCTTCTTCACCTCGCCCCAGGTCAGGTCGGCGCCCAGGTCGTTTGTCAGTATCTCGTGCCAGGCCTCCGCGTGGTACTCCATATCATCTATCACCGTTCCGTTCAGGTCGAACAGGAACGCGGTTTTCGTATGCTTCATGTTGTTATTCTTGATTTATATATGCCTGCAAAACTCTACTATGCTTTTACATCTCTGACTTTATCGCTCTTCAAAGTGGGACAAAGTCAATTACATATACCCTATACCTTTAAGTTTGTATCAGCGATATAAGCCAAAAGTCCGGCAGCAGGCGATTGCGTTTATCATATGTCGGGGCTGCTGCACCCCAGAGTTATTGCTTTTTAACAGGTGCCGGTTCTGCTTTGTTATCAGATGGCCCGACTCGCTGCCCTTATATATAAAAAGCCGCTCAGGCTGTCTGCTTGAGCGGCTTTTTATATATAGCTGATGTTCAACTTGCCTGCTATTGCGCGGCCTGTGCGTCGTCTCTTACCGAGAATTTATATACAGTAGTTGATTCGTAGGTTTCGCCCGGCTCCAGTATGGTTGACGGGAAATCCTTCTGGTTCGGAGAGTCCGGGAAGTGCTGCGTCTCCAAGGCAAAGCCGTAGTGCTTCTTGTAGGTGTTGCCGCCGCTGCCGGTAATGGTGCCGTCCAGGAAGTTGCCGGAGTAGAACTGGATGCCGGGCTCGGTGGTGAACACTTCCATCACGCGTCCGCTCGTAGGCTCATATACGGTGGCGGCTTTTTTCAGATTGCCATCCTCGCCGTTCAGCACGTAGTTGTGGTCGTAGCCACCGCCTTCCACCTCGTTCACGCGCTCGCCAATGGCATGCGGGGAAGTGAAATCCATCACAGTGCCTTTCACATCGCGCAGCTCGCCCGTCGGAATCAGCGACTCATCCACTACCGTGTATTTGTCCGCATTCAGCGTCACCACATGGTCCAGCGCGTCCCCGGCCTGGCCAGCCGCCAGGTTAAAGTAGCTGTGGTTCGTCAGGTTGACAGGCGTGGCTTTGTCTGTCGTTGCCTCGTAGTCAATTTTTATCTCATTGTCGTCGGTGAGGGTGTAGGTAACGGTGGTGGTGAGCTTGCCTGGGTAGCCTTCCTCGCCGTCAGGGCTCACATAAGTTAGTTTCAGGGCGTTCTGCTCCGGCAGTGGCTCCGCCTCCCACACTACTTTGTCAAACCCTTTGATGCCGCCGTGCAGGTGGTTTTCGCCGTTGTTCTTGGCCAGCGTATACTCCTGGCCGTCAATCGTGAATTTGCCTTTGGCGATGCGGTTGCCGTAGCGGCCTACAATGGCACCGAAATAAGGCCCGCTCTTCAGGTACTCCGGGCTCATATAACCTGCCAGGCTATCAAACCCGAGCACCACGTTGCCCATTTTCCCATCTTTGTCCGGGGTGAGCACCGAGGTGATGGTAGCGCCGTAGTCGGTGATTTGCACCTGCATGCCGTTCTCGTTCGTCAGCGTGTACAGGGTCGTTTCTTCTCCTTCCTTTGTTTTGCCGAAAGGCTCTGATTTGATTTCCATGCTATCTTGTTCGTTTGATGCCGTTGTGGTTTCGGTTTCGGCCTCGTTCGTTTCCTGGCTCGAGCAGCTGCTCAGGCCGGAGGCCCCGATACTTCCCGCCAAAGTTAACAGTAAAAGCTTTTTACTAAGGTTTCTTTTTTTCATATAGATTCTGGGCGTTGTGGAATAGATGATTTTCACTTCAAGGTAAGCATTAATCCGGTAAAGCCTGCCAATACCCGGTTCCCTAATTATCCACGCGGAACCAGTCGAAGGCGGCAGTGGCGGCAGCGGGGCCTTTGGCGGTGAGGCCTACGCGCACGGCGCGGTCCCAGGGCGGCAGGTACGAGGCATCCACGGCCTTGCCCTCGTTCAGGGGGTGCCAGGTGGTGCCGTCGGCGCTCCAGGCAAACTGCAACTGGTCGCCCTCCTCTGCCGTGAGCCGCAGTTGCACCATTTCCTCCTCTGAGGGGGCATCTGCCCGGGCGATGGTTGAAAGGGAGCCTCCTTTCATGCCCCAAAGCACAATCTGCTCATCGCTGAGGGCAATACCCACCGCGTTGTCGCTGTCGCCGATGGCCGTGAGGCCCGCCATGGTACCGCCCTGCAAATCACTGCTTTTCAGGGCAGCGGTTGCCGTGTAGTCGCCGTCGATGGTGCGTTTGCCCAGCACCGTTCCTATTTTATCGGGAGAGGCATTCAGCACCAGCAGTCCATTGTTGAAAGTATACTGCGGGTCCTGCGTGACGGGCCATTGCCAGGTGTCGGAAAGGCCATCGGCATTAAACTCCTCGCTGATGTCCAGGTCCTGTTCCGTTATGGCTGTCGCTGCTCCCGGGGCCGGTATCGTTGCCGTAATGCTCGGAGCATTGTTCTCGAAATGCGGCCAGCCGTCTTCGCCCCACTGGATCTGGTCCAGCAAACCTTGCCGTCCGGCATATACAAAACTGTCGGTGTTGTAGGCGTGATACAGGAAATAATCGTTGCCGTTTCCGTCAGACACCACCGTGCCGTGGCCAGGGCATTTCCACGCCTCGTTCTGCTTCATGATGGGGTTCTGCCCGTATTTCTCCCACGGCCCTTTGATGCTTTCAGCCCGCGCCACGCCCACGCCGTATGTACACTCGCGCCCGCAGCACTTGTCTCCGGCATAAAAGGTATAGAAATAATCGCCGTGGCGCACAATGGCGGGACCTTCCACCAGGCCTCCCTCCCAGGTGCCGGGCTCGTTGCGGAACATCTCAAACTTCTCGCCAAGCAGTTCGGTGCGCTCCTCGTTCATGCGCTGGGCCCATAGAGGCGTAGGCAGGTTGCGGCTATTGCCGTCCTCTTTCCAGACTAAATACAGTGTTCCGTCCTTGTCCCGCACCTCGAAACCGTCGATCGAGCCCGCCTCCTGGCAAACCAGCGGCCCGTGGTCGGTGTAGGGACCTGTGGGGCTCGTGGAGCTGGCCACGCCTACGCAGAGGTTGCCGCCTTTCTTATTGGCGGTGTAGTAGATATAGTATTTCCCGTTCTCATAGGCAATCTCCGGCGCCCAGAAATGCGCGTCCGCCCAGTCCGGCAGCTTGTCGGGGAATACGTGCCCCACGATTTCCCAGTCCACCAAGTTTTTGGAGTGCAGGATTGGGTACAGGGGCGCCCATTCCGAGGAAGTGGCCGTTGCCCAGTAATCATCCCCCACGCGCACCACGGACGGATCGGCGTAATCGCCGGGCAGCACGGGGTTGGTGTAGGTGATGGTTTGCGTAGCAGTGGTGTCTGCAGTGGCTACAGCATCCGGTTGGCTGGTGGTGTCGCTGCTGCTGCAGGAGAAAGCCAGCAGCCCGACCAGGCACAAGAGCAGGGATTGTTTTTTCATTCGTATGGAGTTTTGTATCATCTGCATATATAAAATCAGGTTACTCTATCACAGGTGCCTGCTGTGCTGTTACGGACGGCGTGCCGGTTTCTATATATGGCCAGCCGTCCCTGTAAACAATCTTGTCCATCAGCATCACCCGCCCGCCGTTCCGTTTGTCCGCGTCGATGGCGTGGTATACGATCCAGTCCTGGCCGGCATCATCTGTCACGATGGAATTGTGTCCGGGGGCTATCCACTCGTCGTTCAGTTCCAGTATCACGCTGTTCTCCTTTCCGGTCGCCTCCGCCAGCGTTTCGAAGGGGCCAGTGGCATTCCGGGAGCGGGCCACCATCACGGCATAATGGGCTTTGTCGCCGCAGCAGTTGTCGCCGGAGTAAAAGAGGTAGTAGTCACCGTCCCTGAAGGTGACCCAGGCACCTTCCACCAGGTTTTGGTAATTAGCCGGGTCGTTGTTATGAATGGCCTGTACAACTTCTGTCGGCTTGGTACCCGGTTTAAAGCTCAGCCTGTCGTCTGTCAGTTCCTGCACCTTAATGGGTAAATGGGCTGAACCCCAGTATAAAAGCTTTTTGCCCGTGGCCGGATCGTCGAAGGCCATGGGATCGATGCTCTCAAAGCTTTCCCCGCAGAGCAAAGGTTCACCCTTATCCGTAAACGGGCCTGCCGGACTTTTGGACGTGGCCACTCCCAAGCACTTACCCACAGTCTCACTGGCTGATTCGCCGGAGTAATATAAATAATAGGACTGCTTAGTGGAATCATAGAATACGTGCGGCGCCCAGAAATCCCTGTCAGCCCAGCTTGGCTTGACGGGAAGTGCGTCTCCCACATGCTCCCACTCCACCAAATCCTCCGACCTGGCTACCTGGATGTTCACCGTTTCGCCGTTCACCTCGGTGTTGGTGCCATAGACATAATAGAAGCCATCCGCCGCCCTGACAACAGTCGGATCGGCAAAGTCAGCGGCATATATAGGGTTTGTATAGGTACCGGCAACAGCGGTTTCTACAGTGCTGGCCGCAGCCTCCGGAGCAGTAGCTGTCTGCTGTCTGGGCTGGCAGGCAGCAGCACCGAAGCCGAGAAGGAGCAGGAAGCTGTAGCGGGCGTATAGCTTTTTCATAGGTTTGATATGCTGTAAGCAGTTAAGGCACAATCTCCTGCCTACTCCTCTCCCGACGGCACCGGCAAAAGCACCCCGGCCGGTACGGGCTCCCCAAAGTAAGGGAAGCCGTCCGTGGTCCAGAAGAACTGCTGCGCCCGGATGTTGCGGTCCCAGCCCGGTTTTTCGGTTTTTTTGGAATGATAGAGGACCCAATGCTCGGTACCGTCCGGCGAGGTGGTGAAGCTGCAGTGCCCCACGCCCAGCACCTCTTCTGTCCCCAGCATGATAGGGCCTGATTTCTGCCAGCGCGCCGCTTCCATCGGGTTGAGCAGGGTGTCGGAAAGCGCCAGTTGCCCGAGCCGGTACTCCTTCAGCCACGACTCGCGCGTGGAGTAGATGATGAACACCTTGCCTTTGTGTTTCAGCACCTGCGGCCCTTCGTTCAAATCCAGCGGTCCACCCGTCTCCCAGGGCTCCACCGGCGAGGAGAGGTGCACCCTGTTGCTGCTGATCGTCCAGGGGTTGCGCATGGAGGCTATATATAAATGCTGCTTCGTTTTGTCTGTGTCCGCATTTTTTTCCCAGCCCGACCAGATAGCGTAGAGCTGCCCATTGAGCTGCATCGGCGTCAGGTCGATGGCCCAATTCGCTTCAGAGTTCTCATATTGGATGCTGTCGCCGGTGTAGAGCATGCCTTTGTCTATATAGGGGCCGAATGGATTGTCCGACTCTGACTCCAGCACACCGGACCGTTGGTATATGAAAGGGCCTCCGGGTTTTTTAGCGGCGGCGTAATAGATGTACCACTTGCCGCCGAGGAAGTGCATTTCAGGTGCCCACACGTTGCTCTGGTTCCAGCCGGTATCGGGCGTTTCCCAGACCTTTACTTTCTCCCCCGGCTCCGTCAGCTTCTCAGATTTCGAAACATAGATGCCCCCATTGCCCGCGCTGCAGAAATAATACGCACCGTCTTTCCTGAACACCCACGGGTCGGCGCCATCGGCGATGGGGTTGGTGAAGTACTGTTCCTCCGCTGTTGGCTGGCTGGCCTCCTGCTCTTTTACCGGCGTGACGGCTGTGGTACAGCCAGCCAGCAGGAGCGGGCAGAGCAGCAGTGCCGCGAACGCTTTGTTTATACAGGTTGATTTTTTATTCGCAAATTTCATTTAACAGTATATTTTCAGGGGAGCCATATATACCAGTCTAAATAGTGAGGCATTGGTATATGGGTGCACAATCGCGGGCCTTACTCCTGCTTCAGTTGCACCAGATTCGGGTTATATAACTTGCTGTTTGCTTCCCGCAGCTTCTCAGCCGGTATTTTTATCACTTCCCGGTCGTAGGTCATCAGGCCGTTTGTCTCTATCTCCACGTCAGTGGTCTGGGTGTATACCGCCGCCGACAGGCCCTTTTTGATCAGGTCCTCTAGCTTTTCGGTGAAGGAATCGTAGCGCTCAAACAACTCGTCTGCGTTCTTGAAACTCTGGTAGCCCCAGTTGTCTTTCTGCTGCCACGTGTGCCCCTCCACCGGCAGGCCCAGACCGCCGAACTCGCCCAGCACAATCACCTGCTTTTCCCCGAACAGGTTGGCGCGCGGCATCACGGGCTCGGGGTAGTTGTGCAGGTCGATGATGTGGCCGACAAAATGAAAATTGCCGCCGCTGGCGCTGTTCACCAGCCGCGAGGGGTCTTTCTCCATTGTCCAGTTGGTGATTTCCGCTGTCTTGAACTGCCCCCAGGCCTCGTTGAACGGCACCCATACCACGATGCTCGGGAAGTTGTGCAGATCCTCCATTATCTCAGCCCACTCGGTGCGGAAAATCTTCTCCGACTCCGCCGTCCGGTCCATGTCGTGGCCTTCTCCTTCTATGCCGGGATGGTTGCCCCAGCGGGCCCCCAGGTCGCCGCTCGGCATGTCCTGCCACACCAGCATGCCGTTTTTGTCGCAGTGGTAGTACCAGCGGGCGGGCTCCACCTTCACGTGCTTGCGTATCATGTTGAAGCCCATCTCCTTTGTTTTGTCGATGTCGAAGACAAGGGCCTCCTCGGTGGGCGCCGTATACAAGCCATCTGGCCACCAGCCTTGGTCCAGCGGGCCGTACTGAAAAACGAACTTGTTGTTGAGCAGCATGCGCTGCACGCCGTCTGCGTCGGGTGCCATGCTGATCTTGCGCATGGCGAAATAGCTGTCCACCTCGTCCAGCACTTTGCCGTTCCGTACCACGGCCACTTGCAAGTCATATAGGAAGGGGGTCTCCGGCGACCACAGTTTTGCCTCTTTTACCGAAAGCACGGCTGGTGCGGTGGCGCTTACCTCCTGCTCAGCCACTTTCTTTTTCCCGTCCCAGGCCGATACCCGCAGTTTGTCGTTTGCCTGCAGGTTCTCCACCTCTGCCGCCACCGTCAGCGTTCCCTTATCGATGTCGGGTGTTTGCCGGGTGGCGTTTATATAGGTCTTGGGCACCGCCTCCAGCCACACCGTCTGCCAGATGCCGGTTACGGGCGTGTACCAGATGGCCTCCGGCTTTTTTACCTGCTTGCCGCGCGGCTGCGGACCGTCGTCGGTGGGGTCCCACACGCGCACGGCGATCTCCTGCTTGCTGCCCTTTTTCAGGTGCGGGGTGATGTCGAAAGAAAAGGGATCGTAGCCGCCCTCGTGGGTGCCCGCCTTTTTGCCGTTTATATATACTTCCGCCTGCCAGTCCACGGCGCCGAAGTGCAGGAGCACGTTGTGCCGGCGCAGTTTGGCGGGCACGCTGATGCTGGTGCTGTACCAGAGCACGCTGTCTTTGCCCACCGTTCTGCCTACCCCGGACAGGGCCGACTCAATGGCATAGGGCACCAGTATTTTTCCCTGGAAGGTGCGGGGCATGCTTTCCTGCTGCGCTTTCGGCACAATGGCAAAGTTCCAGAGTCCGTTCAGGTTCTGCCAGTTCTCGCGCACCATCTGCGGGCGCGGGTATTCGGGCAGGGGCTTGGCCGGGTTTACCTCTTCTGCCCATGGCGAGGCGATTTTGCCCTCCACCATGCTCCAGCCAGCTGTGTTTTGTGCCTGTGCTGCGGCTGTTTGCAGCAACAGGAAAATCAGAAAGCATATATAGCTTTTTCTCATATCGAAATATAAACATTCTTTTTTGCTTAGTCCAGCGCTTACCAGTGGCAGTTCCAGATAATGCAGTATGTACCGGCTTTGCTTCTCTCCTGCGGCATGGGTTAACAGCTACAGACAGAGCCTTATAAAATTGTTTACCCCAGCTTCATTGCCATATAGGCAGCAAAGCTGGGGTAAGTATAAGCAGGATTAACATATGTGCCTGCAGGCAAATGCAGCATATATAGGCCCCATACACGATGAGGCGTAGAATTGATCCGGCCCTAATCTAATTCCTGAAGACTGTTTACTTTGGAGTTCCGCTACGCGCGGCCCCTTTCCAGCGTGAAGTCGGGCATCTGCATGATTTTGCCGCCCTGCATGGCCGACTCGTGGGCCAGGATGCCCACGCAGGTGATGTTGGCCGACTGCCGCGCGTTGGGATAGGGCTCCCGCCCCTCCACTAAAGCGCTCACGAACTCATGCACCAGGTGCGGGTGCGAGCCCCCGTGCCCGGCCCCCTGGATGAACGACAGGTGCTGGTTGTCGTCCGAGTCATATACCCCGGCCTGCGTGAAGGAGCGGATTTCCTCGGGCAAGAGGTGCGCGTAGTCCGGTATCTTCACCCGCTCCGGCGTCTCGCCCGTGTGGATGACGCTGTCCTCGTGCTCTATCTGCGTCCACTCGAAGCTCTTTTTGGAGCCGTACACATCGAAGCTCTCCCGGTACTGGCGCGCCGTGTTGAAGAGCGAGCGCGTCACCTCGGCCGCCAGGTCTGAGCCCCTGAACTTGATGTGGCAGGTCTCGATGGCGAAGGGCGAGCCGTACTTGGGGATCAGCTCCTCGTCTATCCTGCCCGAGCCCAGGCAGGAGACGTACTCGGCCTCGGCTTTGGGGAGCGCCAGCACCGGCCCCACGCAGTGGGTGGCGTAGTGCATCGGGGGCAGCCCCTCCCAGTAGCCGGGCCAGCCGGCCATATCCTGCTGGTGGGAGGCCCGGAGGAACTGTATCCTGCCCAGCTCCCCCTTCTCGTACATCTCCTTCACGAACAGGAACTCGCGGCTGTAGATGACCGTCTCCATCATCATGTAGGTCAGCCCCGTCGCCCGCACCAGCTCCACTATCTGGCGGCACTCCTCCACGGTGGTGGCCATGGGCACGGTGCAGGCCACGTGCTTGCCCGCCCGCAGCGCCGCGATGGACTGCGCGGCGTGGCTCTGGATGGGGGTGTTTATATGCACGGCGTCCACGTTCGGGTCGCGCAGCAGCTCCTCGTAGTCGTTGTACCTTACCTCAACCCCGAAGGCGTCGCCAATCTCGTCGAGCTTGTCCTGGGAGCGCTGGCAGATGGCGTACATGTTGGCGTTGGGGTGCTTCTGGTAGATGGGGATGAACTCGGCCCCGAACCCGAGGCCCACAATCGCCACGTTTATTTTCTTCTGGCTCATAGTCTCTGTTTTAGGTATAGCAGTTGGTCAGATATTTACTTTGTATTAGAACGCATTTCCTCAGACGCCTCCTTTTTTTAGGACTCCAAACCTTGGGCCCACTTTTTAAGAAACTGCAGTCCCTCGCGGGCAAAACCGTCCTGGCTGGGCACCAGCGGCCGCCAGATGCACACCGCCCCGGCCAGTTCCTGCACCTCCGGCGTGAAACTCTCGATGGAGATGGCGCCCTTATAGCCGATGGCTTCCAGCCCGCGCCGATAATCTTCCCAGCGGGTCTGTCCCGTGCCGGGCGTGCCGCGGTAGTTCTCCGACACCTGCACATGGACGAGCCTTTCTCCCGTCAGTTTGATGGCCCGCTCGATGCTTGGCTCCTCAATGTTCATGTGGAAGCCGTCAAGCAGCACCTTGGCCGCCGGGTGGTTGATGTCGTTTATCAGGCGCATCACATCCTCCGCCGTGTTCACCAGGTCCGACTCGAAGCGGTTCAGGGGCTCCAGGGCAATCTCGAGCCCTCGGCTCTCTGCCATCTGGCACACTTTCCGCAGGTTCGTTACGGCTCTGTCCCACTCCGCTCGCTTCCGCTCCGGGGAGACCAGGCGGGCCTTGCCCACGGCCGAGTACATGGGCCCGGCAAGGAAGCCAGCACCCAGGCCCGTGCAGATATCCAGGCAGGCGGCTATATAGTCAAAGCTCGTCTGGTGGAAGGCGGGGTCGTCGTGGGTCAAATCCCGGCTTGGGCCGAAGGCTCCGCAGACGATTGGTCCCAGTCCGTTCTCCTCCAGCGCCTCCCTCACCTTCTTCACATCAATGAGGGCGGGGTCCTCCACCGGTATCTCTACCATGTCGTAGCCCATCTCCTTTATCTTCGGGAAGAGAGAAACTGTCTCTGTGCTGAAGGGAGAGGTCCACAGCCAGGTGCTCACCCCGAATTTAATACCTTCTAAACTCATGCTTTCCGGTTTATATATAACCTGTGTATTTGATGGGCGGCGGGCGCCTGTCCTTTTTCACCTTATCGGCTTGCTCCCCCGGCTACTCCACCTTCATGATACCGTTCATCAGGCGCCAGTGCCCCGGCACCGTGCAGACGAAGGGATACTCGCCCGGCTTGTCGGGGGCGGTGAACACCAGCGTCTCCCGGCCTTGAGGGTCCACCAGCGGCGTGGCGACAATCACCTGTGATGTGTTCGGCACGTAGTTCTTCTCGGCACCTTTCGGATCCCGGGCCAGCGCGTCGGCGGCCTTGCCCACCTCCTCCAGCGTACCGGGCATGATGAGCACGAAGTTGTGCTGCATGAAGTCCGGGTTGGAGAAGTTGAGGGTGACCTTCTGGCCCGCCTTCACGGTGAAGGACTCCTTGTCGAACTTCATCTCGTGCTCCACCACCCTGATGCTGACGGTGGCCGCTTTTGCTGTTGATGTAGCGGCAGTCTTAGCAGCCGGTTTCGTATTGGGGGAAACCGCTCTTACGTTTTTATCCCGGGTTACCGCAGCCACTGTCGTGTTGCCTTTTGACTTGGCTCCTTCAACAGGTTTCTTGAGCTCCAGGCTGGCATCTCTCCTCAACTCGCCTTTAAAGTAGAACCTGTCGGGGTAATCGCCCACTCTGTTCTCTCCTTCTCTCACATCGCGGCCCACGCGCACTTCCTCCTCTGCCAGCGGCTGGGTGAACAGCGAAGGGGCTTTGGCCTCAGCCACGGTTTTGCCGTTCACGTTGATGGTCATCACGCCCCCGTTTGCCAGCCTGGCCACCGCGTCGAACCGCTCAGTTGGCAGTGCCGTGGTGGAGGTGGCTATATAGGGCTTGCCTTTCTGCTTCACCAGCCAGTGCAGTTTGTTGTCCTGCACGTAGAGGCTGTACCCGGCGTCTTTGTCGCCCTGTGACATGATAACGCCTTCAAAACCATCATCCGATGGCCCAATGGAGGCGCGCACCGTGATTTCTTTGCCCGTCACGTCCGGCGGAAACAGGATGGGGGTCCACCGGTCGAGCCGGTACTGCTCCTGGCCCATGCTCTTGACCAGGCGCTCGGTGAGATTCAGCACAGAGTCCGGCCGCTCCAGGGACAGGTTTTTCGGGGCAGCCGCCATAAAGCCCGGCTGATGGGCGAGGGCGGCGGCGAAGAGCGCCTGCGGCAGGTACTCGTCCTCCCCGTTCTCAGGTTTCAGGCTCGCCTCATACACCAACTTTCCAAGCTCCGGCGAGGCGGGCATGTCGGCGATGGCCAGCGCGGCGGCCATCCGCACCCGCAGGTCCCTGTCGTTGAGCAGTTTTGCTTCCTGGATAGCCTCCAGCGTCGCTTCGTTTCTCGGCAGCACCTGCACCGCGTTCTTCCGAACGCCCGCAGCCGGGTGCGACAGGGCGGCCATAGCCGCCTCCGTCGCCTGCGCGTTCGTGCCGTCCAGGGCACCCAGTCCGTGCAGCGTCCACAGGGCGTGTACGGCCGGGCTGTTCAGGCCTATCTCGTCCACGCGCTGGTCTTTGGCGAGCGCGATGAGGCCGGGGATAAGCTCCTTTGTCTGGTTCTCCACGATGAGACGCTGCGCCGTGGTGCGCCAGAACATGTTGTCGTTGCTCAATGCGGCCAGCAACCCTGCTGTATCGTCCTTGCTCAGCTGCATCGGCTCATGCGGTTTGCCTCCTTTGTAAACGAGGCGGTAGATGCGGCCGTGCTGCCTGTCGCGCCATGGGTTCACGTAGGCGTTGCCCTCCCCGTTCTCGAAGCCTCGCGGCGTGGGGTTGTGCTGGATGATAAAGTTGTACCAGTCGGCCACCCAGATGGCCCCGTCCGGGCCAACCTCGGCATGCACGGGGGCAAACCACTCGTCGGAGCTGGCCAGCAGGTTAAAGCCGTTCTTTTCGGTGTAGCCTGCGCCCTTGCGCTCCAGTACCGCCTTGTGCAGCACGCGCCCAGTTGGCTCTGCCACCAGGCCCACACTGTTCCAGAAGGATTTGGGGTAGTCGCGGGCGGTGTAGATGTTGTGCCCCGCCGCGGCGGTGTAGCCGCCGTGCCAGTCCACCTGGCGCAGGTAGGGCGTGATGTGCGGCATGTCGTAATGCGTGTCGATTCTATATACCGTGTTGCCCGAGCCGCCAGCCACTGCCCGCTTTGTGTACTGGTTAGGCATGGCGAAGTAGGCGCTGTGCAGGCCGTTGGCCGTGGAGATGAACACATCGAACTCCTCGGAGAAGCCCAGGCCCCAGGTGTTGTTGGTCGTCCTGCCCAGGTGCTCCAGCCCCCCGCCGTCCGGGTCGAAGCGGTAGACTGCCTGGCTGAAGGACATCTCCCTGTCATTCACCGTTCCCTGGAAGCCGGAGTAGCCCACCACGCCCCATATCTTGTTGTCGAGGCCGTACTTGAGGTTGGAGGGGCCCGCGTGCGTGTCGCTCTTGCCCCAGCCCGTCATGATGTTCTCCCGCACATCGGCTTTGTCGTCGCCGTCTGTGTCCTTGAGGAAGACGAAGTGCGGGGCCATGGAGATAATCACCCCGCCGTTGGCGAACACCATGCTGGTGGGGATGTTGAGGTCTTCGGCGAAGACGGTTACTTTGTCGGCCTTGCCGTTGCCGTCTGTGTCCTCGAGTATCTTGATGCGGTCGTCGCCCCTGCCGTCATCGGTGCGTATCTCGTTGGGGTAGTCCTTGGTCTCAATCACCCACAGCCGCCCCCGCTCGTCCCATGCCATAGCGATAGGGTTCACAATGTCGGGCTCGGAGGCGAAAAGCTGCAGTTCGAAGTCAACCGGCACCTTTATCAGTTTCTGCGACTCTTCTGCGGAGAGCGGGTGCTGCAGCCTCGGAGCCGGGTCGCGCTGCTCGTAGTTGGGGATGTTGGCCTCCTCGAAGGTGGGCGTTGGTATGTTGAGCCGCGCCAGGCGCTCTTTGGCCTCGTCACTCACGGCCCACTTCACCCCGCTGGCCACCAGCGCATGGAAGCCGGGGTTGCCCCAGGTGCGCTCGTCGTGGCCGTAGGCGGTGTAGAACACCTTTCCCTTGCCCTGGTCTCTCACCCAGGTCCATGGTTCGTGGTGGTCTCCCTCCACGCGCTCCATCAGCACGGTCATGTCGGGGTTCAGCTTGTGGTGTACGTAGGTCTCGTCCCAGGTCTCAAATTCGCTGAGCCCCTGCATCACGGGGTGCTCCGGCTTGGTTATATCGGCCGTGAAGGTGCCGACCTTGTGCGACTTGAACTGCCCGCCGACGGCATTTATATACCAGTCGGAGTTCTGGAACATGAAAGAGGCGCTGTGGATGGGAATGAGCGCCTTGCCCCCCTCCACAAACGCTTTCACGGCCTGCTCCTGCTCCGGCGTTATCTTGGTGTGGTTGGCGTAGAGCATCAGCCCGTCGTAGTTCTTCAGGTTCTCGGCCGTCAGGTCGGCCGGGTCGGCGGTGTAGTGCAGGCTGATGCCCTCCTGGAACAGGGGCATGGCCAGCATCGGGAAGAAGCGTTCAGAGTCGTGGTGCTTGCTCTCGTGCCCCAGGAAAAGGATGTCTATCCGCTTGGCGGGTGCCTCCGCCGTGGCGCTTCTGCCTGTCTGAGAACGCTGGGAGCAGCCCCAAAGCACCAAACTAATAACTGCGATTATGCTTAAAATTTTTCTCATGCTATTTGTTTCTATTAAGGAAGGCATTTGATCGTGCCGGTGATTATATATGCTTTGCCCGCGCCGCCCCCGTTCAGATAACCCGGCGCGCAGGCGGCTAATGCAGCTGTTTGCTCCCTAATTTATATATACTAGTAAGGCCCGCTCTTTAACACCTGTATAAATGTTATTAAGACATTTATAAATATAGCAAAACAAAATCTATAATTCCAAAATTATGTTCCTGTCACATCACTAATTTTTTGTGATTGGTCACTTTATGGCGTAACTCCAGGACCGAAATGAAAAGCAAGCCCTGCATCTATGGGAATAATGGGGTGATGGCTCCGCTTCAGCAGCCGGTTTAATCGTAAGTCCGCTTCATACCACACCGCCGTATCGGGGGTACTATAAAAAATAGCTTTCTGCCCATGCCGGATTATATATGGTCAGGGATATATGAATAGCAGATACTTGCGGCGCACCAGCTAAATTTCTCACTTCCTCAGTATCAGGCTCCCTACTGCTATAACTTCCGGCGCGGCCACCAGAAAGATGCCCGCGCCGGAAAGGGCGGTGAAACTGATTATTCCGCTACTTCAGGCCAGCCATCGCTGCTCCAGGTCAGTTCCTTTATCCGCAGCTTCGCTTTTCCTTCGTCTGAGGCATCATACCCATGAAAGACCATATAGTCATTTCCGCCGAAGCTATATACCGGCGTTATGCCCCACCCCATGCCAGTCCTGATCTCCTGCCAGCACCAGGGTGCCGCCGCCTTCGCGCATGGATTCACCTTCCCTGTCCAGGTAAGGACCTTGTATATCCTTTGCCCTGCCCACTATCATTTTATAAGTGCTGTCTTTTCCCTTGCAGCAGTAGTCGATGGAGGCAAAGAGGTAATAATAGCCGTTTTTCCGGAAGATAAAGGGCGCTTCGATGGCATTGGCACCAGCCTCTGCAGCATCGTTCTTCCTGCGGCTCGCAATGGTCGGCAGGTTATCTGTGCGCCCTCCGATGCTCATGCGGTCTTTGCGCAGTTTCACCAGTTTCAGACCGCCCCAGAACGAGCCGAAGGAAAGCCAGGGAGTGCCCAACTCATCCGTCACCATGTTCGGGTCGATGGCGTTCCAGTTCGTCTTCCCAGGGATTGACTGGATTAACTTCCCGTGATCCTCCCACTTGTAATCCTCATCGGCCGGGTTGAGCGTGGTATTGGTGGCCAGCCCGATGGCGGAGGTGTTTTTGCCGAAGGCAGAGACGGAATAGTAGAGATAGTACCTGCCCTTGTGATGGCTGGTGTCCGGTGCCCATACATGGTTCCTGAAAGTCGGGACTGCCGCAACGGCCCACACGGGCGCCTCCGGGAAAACCGGATCCTCCCGCCGCCAGTTTTCCATATCGCTGGAGGACCACACGGCAATGCCGCGGCCGGTAGCAAAAAGGCAATAAATGCTGTCCTGCTTTATCAGCACCGGATCATGTACCCGTATGTTCTGTTGCAGGTCCTGCGCCGAAGCCCCCATGGCCAGTGCCAGCAGCAAGGGCAGCCAGCACGTAAAAGTCAGTTTCATAAGCCTGCCTGGCAAACCGGAGATAAAGAAGCGGCTAGCATGCTGGCTATATATAAACCAGTCGCTTCCGTTCGGCCTCCGAATTCAGCAAGCTTCGGAGGCCGGTTTCTTTCACCTATATACTTTTGAAGCTTAGCTATATAAATCCCTGTTGATATGCTGTTTTACTTTAGCTCCAGCACCACCACCGAGAAAGGCGGCAGTTTCACGGTCAGGTCATCGCCCTTCAGTTTGGCGCCTTTGAAGTTTTCGGGCTTAATGGCATCGGGCTTTTCGAAGGTGTTGTAGTCCTGCAGCTTCTTGGACGTCAGTACGCGGCCGGTCACGTTCTTGTATTTCGCACCGTCGATGTTGATGGAGACCTCCTGCGCTTTTTTGGCGTCGATGTTCACCAGCGATATATGCGTCAGCCCATTTTTGTCTTTAGAGGCCGAGCCGGATATGGCTGGCAGTTTGGCATCGCCCACCGCATAGCTCTCGCTCTTGATGGTGAGCGGCAGCCAGGCGGCGTCCTGATGCACGTTGTACATCTCCATCACATGGTAGGTCGGTGTCAGGAGCATCTTCTCCTCGTCCGTGAGAATAACTGCCTGCAGCACGTTGATGGCCTGCGCCAGGTTGGCCATGCGCACGCGGTCGCTGTGGTTGTTGAAGATGTTGAGCGTGGCGCCGGCTATCATGGCGTCGCGCATCGTGTTCTGCTGGTACAGGAAGCCGGGGTTGGTGCCCGGCTCCACCTCGTACCAGCCGCCCCACTCATCCACCACCAGCGCAATCTTCTTCTCCGGGTCGTACTTGTCCATGATGGCGGTGTGCTTCTGTATCAGCTCCTCCATCAGCAGCGCACGCTGCATGGTGGTGAAATACTGCTCCTCGGTGAACGTGGTGGACGGGCCCTTCTTCTCCCAGTCGATGACGGAGTAATGGTGCAGCGCCACGCCCTCTATCAGGCTCTTCGGGATGTTCTTCATCAGCACCTCTGTCCAATGGTAGTCATCGGAGCTGGCGCCGGAGGCGATGCGGAAAAGGTTGCCGGTGTTTTCCCAGTCCGACACGAAGGTGGCATATTTGCGGTACTCGTTGGCGTAGTATTCGGCCGTCATATTGCCGCCGCAGCCCCAGGCCTCGTTTCCCACGCCCCAGTACTTCACGTCCCAGGGCTCTTCCCTCCCATTCTCGCGGCGCAGATTCGACATCGGGCTCACGCCCCCGAAGTTCACGTACTGCACCCAGTCGGCCAGTTCCTGCACGGTGCCGCTGCCCACGTTGCCAGCCAGGTACGGCTCTGTGCCCAGCAGTTCGCACATGTTCAGGAAGTCGTGGGTGCCAAAGCTGTTGTTTTCTGTCACGCCGCCCCACCAGGTGTTCACTATCGTTGGCCTATCCTCTTTCGGGCCAATGCCGTCTTTCCAGTGGTACGTGTCGGCGAAGCAGCCGCCGGGCCAGCGCAGGTTCGGGATTTTCAGCTTCTTGAGCGCGGCCACCACATCGTTGCGCACGCCGTTGGTGTTGGGAATTTTCGTATTATCCTCTCCCACATAGAAGCCGCCGTAGATGGACCTGCCCAGGTGCTCGGCGAAGTGGCCGTATATATGGCGGTTGATCTCGTGGTCTGGTTTGGCGGGCACGGTGAGCTCGCCGGAGTTTTGCGCAAAAACGGAAAGGCTGCAGGCAAGCGCCAGAAAAGTGGTAGCTGTTTTTTTCATGCTGGAATTGCTTTGTTTAAACGACTAGGGGAAGCACACGGCGGTGCCCCGATCTTTCGACACCTCAATATAAGTGTTTGATATACATTTAAAAAGATATCGGCCGAAAATTTCATTTAAAATCTGCTGCCCTCTCCGGCCCTGGTGCCGGAGGGCTCCCTGCCGCCGCTGGCCAAGCTTACAGGCGCAATGCCCGCAGCATGCAGCATATATGAAACCGGTGCCTAAAAGTTAAACAAAACGCTGGATTTTAATGTTACTACATATAAATAGCATCCCAACCGCTCCCCATACCTAAAACACTCGCGGTTACATATAAATGCGGAGCAGCGGGAGCTTCATATATAAAGAGATAAAAGATGAACAAGCAGAAAATCAAAATAGACATTGTATCCGACATCAACTGCCCCTGGTGCTATGTGGGAGAACAGCGCCTGAACAAGGCCATTGCGGAGACAAACAAAAAGTACGAATTTGAGGTAAGTTTCAAGCCATTTGAGTTGAACCCCAACGTGCCCCAGGAAGGCATGGACCGGCTGGAGTATTTCCGGAATAACTACGGCCCTCAGATTCTGACCCAGATAGAGTCGATGAACCAGCGCCTGAAATCAGCGGGCGCAGCCGACGGCATCGAGTTCAACTTCGACAAGCTGACCACTGTGAACAATACCTTCAACGGTCACCGGCTAATATGGCTGGCGGGCCAGTGCGGCGTGCAGGAGCAGGTGGCGAATGCGCTTTTCTACAGCTACTTTACTGAAGGCCTGAACATGAACGACATAGCGCTATTGACAGAGATTGGTATCGCCAACGGCATTCCGGCGGAAAAGCTGGAAGGCTTCTTCAGCGGCGAAGCGGGGAAAAAGGAAGTACGCGAGATGGAGCAGTGGGCGCAGTCGGCGGGCATCACAGGCGTACCGGCCTTCATCATCAACGACAAGTACCTGATTAGCGGGGCGCAGCCCGCCGAAACGTTCCACCAGGTGTTCGCCCAGGTGGCGCCTGCCCTGGAAGAGATTGTGACAGAGGGCGGCAGCTGCGACATCAACGGCAATTGCTAAGCAGTTTGCGTATAAAAAACAACCCCAGTTCCTGCACCGCAGGCACTTCTATATGAACCGATATTGGAGCTGAGGATATAAATCTTCAGCTCTTTTTATATATACCAAATTACATATACAGAACCCAATGCTTATACCTATGGACGAGCAATATACCGTTCCTGCCCAGACAAAAATCGGGCATGTACACCTGAAGGTGGCCGACCTCGACCGCGCCCTGAAATTCTACTGCGACCTGCTCGGTTTTGAGCTGACCACTACTTACGGGAAGGACGCCGCTTTCATTTCGGCGGGAGGCTACCATCACCATATTGGGCTGAACACCTGGTACAGCAAAAACGGGGCGCCGCCGCCTGCCAGCAGCACTGGCCTTTTCCATACTGCTATCCTGTACCCCACCCGCAAGGACCTGGCTACCATCTTCCGCCGGTTGCTGGATGCGGAATACCCACTCTCCGGGGCATCAGACCACGGAGTGTCGGAGGCGCTTTACCTCGCCGACCCGGACCGCAACGGCGTAGAACTGTACTGGGACCGCCCGAAAGAAAAATGGCCCTCCAAACCGGATGGCTCCCTGGACATGTACACGCGCCCGCTCGACCTGGAAAGTTTGCTGAAAGAGTTGGAGTGAGGCTGCTACAGCAGCATAAAAAAAGAGCGGGTTATATATAACCCGCTCTTTTTTGTTATGTTTTATATATTGCTTATATATGATCTTCCTCTAAGGTAGCCAGGAAACTCACCACATCGCGTATCTCCCTTTTGGTGAGAAGGTGCTGCATGTTCGGCATACTGGAGGAGGCATCCACCCTGTTCGCTATATCGCTTTTCTGGATAAGCGTGTCCGGCTGGCCACCTACTTTCACGGCAAGGGTGTTCTCTTTCTCGCCCTGCAGCACACCGCTCACCGACTTTCCGTTCTTCAGTTCGACCGTCACCATGCCGTAGCCCGGGGCCAGCCGTGCACTCGGCTCTATCAGCGCCTGCAGTAGTTGTGGCCGTGTCAGCCTGTTAGACACGCCGTTCAGACGCGGGCCTGCGTTGCCGCCCAGGTCGTCGTAGGAGTGGCATCGGATGCATTGCGCCGTCTGATGGCTGAAGAAAATTCTCCTGCCCCGGTCAGCATCGCCCCCAAACAGGCTTCCCTCAAAAGCGGCGGCCACAGCGTCCGGCGACTGCTTCGCGCTGATTGCCTTGTAACGGGCCATCAGTTGCTCGGATCCAGTGCTGTCAATCGCCTCGGCCAGTTCCAGGTGAATCTCAGCAGGCAGCTTCCCGTTTTCCATTTTCGTCAGCATCTCCTCGAACACCGGCTGTGTGTTTTTAACTGGCAGGGAGCCAAGGGTCAGCACAGCGGCCTGTTTCTCCTCCGGGGTTCGCTTGCTGATTACATCGGCCAGCAGGTTCACCATCATATCTTCCGGGATGTCTGTCTTCCCCAGCATATCCAGCCCGGCTACCCGCACGCTCTTTTCCGGATCAGAGAGGGCCTGCTCGATGGCTTTGCCAATCTGCGGATCTTCAACGGTTGCCAATGCATTCAGGGCCTCTACCCGCACCTCCGGGTTTTTGTCATTCTTTAAAAGCGCAAACAGCTGTGGAGATGCCTGATTTATCCCGAGTTTACCGATGGCTTTTACAGCGCTCAGGCGCAGCGGTGCTTCCTGATGGCCTGTCAGTTTAATGAAGGCATCTGTTACTTTGTTTTTCACCAGTACCGGGTCGCGTTTGATCTCACCTCTGTAGCGTCCATCCACGCGGTCCAGCACCGAAGGTTTGGCCCAAGTACTGAGTGCCGCCACGGCTTCCGCGCGCATCGCCACCGGGGCTCCTTCTTTCTGCGAGTAGTCAAGCAGGTTCTGCATGGCCTGCGGCGTGCCTACCTCCAGGTTGGCGTTGATGGCGCGCCGCAGCAGGGCCTCGTTCGTGAAGCGGGTATTTTGCAGCACATTGCCGAGCGCCGGAAGCGCTTCTTTGATGGAGAGATCGTCGTTGATGGCGCGCGCGGCCTCCGTCACGATATATTCGTCCTCGTCTTTCAGGAAGTTAGCGACGCCGGGGTGCTGCATGCGGCGCAGGGCCACCACGGCAGCGATGCGCAGGGCGCGTGAAGGGCTATCGGCCAGGGCCAGTACCGGGGCAGGTTTTCCGATGCGCGCCAGGGCCAGGCTACCGGCGTGGCGTATATAAGCGTCCTCGTCGTTGTTGGCCTTCAGCAATTCGATGATTGGTTGCACAGCGGGCTGGTAGGCGATGCGCCCCAGCGCCTCTGCGGCGAAGAAACGGGCACGGCTGTTCGGGTCTTTCAGGAGCGGCACCAAGGCCGCTCCTGCCTCCGCATAGCGCACGTCGCCCAGCCATTTGGCGGCCTGTGCCCGTATCTCAGGGTCCTTGTCTTTCAGCAGGGGCAGCAGGAGTTTTGCATATTCTTTGTCCTCGCGGGCCAACTGGCTGATACCCCAGATGCCGTGCACGCGGGCTAGTTGGTGCGCTGTCTGGTTGATGCTCTCCTTGAAAACGTCGGCACCGTCGGAGCCGCGTTTCGCTAGCTCAAACTGGGCTTTCTGGCGTACGCGCATGTCCGGGTTCTTCAGCAATTCGCCCAGCTCGTTGTCTTCTCGCTTTGTAAAATCCTCGGCCAGGTATTTCTGTGTCTGCTGGCGCTCGGCCCAGGCAGCTCCGTCCGCATCGTCCATTTTCCAGATGCGGCCGTGGTTCTTCGTGTTCCAGCCGTCAATCCAGTCGGCCACATACATGGCACCGTCGGGACCAAAGTCGATACCGGTGGCCAGCACGCCACTCATGATTTTCTCCGTTTCCCCCAGTTCAAAGGAAGCGCCCTTCGGCTTAAGCTTAAACGCGTGGATGCCTGACTGCGCGGGATTGCCCACAAACTCGGCAATGAAAAAGGTGTTTTTGTACTTCGGGCTGAGGGCGGTGCCGGGATTATAGAGCATGCCGGCAGGACCGCTCACGTAGTTGGCAATGGCCGGCGTTATATAGGCTGCCTGCCCCTCAAAGCGTGGTTTGTACATTTGCTCATCCATCCACACTTTATAGGTGTTATTGTCCGGGTCGCGGTATTTGCCGAACTGCCAGTTGGTGCGCCAGCCAGTGTCGGAGCCGTTCACCACGTACACCAGGCGCTCTTTCTCTCCCGGGTGGTCGCCGTCGTTGTCCTCGCTGATGAGGTTGCCGTACTCGTCAAAAACAAACTCGTGGGTGTTGCGGAGGCCGTGGGCAAATACCTCAAAGTCGCTGCCGTCGGGGTTCGCGCGCACGATGACGCCGCTGTTCGGATGTTCCCACTTCTGCCCGTCCGGGCCTGTGCCGTTGAAGCCGATGTCGCCGATGCCCCAGTAAACTTTGCCGTCGGGGCCCATTTCAAGGCCTGACATGCCGTGGCCGCCAAACCCGACGTGGATGCCGTAGCCATGGGAGATGGACGTTTTCTTATCCGCCACGCCGTCTCCGTTCTCATCCTTTATCCGCCACAGGTCGGGCGCCACGCCCACAAAAAGGTCGTCGCCATAGGCCATCACGGCCCCGGCTACATCGGTCACCTCATCGTTGAAGTCCTCCACCACCAGTTGCGATTTGTCAGCTATGCCGTCCCCCGAGGTGTCCTCGATGCGATAAACGTGCTCCTTCTCCACCGTCATGTCCCGCCAGTCGTGCGAGCCGTCCTTGTTCAGGTCGGCCAGCCACTCGTTTTGCTTGCTGTTTTCGGGCGAGAGCACCTTGTGCAGAAATTTCCGCTTGTCTTCCACGGTCTGCAGTTGTATCGACCCGATTTCCCAATCCTGGTGCCCCCGTATGTCGAACTCCGAGTTCTTCTGCCGGTTGGTCCGGGTATAGTACAGCCTGCCCTGGTCGTCCATGTCTATCGCAATCGGGTCTGCCACCAGCGAATCCACGCCCCACAGGCGGAGTGTCAGGCCATCGGCGAGTTCGGGGGTAACGGTGCTCTCGATGGAGGCAGCCTGCTGGGCGGCCTGCTCGGGCGCCATGGTCTCTATCCGCGTGTCTACAGGTTCCGATTCTTTGCACCCCGACAGGATGATGCCCGGAACTAAAGCGGCCAGCCAGAGCGACTTTCGGTTGCTTTTCAGGGTTGCTAAAACAGCCTTTTTCATGAAGAGTTATCTAAGAAAGAGTTTTATAGGATACTGAGTTGGTACGATGCTATATAGGGACAACAGGCCGGGAAGATGCGCTCTATATATAGCTTTACCTCCATGCGGCTCGTGCCCCTGCGATTTATATATGGCTTCGCTCTGGATTATATGCCTTTAAGCAAAGCTTAACAGATACCGGGTGCCCTGCTATCACCATATACTACAAAGCAATATAAGGAACAAAGCTGAATAATTAGTGTTTAATTAACAGTTTTAACAAAACACCTCTGATCCCATATATGCCGCCTTAGAGCGGGGCATACACCTCGTGATCAACAGGTTCTATACTGCTTGGTTTCTGATCACCTGATAGAGCTTCGTGTTATATAAATTAACCGTTTAGTACATGCGAACGAGGCGTAGCCGAGAATGGGGCCTGTGCCGTGTTAGCTACTGTAGTTCTTTTAGTTTTTCACATCCAATTCTTTCCATAGTAATTGTATGCAAAAGCTCTTTTAAGCCTTCTCTCCCCTCATTAATGTACACATCGCTAATTATTCTACCATCCTTTAACTGCAAGTCGAATTCACTGAATTCCTCATGACTGTGGTGGAGTTTCACAATTTTAACTGTAGTATCAAAGGCGATGCTACCGACCATCTTTTTTAAACTTTTGCTTTCTGATGAATCGAGAAACCCATTTATATTTTTCACACTATCGTTACAATAGTACTCAATAGTATAACTTTTATCTTCACCAATACTAATCTTGTAATAGCCGCTTTCCTTATAATTTACAAGCACATAAGACATAGCCTTAGATTCATCTAATGACAGACGTGAGTCATGTGTAGCAAAATCACAGGAAGATGTTAAAAGGAGTAATAAAAGGCATTTCTTCATTCTATTCTATTGGAGCTAACTATCGCAATGATTTTAAAGCGAAACACCCCTTTTCCAGGGGATAAAGTCGTCCTGCCCGTGGCGCACGGCAGCTACTTCCTCTTCGCCGCTGGCTACCCGGATGATATAGTCGAGGATGCGCGCTCCCGCCTGCTCTATCGTTTCCTCGCCCTCGGTGATGGTGCCGGTGTTGATGTCGATAATGTCGCGCATCTTGTGGTAGAGCTTTGTGTTGGTGGCAATCTTGATAACGGGGGCAATGGGATTGCCGGTTGGGGTGCCCAGACCGGTGGTGAAGAGCACGATGTTAGCGCCCGATGCCACTTCGGCTGTGGTGGATTCCACATCGTTGCCGGGCGTACAAAGCAGGTTCAGGCCCGGTCTGGTCACTTTCTCAGGGTAATCCAGCACCGCCGTCACCGGCGAAGTGCCTCCTTTTTTGGCCGCCCCCGCCGATTTGATGGCATCCGTAATCAAGCCGTCTTTGATGTTGCCGGGAGATGGGTTCATATCGAAGCCGGAGCCCACGGCATGGGCCCGATCGTTGTAGGTGCGCATGAGGTAAGAAAAGCGCTCCGCGTCTTCCACGTTCACGCAGCGGTCGCTCAGATTCTGCTCTACGCCGCACAACTCCGGAAACTCCGACAGGATGACCGAGCCGCCCAGGGCAACCACCAAATCGGAGGTGTAGCCGATGGCCGGGTTTGCCGAAATGCCCGAGAAACCGTCCGAGCCGCCGCACTCCAGGCCAAGGCACAGTTTGCTGAGCGGGGCGGGACGTCGCACGTTCCCGTTCGCCTGCATCAGCCCGGCGAATGTTTTTTTAAGGGCCTCGGAGAGCATGTCTGTCTCAAACCCAATTTCCTGCTGCTCCAGCACGTAAAAAGGTTTGCCGAGCACAGGCGCGCGCTTGCTGATTTCCTCCTGCAGCATGGCCACCTGGGCATGCTGGCAGCCCAGACTCAGCACGGTGGCGCCGGCCACATTGGGGTGCGTGATATAGCCCGCCAGCAGGGCACACAGAGCCTGCGCATCCTGGCGCGTGCCGCCGCAGCCGCCCGCGTGGGTCAGGAACTTGATGCCGTCCACGTTCGGGAACAGGCGGTGCGAGGCCTGCTGCGGGTTGATGAGGTTTATATCGGCCTGCAGGATTTCCTCCACGCTTTTGCCGGTTTTATAGAGCTCGATGAGTTGCCGCGCCTGCAGTTGGTAGCGCTTGTTGCGGCCGTAGCCGAGGTCATTCACCAGCGCTTCCTCCAGCACATCCAGGTTGCGGTTCTCGCAGAACACCATCGGCACCACCAGCCAGTAATTCGCCGTCCCGACGCTGCCGTCCGCGCGGTGGAAGCCGTTGAAGGTCATCTGCTCCCATTTCGAAACGTCCGGCCGCTGCCAGGCTGTTTTGCGCTCGCCGGTGGTGAAGTCCTGCGCAGCGTGTTTGAGGTTGGCCGTCGTGAGCAGGGAACCTGCGGGCACGTCCGTCTCCGTTTTACCCACCAGCACGCCGTACATGGTTACCTCCGCTCCCTTCGGCAAATCCACGGTGGCAAACTTGTGTTTGGCAGGGACAGCACTTTTCAACAGGTAACTTTCTTCCCCATAAACCACGGCCTCCCCTGCTTCCAGGTCCGCTAAGGCCACCACCACGTTATCCTGCGGATGCACCTTTAAAATTTTACTTATCATTTTCAAAAGATTAATCTATAGCTACTGATTGCTGCAAAGACATCTGCAGCCTCTATAACAAAAAAGTGAAGGCAAAGATGCAGCAGGCAGCCCTAAATACACTCCGCTCTTCATACTCCTAACTACCCACTTCCACTATCACTTTGATAACACCTGATTCGGGGCTCAGCCAGCCCTCAAACTCCCGGGCCACGTCATCAAACATAACCCGGTGGGTGATATAGGTGGTGGGGTCAATCAATCCCTTTTTCATGGAGGATATTACATGCTCAAAATCAGCGCGGGTGGCGTTGCGGCTGCTCATCAAAGTGGCCTCGCGCTTGTGGAACTCGGGATGGCTGAAGCAGATGTCGCCTTTCTGCAAGCCTATCAGCACATAGCGCGCGCCGTGCGCCATATACCGGAATGCGTTGTTGATAGCCTTCTGGTTGCCGGTAGCGTCTATCACGACGGTTGGCATATCCCCCTGCGTGATGCGCTGCAGTTGCGCCTCCACATCGGCAGCGCCTGCGTGAACAGTATGCGGAATGTCCAATTTCTCTTTACAGAATTCCAGGCGCGCCTCGTTTATATCCAGGGCTATCACGTGGGCTCCGGCGATACGGGCAAACTCCATCGTGCCCAGGCCAATGGGACCCGCCCCGACCACCAGCACAAATTCGCCCGCCTGCACGGCTGCGCGCCTCACGCCATGCGCCCCGATTGCCAGCGGCTCCACCAGGGCCAGGGCGTCGTAGCTCAGCCCTTCGCCATGGACAAGGGCGGCGGAAGGAACCGAAAGAAACTCTACCATTCCGCCGTCTATATGCACGCCGCACACCTGGATGCTGGCGCAGCAGTTAGGCTTACCGGTGCGGCAGGCAATGCAGTGGCCACAGCTAAAGTAGGGGACAAACGTAACGGCCTCTCCAGCCTGAAAACCGGGTGCGTCATCGAAGTCAACCAACTCCCCGGCCAGCTCATGCCCCAGAATGCGCGGATAGGAAAAATAAGGCTGCGTGCCCTCAAAAGCATGCAGGTCTGTGCCGCAGATGCCGATGCGCTTCATTCTGATGATGGCCCGGCCTTTTGCCAGTTCCGGCTTCTCCCCCTCCGCATAGTCAAGCTTGCCGGGTGTGGTACACACGAGTGTTTTCATGTTAAAAAAGGACACAGGTAACAGGTAGCAAGGCGCAAGACTTTTGTATCATATATCGTTATTTATCAATGCCTTAAATAGAAGAGACTTCTATGGAGCGTGCCGGTTGATTTTGTTTGGTACTTATATATGGCCTACGCGTTCGCCATGGCCCTGTCTAAATGCACGTAGCCGCCGTCCACATGAATCAATTGCCCGGTGGTATGGCTGGACCTTTCGGAGAGCAGGAAGGCCGCGGTGTTGGCAATCTCCTCGGGGGTGGTCATCCGGTGCTCCAGCGGAATGCGCGCGGTGATTTCCTGCAGTTTTTCCTCCGGATTTGCTAGTGTCCGTATCCATTTGTCGTAGGCGGGCGTCCAGCTCTCGGCCACGATAATGGCGTTCACCCGGATGCTGTACTTGGCCAGTTCCACGGCCCACTCCCGCGTCAGCGCGTTGCGCCCGCCGTTAGCCGCCGCGTAGGCCGAGGTGCCGCCCTGCCCGGTTTCCGCCGTCTTGGAGCTGATGTTGACGATGGCCCCTTTGGATGCTTTCAGGTAAGGCAGCGCGTAGTGCGCCAGCAGGTAATAATGCACCAGGTTGTTGTGCAGCGAGGCCATGAACTTTTCGTAGCTGCCGTTCTCCAGCCCCACGCCATCGTTGTAGCCCGCGTTGTTGACCAATCCT
Organism: Pontibacter russatus; assembly: GCF_009931655.1. Lineage (NCBI taxonomy): Bacteria > Pseudomonadati > Bacteroidota > Cytophagia > Cytophagales > Hymenobacteraceae > Pontibacter > Pontibacter russatus. The sequence continues at coordinate 3,856,656 of NZ_CP047984.1, read as the reverse complement.
TCTATTCGACCAAACTGCTTCACCACCGCCTGTACAGCCTTATCGCATTCCTCCGGCCGTGACAGCTCTGCCGCCACCTGGAAAGCCCGTCCTCCCGCCGCTTCGATTTCGGCCACTGCACCGGCATTGTCCTGCTCATCTCTTCCGATAATGACGGGGATGGCTCCTTCGGCGGCGAGCACCTGCCCAATGCCTTTGCCGATGCCCTTTGCACCTCCCGACACGATGACTACTTTATCTTTCAGCCCTAAATCCATATATAAATTTGTGTTAAGAAAGGTTATAAAACCTCGCGGCGTTCCCGCCGAAAACAGCCTCCTGCTCGTTCTGGCTGAAGGCGGAGAAATAATCCTGCGCTATGCCCAGCACCTCACCATAGGTGGCGGCCACGAGACAAACAGGCCAGTCGGACCCGTAGAGCAACCTGCCGGTACCAAAGGCCTCCACCACCGCATCCATATAGGGCGTGAAGTCTTCTTTCATCCAGCTTTTCCAGTCGGCCTCTGTTACCATACCCGACACTTTGCAGCTCACGTTCTCATGCTTCGCCAGGGCGTTTATATCCCGCTTCCATTCGTCGATTTGGCCTTCTTTTATATAGGGCTTAGCCATATGGTCAAGCACGAAAGGCTGATTTGGGAAGGCAGCAACGAGTAGCTCCGCGTACTTTAGTTGGTCCGGATATATCAGCACGTCGTAGGTGAAACCGTATGGCTGCAACTTCCGGATGCCTTGTTTGAATTCGGTGCGGAGCATCAGCGCCCGGTCTTCAGCGCCCTGCAGGATATACCGGAAGCCTTTTAGCTTTTCAAAGCTGGCATAATGTGCCAGCCGCTCTTCCAGCGTTTCCGAGAAGAAATCAACCCAGCCGACCACGCCCTTTATAAAATCATGCTTTGCTGCCTGCTCCAGCAGGTATTCGTTCTCGTGCTCCGGCTCTGCCGACTGCACCAGCACACATCCGTCAAAGCCGTGCTGCTGCAGCACAGGCTGCAGGTCTTCCGGTCCGAAATTCCGCCGGATGGCAGCCATATCCTCCGTTATCCAGCTGTCTCTTACCGGATCGAACTTCCAGAAATGCTGGTGCGCGTCAAGCCTTGGCATATGCCTTCACCTGCTGCCGCGACGTGCCCAGACCGTCTATCCCCAACTCCACCACATCGCCCGGCTTCAGGTACACTTGCGGATCCATGCCCAGGCCCACACCGGCGGGTGTTCCGGTCGAAATCACATCGCCCGGCAGCAGCGTCATGAACTGGCTCACGTAGGATATGAGGAAAGGAATCCGGAAGATGAAGTTGGCGGTATTACCGTCCTGCATGGTTTCGCCGTTCACTTTCAGCCACAGGCGCAGGTTGTCCACGTCTGCTACTTCCTCTTTCGTGGCCAGAAACGGGCCGAGTGGCGCGAAGGTATCGCAGCCCTTGCCTTTGTCCCAGGTGCCGTTGCGCTCCAACTGGAACTCCCGCTCCGACACGTCGTTGTGCAGGCAGTAGCCCGCCACGTATTCCATCGCCTCGGCCTCGTCCACGTAACTTGCTTTCTTGCCCATCACAAAGGCCAGTTCCACTTCCCAGTCCGTTTTCACGGAGTTTTTCGGGATGATGATGTCGTCGTTCGGCCCTGCCAGCGAAGTGGTGGACTTCATGAAAATCACCGGCTCGGGAGGCAGCTTGGCGCCTGTTTCTTTGGCGTGGTCGGCGTAGTTGAGACCGATGCAGAGGATTTTGGAAGGGCGCGCGACCGGGCTGCCGAGGCGGGCATTCTCCGGCACACGCTCTAATTTGCCTTCGTTCTCCTTCACAAACTGCTCCAGCCGCGCAAGGCCGCCTGACTCGAAAAACTGCTCGTTGTAGTCTTCCCCAAAGGCAGATGTGTCGTAGTGCTCGTCATTGATTATGACTCCTGTTTTCTCTTTTCCTGGTTCTCCGTAGCGTATTAATTTCATAGTATTTGGTATGGCCTCTTCTATATAGAAGCCCGTATGGTTTATAATTTTGATGTTATTGAAGTAGTAGCCATATACTGACAATCAGCCAACCTAATTATTCAGCTTCACAAAGCCGCCATCAATGGGGTAGTCGTTGCCGGTAATGAAGGAGGCTTCGTCGGAGCAGAGGTAGAGGACGAGGGCGGCTATCTCGTCGGGCTTCGCCATGCGGCCGATGGGCTGTGTTTTTGAGAGCTTCTGGAACATCTCCTCTTCCTGCCCGGGATAGTTTTTCGCCAGGAAGCCGTCCACGAAAGGCGTGTGTACCCGCGCGGGCGAGATGCTGTTGCAGCGGATGTTGTCGTGCAGGTAGTCTTTAGCCACCGACACGGTCATGGACTGCACCGCGCCCTTGCTCATGGAGTAGGCGAAACGGTCGGGCAGGCCCAGGTAGGCAGCAATAGACCCCAGGTTCAGGATAACCCCGCCGCCGTTTTCCTTCATCAGCGGGATGGCCGCGAACAGGCAGTTATATACCCCTTTCACGTTCACCTGGAAAACACGGTCAAAATCCTGCTCTTGCGTGGTCTCGAGCTTGCCGATGTGGGAGACGCCGGCGCTGTTGACGAGTATATCCAGCTTGCCGATACTGCGGAATTTCTCCACCACTTCCTGCTGGTTAGTCACGTCGCAGGTATGGGCTGCGGCTTCGCCGCCCGCGTCTGTAATCTCCGCTACCGTTTGGGCGGCGTTTTCCTGGTTCACGTCCAGTATGTGTACGGTGGCACCCTGGCGCGCAAAGGTTAGCGCCACCGCTTTCCCGATGCCGCTACCGCCGCCCGTAACCAGCGCCGTCTTGTTGTTCAGTTGGAACATAGTTTATATATAACTTCTTGATTAATCCTTTTCCTGCAACGAGAACATTCTGTCCATCACCACCCACTTCTCCCCTGGTTGCGCACCCGGAATCTCCTGCTGGTACTGCCACATCAGTTGCTCCCATTCCTGCACCGTCGGGTTTGCCTTGTCCATCGCCGCCTTCTTCTCAAAGCTGAAGGAATCTTCCGTCTCCATAATCATGAAAAGCCTGTTGCCAAACCGGTAGATATCCATCACCGTGATACCCGCGTCCAGGATGCTCTGCCTGATTTCCGGCCATATGGCCTGGTGCCGCTGCTCATATTCCGCTATCAGCGCAGGGTCGTCTTTCAGGTCCAGCGCCAGGCAATATCGTTTCATTTCTCAATTTTTATATATGACGGATAGCAGTTATTTTATATATGGCCTGCGCTCCGTCCACACACCTGCTTTATATATAAACCCGCGCCTTTAGCCCACCTTCTGAAACGAGTCGTTTGGCAGCGCCTCGGCCTCGCTTCCCGGCCTGCTGCTTTTGGGCTCCAGCCTGCCCGACACGATGGCATACAGCGCCACCACCACGAAGCAAACCAGCGGCACGTAAAAGGCCAGACTGATGTCCTGCGTCACGTCCGACACATAGCCCTGCACAGAGGTGATAAGGGCCCCGCCCAGAATCGCCATAATCAGGCCAGAGCCGCCAATCTTGGTATCGTCGCCCAGGCCCCGGATGCCCATGCCATAGATGGTCGGGAACATCAGCGACATACAACCGGAGATACCCGTCAGGGCATATACCCCCAGATAGCCGCTGCCATATATCACCAGCAGCGTACAAATAGACGCCGCCACGGCGCTTATCAGCAGCAGGTTGCGCGGGCTGATGTACTTCATCAGGGCCGTGAAGATGAAGCGGGAAACCATGAACAGGATCAGGGCGGCCATATAGTAGCTGGAGGCTTCGTCTTCGTTCAGCTGGATTTCCTGCATCACATACCGGATGCTGTACGACCACACGCCAATCTGGGCTCCTACGTAAAAAAACTGCGCCACCACGGCCCACACGTAATGAGGCCTTTTGAGCAGGCGCCTGAAGGTGGGCAGCAGGTCCAGCCTGGTATCGGCGTCTGAGGCTTTGGGCATATCCGTGAACTTCACGGCCAGCCAGATAAGCACCAGGAACAGCGCCACACCCACATAGGGCCCCATCACCGCCGCCAACTCCTCCGACTGCATAGCGGCCAGCTGCTCCGGGTTCATCGCCGTCCGTTCCTCGGCGCTGGACTGGTTGAGTTGGGAGAGAATGAACACCTTGCTCAGCAGCACGCCCGTAATGGAACCGATGGGGTTGAAGGACTGCGCCAGGTTGAGACGCCGGGTCCCTGTCTCCTCCGGCCCCATCGCCACGATATACGGGTTAGCGGCAGTCTCCAATATCGACAGGCCACCGGCCAGCACGTAGAGCGCAATCAGGAAGTGGCTGTAGGTCATCGTGATGCTGGCCGGGTAAAAGAGCAGCGAGCCCAAAATGAACAGGCCCAGCCCCACCAGGATGCCGGTTTTGTAGGTGTATTTCTTGATGAGGATGGCCGCAGGCAGCGCGAGGCAAAAGTATGCGCCGTAAAAGGCCAGCTGAATCCAGGAGGTCTGGAAATCGGACATGCTCATGATGCGCTTGAACGCCGCCAGCAGCGTGTCCGTCATGTTGTTGGCCAGGCCCCAGAGGAAGAAAAGGCTCGTGATGAGCAGAAAGGGCCAGATGTTGCCCGGCCTGATAAGGAAAGATTTGTTGGTGCCTGCCGCCATTCGTTTATATATGTTTCCTGAGTTTTATCGCGTTTCCGGGCGCAAGCCCTATCTTCCTGGGCAAGCGGTGCAACTGCCGCCAAATGCCGCCCAAGCTAAAGCATCAAACCTATATAAGCAGAAAGCAGGCAAGAGTCTAAGCCGTTGTAACTGCTCACTCAGCTTACAATTTCTAAAGTAATGTCTAATTCAGGAAACTTTTTAGGCATAATTTAACCTATCGTTATGTTATTTTACCTTATTTACCCCAGACTCCTCACAAATCAGGCATATACCCCATGAAACCCCAGCTCCTAAAGGTGGCAACAGGGCCCACGAGTTCATTCAGCGTCCGGCAGAACATGATCCCCTATATGAACAACAGGTGGCACTTTCACCCCGAGGTGGAGCTGATTCTCTTCCATAAGGGAAGCGGCATGCAGTTCGTGGGCGACAGCATCATGCGGTTCCGCCCCGGCGACATTGTGCTGGTGGGCGCAAACCTGCCCCACTACTGGCGGTTCGACGACATCTACCTGCGCGACAGCAACGATGCGGTTGCCTACACCACCACCATCCACTTCACGGAGAATTTCTGGGGCGACCGGTTTCTCCACCTGCCCGAGAACAAGCAGCTGAAAGTGTTGCTGGACAGGGCCAAAAGGGGCATCCTGATAACTGGCGGTGCCGGGCAGAAGGTGAGCAAACTGATGGGGAAAGCGTGCCGGACAAAGGGCGTTCACCGGATGATAGCCCTGCTGAAGTGCCTGGTGGCCATTGCAGAGGAGGATGAACTCACGATGCTCTCCTCCATCGGCTTTCAGGCCGACCTTTCGGCCGCGGAGAACGAGCGCATCAATGCCATATATGAGCACACGCTTTCACACTTCAAGCGCAGGATCCAGTTGGAGGAGATTGCCGGTATCGCCGGCATGACGCCCAACTCGTTCTGCCGCTACTTCAAGGAGAGAACCGGCAAGACCTATTCCCAGTTTCTGGCGGAGATACGGGTGGGCTTTGCCTGCAAGCTGCTTGTGGACAACAAGATGAGCATCAAGCAGCTTTGCTTCGAGAGCGGCTTCAACAACTTCAGCTGCTTCCACAAGAACTTCAAGGAGATCATGGGCAAGACCCCGCAGGGTTATCAGCAGGAGTACCTGAAAGTGGAGGTATAGCATTATATATACCCTTCCATATAAAAGCAGAATCCCCTGCCAGTTTATACATACTGGCAGGGGATTCTGCTTTTATATGGACTTAAATTTTACTTTTTGCCCAGGTCCTTCACCCGGATGTTGCGGAACTTCACGGTGGAGCCGTGGCCCAGGAAGCCGATATAGCCCTTGTCGCGCTTCAGGCCCGGGTGGTTCTTGCCGTCGAGCGTGCCGTTCTGGCCGGCCTTCTTGATGTCGCCGTCCAGGATGGTGGTGCCGTTGAGGATCACTTTAATTTTCGATCCATTCACGATCACCTCCTCATAGTTCCACTCCCCCACAGATTTCAGGAAGCCGCGCTTGGCGGGTATCACGCCATATACCGAGCCGTGGAACTGATATTCTTCCAGGTCTTTGTAGATGGGTGCGTCGTTGTCGAGTATCTGAATCTCCATTCCCTCGTAGGCGGCGTCGCCTTCCATTGGGGTGCGGATGCCCAGGCCGTTGTTGGCGCCGGGCGTGAGCATGAACTCAAAGCGGAACACGAAGTCGCCGTACTGCTCTTTGGTGTACAGGTTGCCCCCGCTGCCGAACTTTGGCTCGCGCACCACCATTACCCCGTCCTCAATCACATAGTCGGCGGTGTTGCCCTGCCAGTTGTGCATGTTGGTGCCGTCGAAGAGCACCTTGAAACCTTCCTTCTTCTCAGCAGCGCTTAACTCAAAGGGCTCCTGCCTCGGAAGCTCGCGGATATAGATGTTGCGGTAGCCCACCGGGGAGCCGTGCGCCTGCAGTTCTATCTGCTCTATCGGGAAGATAGGCTTGCTCCTGTCCCAGTAGTTCTCCAGTATCACGTTGTCCGTCACCAGCTCGCCGTTGAGGTAAACCGTTACGCGGTCGCCCTTCATGATGATGTGGAAGTTGTTCCACTCGCCGAGCGGGTTGTCGGCCACCTTCAGCGGCTTGCTTGGGTTCACCTGGTTGTTGTACAGGCCGCCGGAGCCCACCTGCGCGCCGTCTGCCACGCGGGACGTGTCCCACATCTGCACCTGCGGCGTGCCCCGCAGGTATATGCCGGCGTCGCCCTGTTTCTTGCCGTCGTCATATATCTTCCAGTCCACGAACATCTCGAAGTCGCCGTATTGCTTTTCTGTCACCAGGTTGTTGTAGCCCTTGCCGACATACGTTATCTCCCCGTTCTCCACTTTCCAGTCCCTTCTCATCTCCTCGTCGGCTACCTTCTGCTTCGCGGCCAGCGTTTTGGCGTCCATCTTCGCGCGCTTAATCGGGTCCTCCACTAGGCCTTTCCAGCCGGTCAGGTCCTTGCCGTTGAACAGCGACACAAATCCTTCGCCCTTCGGCATCTCGTTCAGGAACTTGCGGATGGACTCTTTCTGGTACTCGCTGTCGGGGCCTTGCAGCACCTCCACAGTCTTGTTGAGCAAATCGCGCACGATGTCGCCCTGGAAACTGGTGTCGGAGAGGGCGATGCTCATCACGGCCATGGCGGCCTCCTGCTGCAAACCGCGCTCCTGCAGGTACTCGCCCGCGAAAACCAGGGCCGGGAACGTTCTGTTGCGTCCGGTCTCCTTCAGTATCAGCTGTTTCTGCTCCAGCGTGTTGGCGACCGCCATCGCCTCCTGCAACATCAGCACCTTCTGTGCGGCCGGGTAATCCGACACACTGATCGCGCGGACGAATCCACGCAGCGCACGGTCCAGGTACTCGGCGTTGGCGGGATTCTCGCTGATGCGGTACAGTTCAGTGGCCGCGCTTATGTCCGACCACTGTGCCAGGGCAGCCACGGCGGCCGCCTTGGTGGCGGCGTCGCCGGCGTTGAAGGCAGATACTACCGTTTCGAGTGCCTCCTCTCCGCCGATGCTGGCGAGTATGTTAAAGTACAGGGGTTTCTTCTCCGCCGGAACAGACTCCATTTGCTGCAACACGAGCGCTGCACGCTCTGACTGGTCCTCAAACCCCTGCACGGCGGCCACAATGGCGTCCTGCACGGCAAGCACCTCTTCCGGCTGGGTTGTCTCGCCAAGTAACGCGAAGAGGCGGGGCAGGTGCTCCTTCGTCACCATCTGCTCCAGCGCGGCCAGCGCGGCCATCCGAACCCCGGCATCTTTATCCTTCACAAAGGCAAACACATCGTCAATTCTTCCGCTGGCCGCACGGTGCCCCAATACTTGAAGCATGGCCGCCTGGGCCTCCTCCGGCATCTTCGGCAGCGCATCGGCCACGGCGTCTGTCAGCCCCTCCGCTTCCATGATAAACAGGGCCTCCCTTCCGGCGGCTATTTCTGTTGAGTCGCCTTTGCGGATGGCTTTCAGCAACCTGGGCAGCGCCTCTGCGTTACCCATCCGGCCCACCGCCCCGATGGCGGCCAGCTTTACCTCGTCCTTTCTGCTGCGGAGCGCTTTGATAACAGCCGGCATGGCAGCCTCCGCATGGTTCATGCCCAGCATGGTGATAATTTCAGCGGCTGCCTCCGGCTCTGCCTTCCGTAGCTTCTTTACCCACATGTCCGTGGTGGCAGGCGTGATATAGTCACCTGCGAACTTCAGCGCGGCAGCCCGGTACTCCGGGTTCCCGTCCGATGCTGCAGCCAGCAACAGGGGCATGTTCTGCTCACCCTGCATGTCTGTGAGCAAGGCCAGCGCCACTGTGCGGGTATGCACCTGCGCGTCCTGGCCGGTGCTGCTGAGCAACGACTGGGCTATCTCTGTCGCCTGCTGCTGCTTTCCGCTCTCTGCCAGGCGCTGCGTGTAAAGCAGATAGGCAGCAGTGCCGTTGTCGCGCCCAAAAGTGAAGCCGTCTTCCGCGGCGGCCTTCGCCAGCACTGCCTCAGACGAAGGGTCTGCTATGTTCGCCAGGGCATATAGCGCCAGCTTCCGGAGCTTTTCGTCCTGGCTGGTGGCCAGCGGAGTGATTACCGCCACGGCTTCTGCCGTCCGGGTGTCGCCCAGGGCCTCCACCAGCGTCAGCTGACAGTCTTCCTGCGCCTTGGGCAGGGCCTGCAGCAGCGCCTGGCTGGCTTTTGGCGTGTTTATGTTGATAAGGGCCTTTGCGGCGGGCGCGCACAGGCGGGCGTCGCTCAGGTATGCCTGCAGGCAGGGCACCGCGGCGTCATTGCCCACCAGTTGCAACTGCCTGATCAGGAAGGCTTTGTTCTCTTCGTTTCCGGCTGCCGTCAGGGCTTGGCAGTAGGCGTCCACGCTCAACTGCCGCCATTCTTCCTGGCCCGGCTGCACCACGTAATAGGAGAAGCCGCCGAGGGCGTACTCCAGCCCGGTGTTGTCTCCCTGCTCCGGGTCCACCATCATGCCGGCCATCGCCACAATCCCCTCTTTGCCCATGGCGGCAATCTCGCTCATGCTGGCGTTAAACTGCTCGGTGTCGTTGGCAGGCATCTCAGCCAGCAGGTCGGCTATCTTGGTGGCAAGTGTCCGCTTGTCGTCCTTCCGTTGCCCGGTTACCGCTGTGCTCACGGTAAGCAGGGCAATAAAAAGTAGCGCTATTTTTCTCATGTCAGATTTCAAAATAGAATATTGTTATATAGGATATAAACAGAATAATTTCAGGTGGCTCTACAGCGCTGTTACACGATTGTCCAATCGGCTCGCATCGGCTGGTTAATCAGGCGGTTGGCGCCTTCGTCGTCGATGAACACCTGCTTCACCGGGTCGAACTTCAGGGAGCGGCCCAAATGAATTGCCGCCTTACCGATGTTCACAAGGGTACAGGACCTGTGCCCGTTCTCCTCGTTGAGCGCGAATTTCTTCCGCTCCTTCACTGCCTGTACAAAGTCCGTCACCTGAGGTTCCGGATCGGGGAAGGCCGCGAGCTTTTTCCATATATCCGGAATGTCAGAGCGGAAGCCTGGGAAAAGCTTGCCGTTGGGGCCCTCTATATAGGCCATGTTTTCCTCCTTGCCCTCCCCGTCGAGGATGATCTGGCAGCCGTCCTCGTAGGTATAGGTAATCCGGCGCCAAGTGCCCACCGCGTCCGGGTGCTGCTGCGGCGCGTCTATCTCCACCGACACGGGGCTGGTGTTGTCTTTGCCCAGGAAGTACTGCACGGGGTCCAGGTAGTGCTGGCCCATGTCGCCGAGGCCGCCACCGTCATAGTCCCAGTAGCCGCGGAAGGTGGCGTGTACCCGGTGCGGGTTGTAGGGCTTGTAGGGCGCAGGGCCGAGCCACATGTTGTAATCCAGTTCCTTCGGCACCGGCGCGGGCTCAAGGTTGGTCTGGCCCACCCAGTAGAACTTCCAGTCGAAGCCTGTGCCCCGGCCCACCGTCACTTTCAGGGGCCAGCCGAGCAGGCCGCTCTCCACAAGCTTCTTGATGGGCTTCACGGGCGTGCCCATGCCATAGAAGATGTCGTCGAAGCGGAACCAGGTGTTGAGGCGGAAGATGCGGCCGTGCTGCTGCACCGCCTCCATCACGCGCTTGCCCTCCCCGATGGTGCGGGTCATGGGCTTCTCGCACCAGATGTCCTTGCCGGCGCGGGCTGCGTCGGCCGCCATGATGCCGTGCCAGTGCGGCGGAGTGGCGATGTGTACGATGTCCACCTCCGGCAGCTGCAGCACCTCGCGGTAGTCTGTAAAGGTCTTCACGCCTTTGCCCAGCATGTCCGTGGCTATCTTCAGGTGGTTCTGGTCCACATCGCAGATGGCCACTACCCGGGTGTCGCCGTACGGGAAGTGGTTGCGGCCCATGCCGCCTACCCCAATCACGGCTTTGGTGAGTTGGTCGCTGGGGGCTACGTAGCCCCTCCCCCCAGCACGAAGCGGGGAACGATCGTGAAGGCGGCGATGGTGGCCGCGGATTTCTTTATAAAGTCTCTTCTTGAGTTCTCTTTACTCGTCTTCATGAAAAATTTATAATTATATGCCAGTACAGTTTCAATTTTGAGTTAACCCTTCGGATATATATGGACAGCATCCGTAAAACGCTTTTCACCAGCTTCTGAACTTTCAGCAGCACGCCCCCTGCCAGTTCCAGCCGCCGCCGCGATCCTCCTTTCCCGCGGCCTAGCCTTACTCATATCGCAAGGTTGCCACCACCGGCAGGTGGTCTGAGGCGGACCTTTCCGGCATCACCTTCTGCTAAACTGATGGACAATAGTAGCGGCGTGCCCTGTTTTCCATTCAGCTATTCTCTCGCGGATGCTTTGTAAAAGCCTATCTCGGCCAGTTGCACCGGCTGCTTGGCGCCCAGCACCGTCACCCTCACTTTCGAGGTCTTCACCTGCGGGAACCGCAACAACCGTTTATATCCGATGGTGGAGAACTGGTCGATTTTCTGCCAGTTCTTCCCGTCCCAGTATTCCAGCAACGCCTCGATATTACGCTGCCCCTCCGCAATGTTCTCCTGGAACATCGCCCTGTCGAAGGCTATCTCCTTTTTGAAATCCAGCACGAGCGGCTGCTTTTCTTTCAGGGTTATATAGGAGGAGAGTTCTTTGTCGGTCAGTTTTTTATCGGCTTTTCCGGCCGCCATGTTCGTGCGGAAGGTCTCGTTAAGGATGGCTCTGAAATCATGCAGGCTCTTCACGTCCTGCTCCGCGAAGAGGCCTTTCTTATTGGGAGGAATGTTGAGGAGCAGCAGGCTGTTCCTGCCTACAGACTTGTAATATAAATCCACCAGTTGCTTCCCGGTTTTCACTTTGCTGTCTTCCTCGGGATGGTAAAACCAGCCCGGCCGGATGGAAACGTCCGTCTCCGCCGGAATCCACAGCTTGCCGTCCGGGTCGCCAGTGTTCAGGTATTTGGGGTCAGCTTTTCCGGGGGCCATGCCCACGGTGTCTATCGTGGACCAGCAGGTTTCGCCTGCGTTGCCGGTCTCGTTCCCGACCCAGCGCACGTCCGGCCCCACGTCCGAGAACATGACCGCCTGCGGCTGCAGCTCGCGCACCAGTTGCCAGTACCCGTCAAAGTCATACTCCATGTTCTTGGCGTTCTCTCCTTTGGCGCCATCAAACCACACCTCCGACACCTCGCCATAATTGGTCAGCAGCTCGCGCAGTTGGTTCTTGTAGAAAGCGTTGTAGGTAGAGGTGCCGTAACTGGGCTCGTGTTGGTCCCAGGGGGAGAGGTAGAAGCCGAACTTGATGCCGTACTCGCGGCAGGCGTCGGCGATTTCTTTCACCATATCGCCTTTCCCGTTTTTCCAGGGGCTGCTCTCCACGCTGTGGTCGGTGTATTTGGAGGGCCAAAGGCAGAAGCCGTCGTGATGTTTGGCCGTGATGATCGCCATTTTAAAACCGGTGTCCTTCAGCGTCTTCACCAGTTTGCGCGCATCGAATTCAGTGGGATTAAAGATTTGTGGGTCCTCTGTCCCATCGCCCCACTCCTTGCCCGTGTAGGTGTTCACGGTGAAGTGGAGGAAGGCTGTCGTCTCTAGCTTTTGCCACTCCAGCTGACGCGGCTCCGGTTTCGGCAGTTCCTGCGCCACGAGGGCTGACGAGGACACGGCGACAGCCAAAAGGGCAATTAAGGCATGCTTTTTCATGGGTGTTTATAAGATTCAGTAACCAACCACAGAGACTGATGCCATTGGGGCCTTCCGAGCTTTCCTGTTCTCTCTTTGTACAGGATTGCTATCAGCCCGGTCAGGTCATTCTGCAGCTGCCAATTGCCGCGTTGCGTTACACCATCAGCAAAAAATACAATTATGTGTACGACCACACAGGTTTTGAAGTAACAGTTTAGGTAATATTCATTGTATTTGCAAGAAGTAACCCTTACTTGTTAAAAAAAATAGATAAATACACTGTAGTTGTGTTAATCGTATCTATTTGCCATCCTTACTCAAGGGATGCTTTTACAACGGCTGACTGAAGGCAAGGTCTCGCGTACCGGAGAATGCGGCGGAAACGCCGGATTAAAGAAGGATTCTTCAGCTACCCTTTGTATTGCCTTTGCACATATATAACTATCGCGGCGACTTATTTTCGGGGATGGTACATAACCCACTAGCCGGAGGCTCATCTTCAGGGGGAATATTCAGTTCGTGCCGCAGGTTTAGCGGCAGCGTAACTTTCGGCTATATAAGTCACCTTTACCGCTTCGCTAAAGCTGACGGTATATATGCGTATATATACGGGGTGACTATGAATAGAAAAAGCTGATAATTGGTTAGTAAGGGTGTTTTGTTTGAGCAGACGCTGTATTTTGATAAATGATAAAGACTAATCTTTTGGCTGAAAAGCGTTCCTAATTCTGAAAAAGCCATTGAATGTCATCATGCACCTCCTTATCGAATGCCCCATCAAGTAACAGGCAAGCTTTCTATATGCCCGGTTTCTGGACTGCGGGCTGTCCAGAAACCGGCGTTGGCCATGGGTGCCGGGCCACTACCTCCCATCTCTTCCGTCAGAGCGGCTGTTTTACCACCGGATAGGCAAGGCGGCAGTGTCGGATGGCTTATCTCTACAAACTACCTCAAACCGTGTGTGCAATCGGTTGTATGGCAAAAACAATTTATTCCGGCTCCAACTGATCTTTAAACAAATCTTACTCCCTCTGCTAAAATGCATATCCGCGTAGCACTTTAAGGATTAGTCAAAAATAATGACACTTCCGCACCAGTACAAGCCTGAAGGTGCCTTTGGCACAAAAAATCGTAGGGCTATAGCATAAGTCAGAATAAATTATAATTTGCGCAAACGTTTACATTCATATGTCCAAAACTATGCGTATGCACTACACCGTCCGACACGCCATCCATCCCGCCGACAGCAAAACTTACGATACCGCAAAGCTCCGTGAGGCCTTCCTGATTGAGGACCTGTTCCAGCAGGACAGCATTCGGATGGTGTATACGCTATATGACCGCCTGATAATAGGAGGCGCACAGCCCGCCGCAGGACCACTAAAACTGGAAACAATCCCGACGCTTCGCTCGGAGAACTTCCTGGACAGAAGAGAACTGGGCATCATCAACATTGGCGCCGCCAGCACCGTGACGGTAGACGGCGAGACGATTTCACTCGACAACAAGGAGGCCTTATATATAGGAAAGGGCGTGAAGGAGGTGATTTTTCACCCGGCCGCCTCCGGCAAAACGCAGTTCTACTTCAACTCCGCCCCGGCGCATCACGCCTACCCCACTAAAAAGGTGTCGCTAAACGAGGCGGAGACGGTGGAGACGGGGGCGCTCGAGAACTCCAACCACCGCATCATCCGGAAGCTGCTCATCAACTCGGTGGTGGAAACCTGCCAGCTGCAGATGGGCCTGACCGAATTACAGAAAGGGAGCGTGTGGAACACCATGCCCGCCCACACCCACGACAGGCGCATGGAGGCTTACCTCTACTTCGATTTGCCGGAAGACCAGGTGGTGTCGCATTTCATGGGAGAGCCGCAGGAAACCCGCCACCTGTTCGTGAAGAACACGCAGGCCGTCATCTCCCCGCCCTGGTCTATCCACAGCGGCGCAGGCACCTCCAACTACTCCTTTATATGGGGCATGGCCGGCGAGAACCTCGACTACAACGACATGGACAAGGTGGCCCCCACTGATTTAAAATAAGAGGCAGATGAACAGTTTGTTTGATTTAACGGGTCAGGTCGCCCTGCTTACGGGCGCCACGCACGGCCTGGGCATGGCTATGGCCAAAGGCCTGGGCAAGGCGGGCGCTACGCTCGTCATCAACGGCAACACGCCCGCCAAGATGGAGAAAGCGCTGGAGAGTTACCGGCAGGACGGCTTTGACGTGCATGGCTTCCTGTTTGACGTGACGGACGAGGCGCAGGCCAAAGCGAACATTGCGCTGATAGAGCAGCAGGTGGGCCCTATCAGCATTCTGGTGAACAACGCCGGCATGATTCGACGGGTGCCCGCGCTGGAGATGGAGGTGGAGGAATTCCGGAAGGTGCTGGACGTGGACCTGACGGCCCCCTTTATCATGGCCAAGCATGTGGCCCGCTATATGGTGGAGCGGAAGCAGGGGAAGATCATCAACATCTGCTCGATGATGAGCGAGCTGGGCCGCGACACCGTGTCGGCTTACGCGGCGGCAAAGGGCGGCCTGAAGATGCTGACGCGCAACCTGGCCACCGAGTGGGCGCGGCACAACATCCAGGTGAACGGCATCGGGCCCGGCTACTTCGCCACCGACCAGACAGCCCCCATCCGGGTGGAGGGCCACCCGTTCCACGACTTCATCATCAACCGCACCCCCGCAGGGCGCTGGGGCGACCCCAGTGACCTGGAGGGCGTCGCCGTTTTCCTGTCCAGCAGGGCCAGCGACTTTGTGAACGGGCAAATCATCTACGTGGACGGGGGCATTCTGGCCACCATCGGCAAACCACGAAACGAGCAGTAGCAAAGCTTTTCCCGCTCGCCGCGGGGAGCTTTCAAAGCGGATATGGAGCACAAGTCCAAGGTAACTATCCACGACATAGCCCAGAAGCTCAATATCACGGCTTCCACGGTCTCGCGCGCCCTCCACAACAACCCGCGCATCAGCGAGGCCACCCGCAAGGCCGTTCACAAAGCCGCCAGGCAGATGAACTACCAGCCCAACAACATCGCGGCTGCGCTCCGGCATGGCCGGAGCCACATCATCGGCATCATTGTGCCCACCGCCGACCGGGCCTTTTTCGCCTCGGTGGTGCGCGGCATCGAGGAGGTGGCCAACAAACTGGACTACAAGGTGATCATCTGCCAGTCGTACGACAACTACGAAAAGGAGATCCAGACCATCGACGCGCTGCTGAGCGCCCGCGTGGACGGCATCATCGCCTCCATCGGCAAAAACACGGAGGTCTTCGACCATTATAAAAAGATCCAGCAAGAGGGTATTCCGCTGGTGCTCTTCGACCGCACCACCGACCTGCTGGAGGTGAGCCAGGTGATGATAGACGATTACTTGGGGGCCTACCAGGTGGTGGAGCACCTGGTGCAACAGGGCTGCCGCCGCATCGCCCACTTCACGAGTCCCAGGAAAGTGAGCATCTTTAAAGAGCGCCTGCGCGGCTACGCAGACGCCCTGAAAGACAACGGCATTGCCTACGACGAGGAACTGGTGGTGAAGAGCAACCTGCAACTGGAGGACGGCCGCGAGAGCATGCAGCAGTTGCTGCAGCTCCGGCACAGACCGGACGCCGTTTTCTCCGCCAGCGACTACGGCGCGATGGGGGCCATGCAGGTGCTGAAGGAAAACAAGATAAAGATACCGGAGGAGGTGGCGCTTGCCGGGTTCAGCAACGAGCCGTTCACCTGCTTCACGGACCCGGCCCTGACGACCGTGGACCAATTTAGCCTGACGATGGGCAAAAGGACCGCCCAGCTTTTCTTCGAGCACCTGAAAGCGGATGACAGGAAGCCGTTGCCCCAGAAGATAGTGCTGAAGCCGGAGCTGATTGTCAGGGAATCGTCTCTGAGGATAAAGCCGCCAGCGGCAGGCCATATATAAACCGCAGGATTGTAAACTTTCAGCACGGAGAGGCTGGCTTATATATATATAAAGTCAGGCACCTGCAAAACATGAACCTATAATGAAACCACTCAACAGAGAGACAGCCGGTATAAAACAACAGCGCCCGGTGAAGGCACTGCAGTTCGGGGAGGGCAATTTCCTGCGGGGCTTCGTGGACTGGATGATTGACGTGCTGAACGAGCGGACCAACTTCAACGGGGCGGTGGATGTGGTACAGCCCCGCGACAGGAGCCGCCGGATTATCGAAACACTGCAGCAGCAGGACGGCCTTTACCATGTGCTCTTGAAGGGCATCCAGGGCGGTAAGCCGACGCAGCAGCAGCGGCTCATCACCTGCCTTGCCAGCGCCCTGAACCCCTACGACGACTACGAAGCGTACCTGCAGCGCGGCGAGAACCCGGACCTCCGGTTCATCTTCTCCAACACCACCGAGGCAGGAATCATATATGACGAGCATGACACGGGCCCGGATGCCATCCCCGCCAGCTTCCCCGGCAAGCTCACGGCTATGCTGCACCGCCGCTTCAAGCATTTCGGTGGCGCAGGAGAGAAAGGCCTGATTATCATCCCGACGGAGCTGATTGAAAACAACGGAGACACGCTGCGCCATATCGTGCTGCGCTACGCAGACACCTGGAGCCTGCCACAGGAATTCACGGATTGGGTGAAGGAGCACGTCATCTTCTGCAACACCCTCGTGGATCGCATCGTGCCCGGTTTCCCGCAGGACACCATAGAAGATGTGCAGCAGGAACTTGGATACAAAGATCAGCTCGTGGTAACGGCAGAACCGTACCACCTGCTGGTGATCGAGGCGCCGGAGTCGGTGAAGCAGGAATTCCCGGCAGAGGAAGCGGGCCTGCAGGTGAAATTCGTGCGCGACCTCACCCCTTACCGCACCAGCAAGGTACGCATCCTGAACGGCGCCCACACCACGCTGGTGCCGGTGGCCTACCTGCGCGGCCTGCGCACGGTGCAGGAGGCGGTGGAGGACGCGCAGGTAGGCCGGTTTATCCGGGAGGCCATATATGAGGAGGTTCTCCCGACGCTGGACAGGCCGGGGGAGGAACTGAAGCAGTTCGCCGCAGATGTGCTGGAGCGTTTCCGGAACCCCTTCATCCGGCACGAGCTGCTTTCCATTTCCCTGAACTCCATCTCGAAGTATAAAGTACGCGTGCTGCCGTCGGTGCTGGCCTATATAGCACGGAGGGGCCAACTGCCGGAGCGCCTGCTGCACGCCCTGGCCGCCCTGATTCTTTTCTACAGGGGAGCATGGCACGGTGAAAAAATCCCGCTGAACGACTCGCCCGAGGTGCTGCAGTTTTTCGAGAAGGCCTGGCAGCAAGGCGACATTGCCGCGGTGGCAGCTGCGGTGCTCTCCAACACAGAGTTCTGGGGAATTGATCTGACCCAGGTGCCAGGACTGCAGGCAAACGTTGTCCGGCAGATGGAGCAAAGTAGCAAACGGCTGTAAAACGGGGCTAATCTGCGGCAGGCGCTGCAGAAGTCCGGAATACTTTTTACATTGTAACCAGGCAACAAAGAGCTATATATACATACACCATATATACATTCACCGAGAAGCTGCCGACACGCAGCCCGGATAAAGAATAGCTGCTACCACAACGCTACATTATATATCAAATTCCGATATGAGAAAAAAGGTTATCACATTCGGTGAAATCATGCTCCGGCTCTCCACGCCAGACTACGCGCGCATCATCCAATCCACGCACTTCGAGGCCACCTACGGCGGCGGCGAGGCGAACGTGGCCGTCTCCCTGGCTCAATTAGGCGTCGGCGCTGCCCACGTGACGCGCTTCCCCGACAACGAGCTCGGCAAGGCGGCCACCAACCTGCTGCGGAAATACGGCGTGGACACGCAGCACATCCTGTACGGCGGCGACCGCCTCGGCATTTATTTCCTGGAGACGGGTGCCAGCGTGCGGGCCAGCAAAGTGGTCTATGACCGCAGCCACTCGGCCTTCGCAGCATTGGAGCCGGATATGATTGACTGGGACGTGGTGTTCGCCGACGCCGGCTGGTTCCACTGGACGGGCATCACACCGGCCATCTCGGCCGGGGCCGCCGCCTGTTGCGCCAAAGCCATCGAAGTGGCCAACCAAAAAGGTCTGACCGTTTCAGCGGACATCAACTACCGGAAAAACCTGTGGCAGTACGGCAAAACCGCCAGCGAGGTCATGCCCGACTTGATTGCCGGCTGCGACATCATCGTTTCCGGCAAAGGCGACGCAAAGGACATCCTGAACATCAGCCCCAGAAAAACCGAGGCAAACGAACTTGCCTCCGTCTTCAGCCAGATCATGGCGCGCTTCCCGAAAGTGCGGAAAATCGTGAACACCACCCGCGGCTCCGTCAGCGCCACGCACAACACGCTGTCGGGCATGCTGTGGGACGGCCAGCAGATGCTCGAGACCCAGACCTACGACATCAACCCCATTGTGGATAGAATTGGGGGCGGCGATGCCTTCATGGCCGGTTTTATATATGGCCAGTTGGCCTACGCCAACGACCAGAAAGCGCTGGACTTTGGCGTGGCCGCCTCGGTGCTGAAGCACACCATCCGGAAAGACGCCAACCTGGCGACCGTGGAAGAGGTGGAGGCCCTGCTGAACGGCAACACCTCCGGCAAGCTCGTGCGTTGATTTTTTCATCTGAACTATATATAGACAAAGCAATTATGGCAAAATTCAGCCGGATAGAAGTAGCCTTGAAAATGGCGGAGACAGGCATGGTCCCAGTGTTTTACCACACCGACCTGGAAATTTGCAAGCAGGTGCTGCAAGCCTGCTACGACGGCGGGGTGCGGGTGTTTGAGTTCACCAACCGCGGCGACTTCGCCCACGAGACCTTTGCGCAGCTCATCAAACATGCCCGCGCCTCCTTCCCGGAGCTGATGCTGGGCGTTGGCTCGGTGGTGGACGCGCCCACCGCTGCCCTCTATATACAATGCGGCGCCGATTTCATCGTGTCGCCGGTGCTGAAGGAGGAGATGGCCATCGTCTGCAACCGCCGCAAGATTATGTGGGCGCCCGGCTGCGGCAGCCTGACCGAGATATCGCGGGCGGAGGAACTGGGTGCCGAGGTCATCAAGATTTTCCCGGCACAGCAGGTGGGTGGCCCGGATTTCATCTCCGCCATCAAAGGCCCCTGCCCCTGGACGAGCATCATGCCCACAGGCGGCGTGGAGCCGAAGGAAGAGAACCTGCGGGCCTGGTTTGCCGCCGGCGCGCATTGTGTGGGCATGGGCTCCCAGCTCATCAGCAAAGACCTCATCGCCGCGCAGGATTTCGCCAAGCTGGAGGAACGGACACGCGCCGCGCTGGAAACCATCCGAAAGGTGAGGAAAAAGTAATGGCTCCATATCCCCGTTCCCCTTCTCTTCAGAAACTCCGGAAGCTGCTGCTCAGCCTCTGCGCCTTTACCCTGCTGCTGCTGGCCTCCTCCTGTGAGGAAATCTCCAAAACAAAGGAGATAAAGCTGGCGCACAGCCTGGAGGTGTCGCACCCGGTACACCAGGCGATGTTATATATGGCTGAAAAGTTAAAGGAGAAATCGGGCGGTGAGCTGGCGATAAAGCTATACCCCAACTCACAGTTGGGCAGCGAGCGGGAGGCGGTGGAACTGCTGCAGATCGGTAGCCTGGGGATGACCAAGGTGTCTGCGGCCACCATGGAAAGTTTTTCCCCGAACTTTAAGGTGCTGAGCCTGCCCTACATTTTCCGCGACAAGGCGCATTATTACGATGTGCTGGAGGGGGAGATCGGCCGGGAACTTCTGACGGAGGGAGAACAGTACTGGTTGCGCGGCCTGACGTACTACGATGCCGGAAGCCGGAGCTTTTACACGGCCAACAAACCCATCAACACTCCCGACGACCTGAAGGGCCTGAAGATACGGGTGCAGGCAAGCAACACTGCCATCCAGATGGTGAATGCGTTTGGGGGAGCCGCCACGCCTATCTCCACCGGCGAGATATATACGGCCCTGCAGCAGGGGGTGGTGGACGGGGCCGAGAACAACCCGCCCACTTTTTACCTCGCCCGGCACTACGAGGTGGCCCGGCACTACGCCCTGAACGAGCACACCATGGTGCCGGACATCCTGCTGATCAGCACCAAAGTCTGGGAAAAACTGACGCCACAGGAGCAGCAATGGCTGCAGGAGGCGGCAGAAGAGTCGGCGGTGGTGCAGCAAAAACTTTGGCAGGAGGCTGAGGAGGAAGCGCTGCGGGAGGTGATAAAGGCCGGTGTTGAGGTCACTTATCCCGACAAGGCGCCTTTCGCCGAAAAGGTGGAGCCGCTGTACGAGAGCTACAAAAATGAGCCGGAGGTATATGTTCTCCTCAAGCGAATACAGGCCGCCGGGAAAGATAAACCGGAGCAGCCTGCTCCCCTCACCACAAAATAGTTGAACGATATGAAATTCAGAGAGAGACTGGACAGGGGCCTGTACTGGGTGCTGGTCGTTTTGATGGCGGCCATGGTCCTGAACGTGCTGTGGCAGGTGGGCTCCCGGTTTATCCTGCGCTCGCCTAGCTCCTTCACCGACGAACTGTCAAGGTATCTCCTGATATGGGTGAGTTTGCTGGGGGCGAGCTACGTGACAGGCAAGCGCATGCACCTGGCCATCGACCTGCTGCCAGCCAGCCTGGAGGGCAAAAAGCAGCGCAACCTGAACGTGCTCATCCATGTGCTGGTGGCCCTCTTTGCCCTGTTTGCGATGGTGTGGGGCGGCATCAACCTCGTCTATATCACCCTGACGCTGCGGCAGACGTCTGCTGCGCTGAACGTGCCGCTGGGCTATGTATATATGGTGGTGCCCCTGAGCGGCCTGCTCATCATCTACTACAGCCTCGCGGGCCTCACCGAAAGCCCGGAAGAGCCGGAGGAAATAGGCAAGGAGATGATGTAGACGCCGAGACGCAAGACAACAGACTTCCCGAATGTAGGAATGGAGCATTCAGACCAACTGGCGGGCATGTACCTCTTCATTTGCGGCAAGCTTATATAGTCCCTCAATTCAAATCTCATACCCAAACGCCAGCAGGCTATATATAAAAGACATACATGGAACTCCTGGAAATACTCGTACTGGTCATCAGCTTTATCGCACTGCTTGTCTTAGGGGTGCCCATCGCTTTTTGCATCGGTATTGCCGCGCTGCTGACCATGCTGGTGAGCATTGCCCCGGAGGCTGCCTTCACCACCCTTGCCCAGCGCATGGCCACCGGCCTCGACAGTTTCGCCCTGCTCGCCATCCCCTTCTTCATTCTGGCGGGGCAGCTCATGAACAGGGGCGGCATTGCCTCGCGCCTCATCGATTTTGCCAAAAGTCTGGTGGGCACTTTGCCGGGCGGACTGGCTTACGTGAATATTGTAGCCTGCATGCTGTTTGGCGCTATTTCGGGGTCTGCGGTGGCGGCCGCTTCGGCGATCGGAGGCATCATGAACCCACGCATGGTGAAGGAGGGCTACTCCAGGCCTTTCAGCGCGGCGGTGAACATCACCTCGGCCACCACGGGCATGATCATCCCGCCCAGCAACATCCTCATCGTCTATTCCCTGGCCAGCGGCGGTGTGTCCATCGCGGCTTTGTTCGTGGCCGGCTATATACCCGGTATCCTGCTGGGGGTGGTGCTGATGCTGGTGGCGGGCTATATATCCTACAAGAAGAAATACCCGGTGGGCGACAGAACCTCGCTGAAAGAAGTAATCCGCCGTTTTCTTGATGCCGTGCCCAGCCTGCTGCTGCTGGTGGTGGTCATTGGCGGCATTATAGCTGGGGTGTTCACCGCCACCGAGGCCTCGGCCGTGGCTGTGCTATATACATTTATTCTCTCGATGGTGGTATACCGGCAGGTAAAGTCGAGCGATTTGCCGGATATCCTGATTCACACCGTCATCACCACCGCCATCGTGATGCTGCTGATCGGCACCTCGATGGGCATGTCGTGGGTGATGTCGTATGCCAACATTCCGCAGGCGTTCAGCGAGGCTTTGCTGTCCATCAGCGACAACAAAATCGTCATCCTCATCATCATCAACCTGATTCTGCTTTTTGTGGGTGTGTTTATGGATATGACGCCGGCGGTCCTGATCTTCACGCCGATCTTTCTGCCGGTGGTGCGCGAACTCGGCGTCGATCCGGTGCATTTCGGCATCATCATGGTGATGAACCTGTGCATCGGCCTGTGCACGCCGCCGGTGGGCTCGGTGCTTTTCGTGGGGTGCGGGGTGGCCGAGGTAAGCATCAGCAAAGTGATCCGTCCGCTCATCCCGCTGTTTATTGCCATGGTGGCGGCGCTGCTGCTGGTGACGTATATACCCGAACTCAGCCTCTGGCTGCCGCGGGCATTTGGTTTGTAGCAGGGCCGGTTTGGAAGTGCGGCGGGAGATTTCCTTGCCCGACTACAAGTTATTTACATTTTATATATGGCCGACACATAAAGAACGCAGCACTCACAAAAGGATATGGCCCTGTGAGTGCTGCGCTTGTTTCTATCTCTCTTCTATATATACCGGCTTAGCAGCATATATGGCATCTATAAGCTACTTTCTGTACTTGGCCTTGATGAGGTCGAGCATTTTCACGAAGTGGCCCTTGTCCTCGTTTAGCAGGTACATCCGCCACAGCCCCTCTACCAGCAGCATCAGAATCTCCGTCTCCAGTTCCGGCTCTGCGTAGCCCAGCTTCTTAAACGCGCCCTCCAGCTTCTGCATCACGGATTGCGAGTAGCGCATGTGGTGTTTCTGCGAGATCTCCTCATCGACGAGGCGGAACTGCATGCGCCAGAAGTTGCGCTCCTCCTCCACCAGTTTCAGGGGCATGTCGAGCACGGTCTCAATCAGCCTGTGCGGGTCCTCTTCCACTACCAGGCCCTTGCTTCTGTCAGTGATGCGCCTGTAACCGGCCTTCACCACCGCCTCCAGCAGGTTCTCTTTGCTGATATAGTGTTTGAAGATAAGGCCCTCCGACACCCCCGCCTCCTTCGCAATCAGGCTGGTGGGTGTGGCCTCATATCCTTTGTCAGCGAAAAGATTCAGGGCCGTTTCTAAAATAATCTCTTTCTTCGTTTTAAGCATCTTGAAATAGCGAAATGTTTTCAGCCTCTGTGCTGATACCTGCCCGGGCACCGTGTGTTGACTCAGGACCAAGAGCCCCGCAAAGGCCGTCTATACCCTTCATAAATAAGAAGATACGGAATTCCTCTACTGGGGATCATCGTTTTATGCCTAAACAGCTATATAACGCGAAGCATGAAATATTCTTGTACGTATAAACAACTGCCCAAAATTAAGCACTGTGGGCGGAAACACCATCTAAAAAGCCCTAAATTAACACAAAGGAAACGCGCAGGTATCTCTGCCGGTCCTGTTCCTGCCTCATGGGGCTATGCGCTTCCCATTTGCTCTAAGACATCCTCGTAGCTTACATGAAAAGTATGACGGGGCACATATAAATTACCGGAAAAGCATGTTCTGGAACGCTTTTTCATCTCTTTTTTCAAAAATGCAGCAGTTTTTCGGCCACATTCCCAACATTAGTGCAGCCCTATTGAAAATTTTGCTAAATTAGCTAATCGTTTAGGCGCAATTACCGTAGGGGCAGGCCTCTCATGTGTGGCAACTGAACACATAACAGGGCTAACGGCGGCTTTGTTTGAAGCAAGGCCCGGGTGAGCATGGCATCGAAAGCGTGCATGCCTGCGCCGCTCCCGCAGTTTCGATTCCCATGCACAGTGCAGGGGCCGAAACTATACAAAACTACTAAAATCTCAAGTCACACTTAATATATACAATCCTTGAATATAGCTGTACTTAAAGAGGGGAAACTATCCGAAAGAAGGGTGGCCCTGACACCGGACGTGGTGAAGTCACTCACAAAAGCCGGTTTTAAATGCGGTATTGAAAGCGACGCCGGCCATGCTTCCGGCTTCTACGACCGTGCCTACGAAGACGCTGGCGGCATCATTTTCCCTGACAGGGCTGCGCTGCTGAAAGACAGTGACGTGCTGCTGAAGGTAAACGCCCCCACCCCGGAGGAAGCCCTGCTGATGCGGGACGGCAGCGCGCTCATCTCGTTTCTGTATGCCTACACCGTGCCCGAGCTGGTGGATATATGCCTGAGCAAGAACATCAGCGCCTTCGCCATGGACGCCGTGCCGCGCATCTCGCGCGCCCAGAAGATGGACGCCCTGAGTTCGCAGGCCAACCTGGGAGGCTACAAAGCGGTGCTGCTGGGGGCCAACGCCCTGGGCAAGATCTTCCCGCTGATGATGACGGCGGCCGGCACCATTACCCCGGCACGCGTGCTCATCTTCGGGGCGGGCGTGGCCGGCCTGCAGGCGGTGGCCACCGCCAAGCGCCTGGGGGCCGTGGTGGAGGTAACCGACGTTCGCCCCGAGACGAAGGAGCAGGTAGAGTCGCTGGGCGGCCGCTTCCTGGAGGTGCAGGCCGAGGGCGTGAAAACAGAGGGCGGCTATGCCCGCGAGGTGTCCGCCGAGTACCTTCAGAAACAGAAAGAACTCATTTCTAAACACATATCAGATGCCGACCTGGTGATTACCACGGCCCTGGTCATCGGCAAAAAAGCGCCGCTGCTGGTAACGGAAGAGATGGTGGCCAGCATGAAACCGGGCTCCGTGATTGTGGATATGGCCGTGGAGTCGGGCGGCAACTGCGCGCTGAGCGAGTTTAACCAGACGGTGGTGCGCCACGGCGTGACCATTATCGGCGAGTCGAACCTGCCCGCCATGGTGCCGGTGAATGCCAGCGAGTTGTACGCCAAAAACATCAGCACGCTGCTGCTCCACCTGGCCACCAAAGACGGCTTTAAGTGGGAGATGGACGAGGAAGTGACCAAAGGCTCGCTGATCACGCACCAGGGAGAGTTGGTACATCAGTTTACAAGAGAAATATTAGCTAAAACAGTATGAATGCAGAAACACTAATTGTACTTCTTTACGTGCTGGTGCTGGCCAGTTTCGTGGGCTTCGAGCTTATCTCCAAGGTACCGCCCACGCTGCACACGCCGCTGATGTCCGGCTCCAACGCCATATCCGGCATCACCATTGTGGGCGCCATTGTGGCCGCCGGGCCGGAAGACTGGTCAGTGAGCAAGTGGATGGCGATTGCCGCGCTGCTGCTGGCTACCCTGAACGTGGTGGGCGGCTATGTGGTGACGGACCGCATGTTGCAGATGTTTAAGAAGAAAAAGAAGTAAGAAACCTCATGGAAAAAGCTTTAATCATACAGATTGCCTACCTGATTGCCTCGGTGATGTTCATCATCGGCATCAAGATGCTGGGCAAGACATCCACTGCCCGCCAGGGTAATTTCATATCAGCTATAGCGATGCTGATTGCCGTGCTCGTGACGCTGCTCGACAGCCAGATACTGAGCTATACCGAAATTTTCGTGACCATCCTCATCGGCTCCGTTATCGGCACGGTGATAGCGCAGCGCGTGGAAATGACCTCGATGCCGGAGATGGTGGCTATCTTCAACGGCTTCGGTGGTGCTGCCTCGGTGCTGGTGGCTACCTCCGAATACTGGCGCATGGCGCACGATGCGGGCTACAGCATGGAAATGGTGGTGGGCGTCACCATCATCATCAGCGTCATCATCGGCTGCGTTACCCTCACGGGTTCGTTGGTGGCGTTCGGAAAGCTGAAAGGCCTCATCAACGGCCGGGCCGTGGTGTTCAGCGGGCAGCACGCCATCAATGCCATCCTGTTCCTGGCAGCGCTGGCGCTGTCGGTGCTGGTGGTGCTGCAGCCGAATGTGGAGATTTGGATGATGGGGGTGCTGGTGATTGCCCTGCTGTTGGGTGTGCTGACGGTCATTCCGATTGGCGGTGCCGATATGCCGGTGGTGATTTCTTTGCTCAACTCCTACTCCGGTATTGCCGCCTGCGCTACGGGCTTTGTGCTCAACAATCAGGTGCTGATCATTGCGGGTGCGCTCGTGGGTGCCTCCGGCATCATCCTGACACAGATTATGTGCAAGGCCATGAACCGGTCGCTTGTAAACGTGCTGCTGGGCGGCTTCGGGCAGACAAGCTCTTCCGCGGCCGCGGCCGGCGGTGGCGAGGACATTGTGGTGAAAGAGGTGGGCGTGGAAGAAACAGCCATGCTCTTCGAATCTGCCTCTTCCGTGATTATTGTGCCGGGCTATGGCATGGCCGTGGCGCAGGCGCAGCACATTGTGCGCGAGCTGACCGATATGCTGGAGAAGCGGGGCATTTCTGTGAAGTTTGCGATACACCCGGTGGCGGGCCGCATGCCCGGACATATGAACGTGCTGCTGGCGGAGGCCAACATCTCGTATGACAAGCTGATTGAGATGGACCAGATAAACGACGAGTTTGCCAACACCGACATTGCGCTGATCATCGGCGCCAACGACGTGGTGAACCCTGCCGCCCGCACCAATCCGGCCAGCCCCATATATGGCATGCCGATTCTGAACGCCGACAAGGCGCGCACCGTCATCGTTTGCAAGCGCGGTATGAGCGCTGGCTACGCGGGCATCGAGAACGAGCTGTTTGGTTACCCCAATTGCCTGATGCTTTTCGGCGACGCGAAGTCCTCGATGACAAAAGTGGTAAGCGAACTGAAGGAACTGATGCCTGCTTAAAGGCTGTACTCCTTCCCCATAATAAAAGCACCCTCACAATCTCTAAAGTTGTGAGGGTGTTTTGCTTTTGGTTATATATAGTACAGACCTCGCAATGTGCGCACCTGCCCCGAAGCAGTTCGGGGGTTCCTGCAAGCCCCTTGCCAGAATCAAACTAACTTCTCGGGTGGTAATCCTTGATTACCTGCTTCAGGTAGTCCCTGTCCAGGTGCGTATAGATTTCGGTAGTGGTGATAGACTCGTGGCCCAGCATTTCCTGCACGGCGCGCAGGTCGGCGCCGCCTTCTATCAGGTGCGTGGCGAAGGAGTGGCGGAAAGTGTGCGGGCTCACCGTTTTCTGGATGCCGGCTTTGGCGGCCACCTCTTTGATGATCATGAACATCATCACGCGCGACATTTTGGCCCCGCGCCGGTTCAGGAACAAAACGTCTTCGTGGCCTTTTTTGATGGTAAGGTGGCAGCGCACCCCCTCCCGATATAGCTGGATGTGCTTCAGGGCATCGCGGCCAATCGGCACCAGGCGCTCTTTGTCGCCTTTACCGGCCACCTTCAGGAAGCCCATGTCCTCGTAGAGGTTGCTGATTTTCAGGTCGAGCAGCTCGGTGACGCGCAGCCCGGAGGAATAAAGCGTTTCCAGCATGGCGCGGTTGCGGGTGCCTTCTGGCGTCGACAGGTCGATGGCGGCCAGCATCTGCTCTATCTCATGGAAGTGCAGTGTGTCGGGCAGCTTGCGGCGCAGCTTTGGCGCCTCGATGGTGTCGGTGGGGTCGTTCTGCAGCATGTCCTCCATGATCAGGAACTTGTAGAAGGCGCGGATGCCGGACAGGGTGCGGGCCTGCGAATGGGGTGTCATCCCCAGTTCCCCAATCCACTCCAGAAAGTCGCGGAGGATGGCAGGCGTTATATGCTCGGGCGCCACCCGCAGCTTCTTCATGTCCAGGAAATCCGCTAGCTTCCCGATGTCGCGCAGGTAGGCCTCCACGGAGTGGCGCGAGAGCGACTTCTCCAGCTTCAGGTACTCCTCGAATTGTTTGATGCAGACAGGCCAGTTCACGAAATAAGATTAGAAATTAAAAATTAGAAATTATGAATTAGGATGAGTAAAATGCACTTGTTAAGGTGACATTCATGTTCCCGCAGCAATTTACACATCCAACAATCAAACAATTTTCCAACAGCAAAGATACTTAATACGTACCTTTGTAGCCTCGGAAATTTGCAATACGATACCCAACCTATGAAGATCCTTATCCTGAACGGCCCGAACCTGAACCTGCTGGGCCACCGCGAGAAATCAATATATGGCAGCCGCTCTTTCGAAGATTATTTTGAGGAGTTGAAGCAAGACCTGCCGGCGCTGGAGCTCTCCTACTTTCAGTCGAACACGGAGGGCGCGCTGATAGACAAGCTGCATGAGGTGGGCTTCAGCGACTACAAAGGCATCATCTTTAACGCCGGCGCCTACACCCATACCTCCGTGGCCCTCTCTGATGCCATCAAGGCGATAGAGGTGCCGGTGGTGGAGGTTCACATCTCCAACGTATACGCCCGCGAGGCCTTCCGCCACAAGAGCATGATCGCGCCTTACTGCAAAGGCAGCATCAGCGGCTTCGGACTGGAAAGTTACCGGCTTGCGCTTCAGTACTTTGAGCGCCTGAAGCCAAAACAAATCGGGTTCGGTGCAAAGAATTAGCTTGCCTGGCCGTTATACAGGCGTCAGCTTTTTCACCAAGATTATATATAGTTATTACTATATAAATTCAATACCTTTACGCGCATGCTCAACTTCTATCCAGGCCCCTCCAAAGTATACCCTGAAGTACGTAACTACCTGGTAGACGCGTATGACGAAGGAATCATGAGCACGCCACACAGAGGAGATCAGTTCGTGCAGCTGTCGCGCGACCTGGTCGGGCTTATCAGGCGCAGGCTCAACATTCCGCAGGACTACCACATCTTCTTCACGTCCTCGGCCACGGAGTGCTGGGAAATACTCATCCAGAGCCTCACCAAAAACAAGAGCTCCCATATATACAACGGCTCGTTCGGGGAGAAGTGGTTTCAGTATGCTAAAAAGCTGCGCCCCAATTCCGAGGGATTTGCGTTTGACCTGAACAGCCCCATGCCGGTGCATGAGGTACAGGTGAGCCCGGATACGGAGTTGATCTGCTTCACGCAGAACGAGACATCGAACGGCACGCAGGTGACGCCTACCTGCATCCTGAACCTGCACAACCGTTTCCGCGACACCCTGATTGCCGTGGACGCGACCTCTTCCATGGCGGGTCTCAACCTCAAAATGATTAAGGCGGATATATGGTTTGCCTCGGTGCAGAAGTGCTTTGGCCTGCCCGCCGGGCTGGCCGTGATGGCCTGCTCGCCGCGCACCATTTTCCGGGCGAAGAAAATAGCCGAGCGGGCACACTATAACAGCATGGTTTCTATATATGAGAAGATGCTGAATTACCAGACCACGCACACGCCCAACGTGCTCAACCTGTACCTGATGAAGCGCGTGCTCGAAGACCGACCCTTTATCAAGACCATTGACGGGGAGCTGACCGCCAGGGCACAGGATTTATATGCCTTTTTCGCGCAGTTCACGGATATCACGCTGCTGGTGGAGAACGAGGAGGTGCGGTCTAAAACAGTGCTGGCGCTGCAGGGAAGCGAGAAGCTGGTGGACGAGTTGAAGAAGCGCGCCCTGTCCCATGACATGCGCCTGGGCAACGGCTACGGCCCCTGGGCCCGCAATACCTTCCGCATTGCCAACTTTCCGGCTATCCTCGACGAAGAGTACGAAGAACTGAAGCGCTTTTTCCTGCACTATTACGCTTAAGTCTACTACCTTTGCGGCTTGAGACAAGGTGGCGTGGCTATATATAAGACAACGGTAAATAACTACCCTGTTTATATATAACCCGCGCAACTCCGCATATATAAATAAGGTGAACTTAAACGACATTTTTAGTTTCAAGGAGATAGCTTCTGTCACGCTCACGCTCTTTGCCGTCATCGATATCATCGGCTCCATCCCCATCATCATCGAGCTGCGCAAGCGCGAGGGCCGTATAGAGTCGGGCAAGGCAACCATTGTGTCTGCCATCCTGATGATCGCGTTCCTGTTCCTGGGCGAGTCTATCCTTAAACTGTTCGCCATTGATTTCCAATCCTTCGCCATGGCCGGGGCCATCATCATCTTCCTGATCGGCCTGGAGATGATCCTGGGAAAGGACTTTTTCCACAGTGACCCGGAGTCGAAGAGCGGCTCCATTGTGCCGCTGGCGTTCCCGCTGATCGTGGGGGCCGGCACCATGACGACGCTCCTCTCGCTGCGCGCCGCCTACTCCCTCCCGAACGTGCTGGTGGGCATTGTCCTAAACCTGGGCTTCGTATATGTGGTGCTCAAAGGCTCGGCCTACATAGAGCGAAAGCTCGGCAAGTCGGGTGCCGACGCCCTCCGTAAGATTTTCGGCATCATCCTGCTGGCCATCGCTATCAAGCTCTTCAAGACGAATTTATAATTATGAATAACTGAGTTTTGAACAATTGAATTCATGGAGCCTGTATTTAAGTCGAGAGGATATAGCTTTAGGTAGTAAGCGGTTTATGCCCAGCCACCAGGCCCCATATAGGATGATTTATCAGGGGAAAGATTATTCAGTCATTCAAAAGTCAGTCATTCAAAATTAATTTGCTCAATCACTCATCCGCTCATTCAAAACTAACCCATGATCGAACTTTTTACAGACGGCTCTTCCCGCGGAAACCCCGGCCCTGGCGGCTATGGCGTGATTTTGCGCTGGAAGCAGCATGTAAAGGAAATGAGCGAGGGCTTCCGCAAAACCACGAACAACCGCATGGAACTACTGGCCGTGATTGTGGGGCTGGAGGCCATCACCAAGCCCGGCATGCCCGTTACTGTTTACTCCGACTCAAAATACGTGGTGGACGCCGTGGAAAAGCGCTGGGTGTTCGGCTGGCAGAAGAAAGGCTTCAAGGGCAAAGCCAACGCCGACCTGTGGGCCCGTTTCCTGCGCATCTACCCGAAGCACCAGGTAAAATTTGTGTGGATACGCGGCCACAACGGCCATCCCGAAAACGAACGCTGCGACGAATTGGCCGTTGCCAGCGCCCTCTCCCCCAGCCTGCTCATCGACCAGGGCTTCGAGTCCGGTGCCTCGCAGCCGGGTTGAGCTCTGAATTTTGAATGAGTGGTTGAGTGGATGAGTGAATTTTGAATAATTGAATAACTGAATAAATTCTTTTCCCCCTCATCTGTCGTCCTGCAAGTGGTAAATCCCGAACTTGATTCGGGGGATCTTGTGGGCAAGTTGCAAAGAACATTAACTATCTGAGCCTAGATGATTTCAGGATAGCCTTTCAAATTCTATATATACCAATCTCCGCTCATTCAAAATTCTCTCTATTCACTCAATCACTGAATCACTCATTCAAGACTTCCTCCCCATGCCAAACGACTTTTTCCAGTTTAAGCAGTTCCGGGTAGCGCAGGACAGGTGTGCGATGAAGGTGTGTACGGATTCCTGCCTTTTCGGGGCTTATATAGATGTGGCGGGTGCGCGGCGGGTGCTGGACATTGGGGCAGGCACCGGATTGCTGTCGCTGATGGTGGCGCAGCGAAGCGAGGCTGTGGTGGATGCCGTGGAAATAAATCCGGAGGCGCAGGTGCAGGCGAGGGAGAACTTCGCGGTGAGTCCCTGGGCTGACCGGCTTCGGCTGCACGCTGAGCCGCTACAACATTATGCGGCACAGCAGCCCTATGACGTGATTTTATCAAACCCGCCGTTTTTCCTGGCCTCGCTCAAATCAGAGAATGCGGCCAAAAATACCGCACGCCACACCGGCGACTTGCTTTTCGAGGACATCTTGCATTTCGCACGGCAGCACCTCACGCCGCAGGGCCACCTGTTCCTCTTGCTCCCACCTGCCGAAGCGGCCCTTTTTCAGAAAGCGGCGCAGGCATACGGTTTTCACTTAGCAGAAACGGTGGAGGTCTTCACCTATAGAGGCGGCAAGTGCATCCGCCATATCCAGACATTCGGCTTTGCCCCTGTAGGCCAGCCTCTAAGCAGGCGGCTATATATACGGGAGGCCGACAAGGCAACCTACACACAGGAGTTTATAGCACTGCTGCAGCCGTATTACCTGCATTTGTAGCGTGCTTTAAAAGGTGATTACATATAGGCATAGGATATGCCTTGGAGGCAAGGTAGTGGGAATTGCTGATTGGTAATTGTTAGTTGTTGTGAAATAGCCTTCCCTTAGCTGTTTGCAAGATAAGTAAGAGAGTTATAGCGGGGAAAATTGCTTAGTCTTACCTAAAACTGCCCGGCATTAGTTTGCTTCTTTACTTTTCTTTATTCAATATTTCTTCTATTTGAATTTTATTGTCAGGTAAATGATTCGTGGCAACATCCCAGATTATTTCAAAGTCAACTCCAAAGTACTCATGAGAAATCTTGTTTCTCAACAAGTACATCTCAGCCCAAGGAACCATCGGATATTTTGATTTTATTTCCTTCGGCAATTTATTTGAGGCTTCTCCGATAACCTCGAAATTCCGAATCACCGCATCAACTGTTTTATGATCTCTCTTGAAGTCAACAAAGGTATACCCCTCCATATATTCAACTATGCGGTTAATAGACACAAGAATGTCTTCAAGATACATTCTATATGTTCTTCTATTCCTCTTCACTTACACGTATTCAACTTGCTGCAGGATACCGTCTTTGATCTGGTCTTTGAGCGCATTTTTAGTCACCAGGTCGATTTTTCGGCCAAATATTTTCTCGAGGTATAGCTCCAGGGAGAAGAATTTCCACCCGATAGGCCTTTCCAGTTCCACCAGTAAGTCAATGTCACTGTGCTCATTGTACGAATCGTCCGAAAATGAACCGAACAATCCAATTTCTTTAACCGCATAGTCTCTGTTAAGTGCTGGTTTCAGCTCTTTCAGTTTGGAGAGAATGTCATACTTTGTAATCATACCCTATTATAACTGTTTTGGAATATTATATATATGATTAGTTGCTTTTAAAAAACATGATATTCCAAGTCTATATTTTCATTACTTCAGCGTCCAAAAGGAACAAATACAAAAATGCCTCCTCCCCAATATGGCCTTATTTACTCTCTAAAAAGGTAGTCATCTCTCTTATATAGTCTTGTGAGCGCTTAGGCGCATTTTTCACTAACACTCTGATAAATCCTATTGTTGATTCATAGAAGAATGATAAAATACTTTCGTTGAACAAAAGGTTTTCAGGTTCGAGAGTATATACATCAATCAACTTCTTCTCCAGAAGATATTCATAAATTCTTTTATAGGTGTTAAAAACTTCAACCCTAACTCCTCGATTTGATTTATGTTCGGTAATTTCAATTACGTTTCCATGAACCAAATTATTCCTAAAAGAGAACAATGTCACAATGCTTTTCCAAGATTCATTTCCCACCAAAACTTTTATCTCCCTACCCACGAGAGTACTATATATATTAGTATATTCACTAAATTGACCCTTTTCAAGGCGTTGCTCTAATAGAGTTAGTAACCGATGTTGTAGTGAATTTTTTGAGTGCCGTGCGTCCTGAAGCAATTCTTTATTAATTATATTAAGTACTCCCTCTATTAAACATGCACAGTCAATAATAATCGAGATTGCTAAGGACTTGTGCAAGTGCTCTATTGTTACATTATTTTTTTGTTGAAGCTTCCATTGAATCATTTCAGGATAGAATGCGAAAGGATGAACATCTATACCTCCTGTTTCTACTTCATCTATTCTGTTCATTTTATTTTATCATTTATTTCGCACAACATGAAGCTGTTTAGGGTTTCTGATTTTTGCCGGTTTTTGATACCATATGAATAGAGTCAGCAGTAAAATAGTCTCAATTGTGCCTTAAAAATCATAGATTTTGAAGTGATTGCAGCTTTGAAAGCTGTTTCAAACCCTGATTTAAGCTCTTACCGGAAACTCTAGACAGGTTTCATGATAAAACCTACATAAATATAATTTTTTCTCTACTTTCATAATTAACAGCAAATGGTAAAGTAAGTATCATTATAAAAAAGCTATCCGCAGAAAAAATATCATTCAAAACCCAA
The DNA here is from genome assembly GCF_009931655.1 of Pontibacter russatus. NCBI lineage: Bacteria > Pseudomonadati > Bacteroidota > Cytophagia > Cytophagales > Hymenobacteraceae > Pontibacter > Pontibacter russatus. Next base: position 3,822,684 of record NZ_CP047984.1, on the reverse strand, counting down.
CAACCCCCTTCTTTTACCATAATATAAATCCTGCAGTATGAGCTGCAGGATTTTTCAACAAGAGCTTTCCTCAGCGCTACAACGCTCCTTCCTTTATCTCGTCAACCACCGCTGGGTCCAGCAGCGTGGAGGTGTCGCCGAGGTTGGAGGTGTCGCCTTCGGCCACTTTGCGCAGGATGCGGCGCATGATCTTGCCGGAGCGCGTTTTGGGCAGGCCGCTCACAATCTGGATTTTGTCGGGCCGCGCTATCTTGCCTATTTTCTCCACCACCGTCTCCACAATCTCTGCCCGCAACCAATCTACATGCTCCGGTACGTCTCTGCAAATGACGAAGGCATAGATGCCCTGCCCTTTCACATCATGTGGGTAGCCCACCACCGCCGACTCCACCACGTGCTCGTTGTGGTTGATGGCTTCCTCAATCTCAGCCGTCCCGAAGCGGTGCCCCGACACGTTTATCACATCGTCCACGCGGCCGATGATGCGGTACAGGCCGTTCCCGTCGCGCTTGGCGCCGTCGCCGGTAAAGTAGAGGCCTTTGTAGGTGGAGAAATAGCTGAGGCGGGCGCGCTCATGGTCGCCGTAGGTGGTCCGGATGATGCCTGGCCACGGGAACTTCATGCACAGGTAGCCCTCCACCTCGTTCTCTGTGATTTCATTTCCCTCGGCATCCACCAGAATGGGTTGTACCCCCGGCAGCGGATAGGCGGCGTGGGCAGGCTTGGTGGGCGTCACGTTCGCCAGCGAAGATATCATGATGCCGCCCGTCTCGGTCTGCCACCAGGTGTCCACCACCGGGCAGCGGTTTTTGCCCACGTGGGTGTGGTACCAGTGCCAGGCCTCTTCGTTGATGGGCTCTCCTACCGAGCCGAGCACCCGCAGCGAGTCGAGGCTGTAGGACAGCACATCCTCGATATCGCCGCCCATCAGCGCCCGGATGGCCGTTGGCGCGGTATAGAAAATCGAGACGCTGAATTTGTCCACCACCTGCCAGAAGCGGCCATTGTCGGGGTAGGTGGGCACGCCCTCGAACATGAGCGTGGTGGCCCCCGAGAGCAGCGGCCCGTACAGCAGGTAGGTATGGCCCGTCACCCAGCCGATGTCGGCGGTACACCAGTACACGTCGCTCTCCTGGTACTGAAACACGTTCATAAACGTGTACTGGGCGTACACCATATAGCCGCCGCAGGTGTGTACCACGCCTTTGGGCTTGCCCGTGGAGCCGGAGGTATATAAAATAAAGAGCATGTCCTCGGCGTCCATCTCCTCGGCGGGGCACTCTTTGCTCACCCCCTGCACCTCGTCATGGTACCACACGTCGCGGCCCTCCACCATGTTCACGGCCCAGCCCAGGCGCTCCACCACAATCACTTTCTGCACCGAGGCGCAGTGCTCCAGCGCCTCATCCACCACGCGCTTCACGGGTATCTGTTTGGCGCCGCGGTTCAGGCCGTCAGAGGTCAGCACCATGCTGCACTGCGCGTCATTGATGCGGTCGGCCATCGCCGAGGCGGAGAAACCGGCGAACACCACCGAATGAACGGCACCGATGCGGGCGCAGGCCAGCACGGCGAAAGCCAGCTCGGGAATCATGGGCATATAAATGCAGATGCGGTCGCCCTTCTTCGCGCCGTTCTTCTTCAGCACGTTGGCAAACTGGCAGACCTTCTCGTACAGCTCGCGGTAGGTGTAGCGGATAAAACGCTCCTTCGGGTCGTTCGGCTCCCAGATCAGGGCCAGCTTGTTGCCGCGCGTCTTCAGGTGGCGGTCCAGGCAGTTTTCGGTAATGTTGAGCTTTCCTCCCTGGAACCACTTGATGTCCGGCTCCTGAAAATTCCACTCCAGCGTCTTGTCCCACTTTTTGCGCCAGGTGAAGGTGTCGGCGATGCCGGCCCAGAAACTCTCCGGGTCCTCTACACTACGGGCATAGGCTTGCTGGTATTCTTCATAGGTTTTAATCTGGTAGTTCGTCATAAAGCAAAGTGTTTATATGCGGTACTATATATTTTGAGTGCTTTTATATATACGCAGTCCATCTGCGGCATGGGATATATAAATCCTACGCGACCGTGGCTCCCCGCTGGTTCCTGTGTTCAAACAACTGTATTAGGCCTGTCTGCGGCGGGGCGGCAGGAAATATGCGGCCGCTCCGATATAAGTTAGGCAAAACGGCAGACAAAAGCACCTGCACAGGCTGCTTTTGTCTGCCGTTCCTTCCACTGGAGGCGGCGGTGCTAATGCGCCACGGCGGCGGCTTCTGCACCGCGCGGCACCCGTATCTCCTCCACCAGTTCCTGCACAGCGACGGGCGGAGGCGGCGTCATCCGGGAGACGGCGAAGGAGACGGCAAAGTTCAGGATCATCCCCAGCGTCCCGATGCCCTCCGGCGATATATGGAACAGCCAGTTCTCAGGCTTGTCCATCTCGGGGCTGATGAACTTGAAGTAGGATATATAGGCGATGGTGAACACCAGCCCGGTCACCATCCCGGCGATGGCCCCCTCCCGGTTCATGCGCTTCGAGAAGATGCCCATGATGATGACCGGGAAAAACGACGCGGCGGCCAGGCCGAAGGCAAAAGCCACCACCTCGGCCACAAAGCCCGGCGGGTTGATGCCGAAATACCCCGCGACAATCACGGCTACAGCGGCGGCCACGCGGGCCGCAATCAACTCGCTTTTCTCCGAGATATCCGGCATGAAAGACTTCTTCAGCAGGTCGTGGGAGATGGACGTGGAGATAACCAGCAGCAAGCCCGCCGCCGTGGAGAGCGCCGCCGCCAGCCCGCCCGCCGCCACCAGCGCAATCACCCAGTTGGGCAGCTGCGCAATCTCGGGGTTGGCCAGCACCATGATGTCTTTGTCGATGATCAGCTCGTTCTGCTCCGGGCCTTTTACATACTGGATGCGTCCGTCGCCGTTCTTGTCGTCCAGGGCAATCAGGCCCGTTTTCTGCCAGTTGGTCACCCACTGGGGCATATCGGCTATGGGCTGGTTGCTGGTGGTCTGCAGCATGTTGTACATCCCGAAAGCTCCGACGGCCGGCGCGGTGGTATATAAAATGGCAATGAAAACCAGCGCGTAGCCAGCCGACATCCGGGCATCGCGCACGCGCGGCACCGTGAAGAAGCGCACGATCACGTGCGGCAGCCCGGCGGTGCCCACCATCAGCGCCGCTGTGATAAAGAACACGTCGATGGTGGCCTTGCTCCCGCTCGTGAAGGCAGCGAAGCCCAGCTCCGTCAGCATCCCGTCGAGTTTGTCCAGCATATAACCACCCTCCTTCAGTTCGCTGCCAAGGCCGAGCTGCGGGATGGGGTTGCCGGTGAGCATGAGCGAGATGAAAATGGCCGGCACCATATAGGCGAAAATCAGCACGCAATACTGCGCCACCTGCGTGTAGGTAATGCCCTTCATGCCGCCCAGCACCGCATAAAACAGCACAATCACCATCCCGATCACCACGCCCGTCTCTATCTGCACCTCCAGGAAACGGGAGAACACGATGCCCACGCCCCGCATCTGCCCCGCCACATAGGTAAACGAGATGAATATGGCGCAGACCACGGCCACCAGCCGCGCGGTCCGGGAATAATAGCGGTCGCCCACAAAATCAGGGACGGTGAACTTGCCGAACTTGCGCAGGTAGGGCGCCAGCAGCAGGGCCAGCAGCACGTAGCCGCCCGTCCAGCCCATCAGGTAAACCGAGCCGTCGTAGCCCATGAAGGAGATGAGGCCCGCCATGGAGATAAAGGAGGCCGCTGACATCCAGTCGGCGGCGGTGGCCATGCCGTTCGCCAGCGGCGACACGCCGCCGCCCGCCACATAAAACTCTTTCGTGGAGCCGGCGCGCGACCAGATGGCAATGCCGATGTAAAGGGCGAAACTCAGCCCCACCAGAATGTATGTCCAGGTTAAAATTCCCATTTCGGATTTGTTTAGGTGTGAGGGAGGTTATGCTTCGTCAACGTCAAACTCGCGGTCGAGCCTGTTCATGAGCCACACGTAGGCGAAGATGATGAGTACGAAGAAGTAAATGGCGCCCTGCTGGGCAAACCAGAAACCGAGCTTAAAGCCGCCCAGCCGGAACCGGTTCAGCTCGTCGACCAGCAAGATGCCGCACCCGAACGAAACAATGAACCATATCCCCAGCAGGGTGAGGAGGATGCGCACGTTGCGCTTCCAGTACTGCTGCATGCTTGCCTTGTGATCCATATTGGGTAGCTTCTGATGATTTGCCGGAATAAATTACTTTTTTCAGCGCAGTTAAGCAAACATTTGCAAAATCTGATATAAATGAAGCCGTTTTCCTCCGCTTCTGTTAACATTTGTCTATCCCTCCAAAAGCGGAAAGCCCCGCCTTTCCGGGCGGGGCTATATGGCTGTGACATTCCGGACACCAGGAATGTTGGAAAGCAACTATAGCGCACGAGCCAGAAGGCTTGCGCCATATGGTGTCATATATGGCCTCACATATCCCGCACCGACACAATTACTTCCTTATAGTTTTCCGTGTTATACAGGAAGTGCACGATCTTCCGGCCTACTTCCTCCGGCGAGGCCAGCTCTCCGTGGGCTTTGTAATCCCGGAACTTCTCCACGGCACTGAACCGGCTGGCGTCGGCTTCCCGGATGCTCTCCTGCATGGCCGTATCCACCACCCCCGGCGAAAGGGCATATATGCGGGTACTGGTGCCACGCACCTCCTGCTCTTTCTGCACCGTCAGCGACAGCATATCAATAGCGGCTTTGGAGGCGCAGTAGCTGGCCCAACCGTCCACGGGGTACTTTCCCGCACCGGAACTCACGTTCACCACCACTTTCTGCGCCGGATGATCTTTATATACCTGCAGAAAGGTGTTCATCAGCATGGCTGGCACCACCACGTTCACATCGAAGACAAACTCGAAGCGCTCGTTCGGCATCCCTTCGCCTATATACCCGATGTCTCCCAGCACACCGGCATTGTTCACCAGCACCAGCCTGGCGGCACCCGGGTAAGGCAGAAATACTTTTTGGAGGTTGTGCTCCACGGCATCGATGTCAGAGAAATCCAGGGGCTGGTGGCGGTAGTTCGGGTGGCTGATGCTGTTGGTCCGCTGCACGCCCACCACCTGGTTGTTTCCGTCCTTTAACAGTTCTTCTGCTATTGCCTTGCCAATACCCTTGCTGGCTCCTGTGATGATATAGATGTTCACTGCTTTCACGATAAGAAATTAAAAATTAGGAATTAGCATGTACGGATGTAAGGCGGGGCAAGATATTAAATACGGTGGTTGCGGAAGTAGCAGGCTGACCTGTATATGGGAATATTTATGCACCACTATCAATTAGTTTTTGCGCATATGGCATACTCGCTTTGCAACTATATCGAACCACCCCTGCCCCTCCTGGGGGTGAAGGGGCCCCCTTTAGAGTCCAAGAAGGGGAGTTTTCCTTACTGCTTCACCATTCTTCCTCTTGGCAAATGCCTGTTAAATTTGGCTATATATGGAGCGTTTATTTTGATAGCTATACCTTCAACTATAGTCCTTACAGTTATAGAAAGCAGTAGCAGGCTCCCCTCCTGGGGGTAGGGGCCCTCGAAAAAGACAAGGAGGGGCAGGGGTGGTTGGACAGTTATGCTATTAAACCCATTTGATACTGGTATAAACCCTCACCTTGCCATATATAAATATATAAACAGGTGGAGCGGCGGCATTATCCTATATAGGATAATGCCGCCGCTCCACCTGTTTCACTACTGGGCAGTCGTATTTTATATATGGCTCACACGTCGCAGATCACCACGCTCTCCTTCAGCGAGGCGAGCGGCTCCCCGGAGGCCGGGATGAACTCCTGACCCACGAACCCTTTGTAGCCGGTTGCCAGAATCGCGCGCATGATGGCGGGATAATACAGCTCCTGCGTCTCGTCTATCTCATTGCGGCCGGGCACGCCGCCCGTGTGGTAATGCGATATATAGGGATGACTTGCCTGAATCGTGCGGATTACGTCGCCTTCCATGATCTGCATATGGTAGATGTCGTAGAGCAGCTTAAACCGGTCTGAGCCAATCATCTTCGCCAGCTCAACGCCCCACTCGGTGTGGTCGCACATATAGTCCTTGTGATTGACCTTGCTGTTGAGCAGCTCCATCGACAGCGTCACCTTATGCTTCTCCGCCGTTTTCATCAGCCGTTTCAGGCCAGCGGCGCAGTTCTTCATGCCCTGCTCGTCGTCCATGCCGTTGCGGTTGCCCGAGAAGCAGATCAGGTTGTCATGCCCGGCAGCCGCCACCTTCGGGATCATCGCCTCGTAGCGGGTCACCAGCTCGTCGTGGTACTTCGGCTCGTTAAATCCCTCCGTCAGGCTTTTCTCCGCTCCCCAGGCCATGGCGCAGGTTAGCCCATATTTCTTTAAAGTAGGCCAGTCATCCGGACCCAGCAGTTCTATCGACGACAGGCCGATGCCTTTGGCGGCCTTGCACAGGTCCTCCAGCGGAATATCCTGGTAGCACCACTTGCAAACGGAGTGGTTGATGTTTCCTTTGAGCCTAAACTCTTTCAGCCCGGCGGCCCTCAGCGGCTCCGGCAGCAGCATAGCCGAGGCCACGACTGCTGCCCCGCCTGCCAGGTTCTTCAGCGCCGCGCGCCGGTTATAGTGGTTTTTCATGCTGATGTTTCTTTTTGGAATTCGCTATATATACTTCACAGGGAACGAGCATCCGCCTATTTGCCAGCCGCGGTGGCCTCCCCTTCCTGCTTCTTAAGGGAATACAGGTACTCCACCAGATCCACCAGGTCCTGCTCCGACATCGCCTGCTGCAGGTTGGCCGGCATGATGGAGTTTTCCATTTGTGTTCTGGAGGCTATCTGGGATTTGTCGTAGCGGCTCTTCATGCCGCCGGGGCTCACCAGTTCCAGCTCGTCCTCCGTCTCGCTGGCAATGATGCCGGCCGTCTCCGTTCCGTCCTTCAGCTTGATGATGTATCCCTCATACCCAAAGCTGATGCCCGCGTCCGGGTGGAGGATGGACACGTACAGCGCGTCTTTGGTGAGCTTGCTTCCGATCTGGGTGAGGGCGGGCCCGAAGCTGGAGCCTTCCTTCCCTACCTGATGGCACACGCCGCAGGTTTGCAGAAACACCTTTTTGCCGTTCACCACGGAGCCCGAGCGCTTCGTCAATTCGCTGATAGGCGGCAGCGGCTTGCCTGTCGTGGTGGTGCTGGCCACGTCCAGGTACTTCAGGGCCTCATCGCGTATGCCGGTGCGCATGGCCCCGGCAAGCGTCACCGCCGCTGTCGGCTCCAGTTCCTCCGGAAGCTTCCCGTCCCGCACCACGAACATCAGGCGCTCTTCCCCGCTCCAGCCTGTGCCGAGCGCCTTTACGGCCGCTTTCCGCGTGGTCATGTCTCCCTTCTTGTCCATCATCACAGACTGAATCAGGTCCATGGACTCGTTGCTGCCCACGCGGCTCAGCGCCGCCAGCATGGCCGTTGCCTCTTCCTCGTTGTCGCTGTTGATGGTTTTCTTCAGCAGGTCATTGGCTCCGGACCTCAGCAGCAGCCGCGTGGCCTCCACGCCCAGGCTGCTGTCGGGGTGGGCGAGCGCCAGCTGCAGGAGGGCCTTATTCTGGTTGTTGAGTTTGTAGCGGCTCACCAGGTCCACGAATTCCCGCGTCCCCTTCAGTTCCGCCAGCGTCCTGTCCAGGGCTGCCTTTGCCTTCGGCGACCTGGCCAGGCTCTCGGGGCTTATATGGTTCAGGGCAAGCTGCGACACCTCCGATTTGTGCGGGCCCTGGTAATCCAGCAGCGCCAGCAGCGTTTCGTTCTTGGCTGGGTCGTCTATAAAGTCAAAGGCCCTGAAAAACTTCGCCCTGTCCGCCGACGAGGTACTGGCGTCCGTGATATACTTGGCAAGATAGGGCAGCGCAAGGCCGGTTCTGGAGCGCCACACAATATCCTGGCTCGCTTTGCCTGTCAGGTCGTTTCCTGCCTTCTCCTGATATGCCGTCAAGAATTTGTCCCACTGCTCGTCGGCCCCGATGCCCAGGGCCTCCAGGTACCAGCGGTCCCTGCCGTCGTACTGCTGCGCCAGCTGCGCCCACAGCGCCGGTGCCTCCGGCGACTTGTTGTGGCGGAGTGCAATGGCGGCCTCGCGGCGCACCTGCGGGCTTTGGTCGTTCACCACCTGCTTCACGTAGGGGATGATGTTGTCTGCCTCCTGGCGGGCAATGCGAAGGCCCGTGATGCGGATGTCCGGGTTCTCGTCCTTCAGCGCCTGCTGTATATAGGCATCGCTTTTGCCGTCGATTTTCGCCAGCAGCCACAGCGCCCGTGCCCGCATCCGCTCGTTTTCCGACTTCCACAGCTTCTGCAGCGCGGGCTCTGCCTTCGCGCCCCACTCATGCAGTTTGGTCCAGGCCAGGTAGCGCGTGGCAAGGTTCGGGTTCTGCAGCGCCTCCACCGCACTCTTCGGCGAGGAGAGGTCCAGCTCCGGTGTTTTATAAGGGGTTCCGGGAGGGGCTATCCTGTAGATGCGGCCCCTGTTCATGTCCGCCATCTGGTGTCCGCCCACACCCGGGTCGTACCAGTCTGACACAAAAATAGAACCGTCCGGGGCCACGCTCAGGTCCGAGGGGCGGAACCACTGGTCGCGCACGCCCTCCACCAGCGGCACCATCTCAGCCTTATACCCGGCACCGTCTTTTGTCACAGGGTAGGACCGCACAGTGTTCGGACCCGCGTCGGTGTGAATCATCTGGTTGTGGTATACCTCCGGCAACAGCGTGCCCTCATATATGACCATGCCCGTTGGCGAGCCTGCGCCTGTCTGCAGCAGGTTCGGCACAACGCCGGGGTCGTTCAGGTGCCAGTGCTGCAGTGGTATCTCTTTTTCCATGTTGGTGCGACGGGAGCGCCACCCGGCGCCGGTCATCTCGTCGGTGTAGCCGTAATTGCCGAACTCCATCACGTAGTTGATGCGCACACCCTGGTTTCCGTCGTCGTCGTTGTCGGACTGCCACAGCGTGCCGTAGGAGTCCACGGCGGCCTCGTAGTTGTTGCGGAAGTTGTGGGCCAGCACCTCAAACTCAGTTCCGTCGGGGTTCACCCGGAAAATCATCCCCTGGCGGTAGGGCTTTCCGCTGTTGTTTACCACCTTGCCGTCCATATCAACAATAGGTTTGCCTTTGGCGTCCATTATCTGCTGCCCCTCGTTGCCGAAGTTGAAGTACAGCTTGCCGTCCGGGCCGAAGGTGAAGGAGTGGATGGCGTGGTCGTGCTGCTCACCGCCCAGGCCGGAGTAAAGCACCTCTTTCTTGTCCGCCACGTCGTCTCCGTTTGTATCGGTGAACATAAACACGTTCGGGCTGCTGGACACGATGACCTTGTTGCCCAGTACTGCCACCCCGAGGGCGGCATTGATGTCGGTGCCCTGGTAAAACACCTTGGCTGTATCGGCTTTGCCGTCCGCATTCAGGTCCTCCAGAATCAGGATGCGGTCCCCTTCCTCGCGCTGGGGATTGCCCGGGTTGAGCTCGGGACGGTAGTTGAAAGCCTCCGCCATCCACACGCGGCCTTTGGCATCCACGTCGATGTTGGTGGGGTTGCCTATCATGGGCTCGGAGGCGAAAAGCTCCACCTTAAGCCCCTCGGCGGCCTCCAGGCCCAGCAGGGCGTTCTCCGGCAGCCTTTTTTGCTCATCCGACAACTGGCTGTAGAGCGAGTCCCGTTCGGCTGTGGTCTGCGTTGGCTCCTGTATGGCCACCTGCTTCGTGTCGCTGCACGAGGCAAGCGCCAGCACGCTCATCAGGAAGGCCCCTGTTTGTATTTTTCTTTTCATGGAGTGAGGTTGATAGTTATTCTTTTGTAATGCAGGCCCGAAGGGCATATATAAATCGATCTTCTGTAACTGCGCAAGGCTATGAAAACCCGGTTTTGGCTTCAGAAGTGTCCCCAATGAAGCTTCCCGGAATATAAACAATTCAACAGTGTTCAATCAACACTTAATATTGTTATTTTAATGCTAACTCACAAGCAAAAGCAAATATTTAAGGGGATGGTGCTACGGCAGGGGACGCGGGCACAGGATACGGCTGCACAGGAAGCGAAACTGCATATAACAGATATAACCTGCCACCCCTCAAAATAAAAAGCTGGCGCCTCTGCCAAAACAGAAACGCCAGCTTTTAAAATATCTCCCCAGTAACGAGGCTACATATGGCAGGTCCTGATCGCCACACTTATCAGGCCTACACCACTTCAACTTTCTAACTCTCCAACTCCCAAACTACAATATGTACTGGCTCAGGTCGCGGTTCTTCACCATGCCAGCAAGTTTTTCCTGCACTGTTTCGCGCGTGATGACGATGTGGGCGTTGGCGCTGATCTTATCCGGCACGTCAAACAGGAAGTCGTTCAGCAGGCGGCTCATGACCGTGTGCAGGCGGCGGGCTCCGATGTTTTCCACCTCCGAGTTAACCTCAAAGGCGATGGAGGCGATTTCGTCCAGGGCCTCGTCGTTGAAGGTCAGTTCCACATCTTCCGCCGACAGCAGCGCCTCGTACTGTTTCGTCAGGGCATTCTTCGGGAACTTCAGGATCTGGTAGAAGTCGTCCTTTGTCAGGCTGCTCAGTTCCACACGAATCGGGAAGCGGCCCTGCAACTCCGGGATCAGATCGGATGGCTTGGCCACGTGGAACGCCCCGGCGGCAATGAACAGGATATGGTCGGTGTTGATGATGCCGTACTTGGTGTTCACCGACGAGCCTTCCACAATCGGGAGCAGGTCGCGCTGCACCCCCTCGCGGCTTACATCGGGCCCGCTGCCACCTTTCTTGCTGGAACTGGCAACCTTGTCGATCTCGTCTATAAATATCACGCCTGAGTTCTCGGCCTTAAAGATAGCTTCTTCCTTCACCTCGTCCATATCGATGAGTTTGGCAGCCTCCTCCTCCAGCAGAATCTTACGGGCTTCGGCAATCGTGACTTTGCGCTTCTTGGTTTTCTTGGGCATCATCCCGCTGATCATCTCCTGGATGTTCATCATCGAGGCCTCGTCCATGCCCGGCGCCAGCGTGCCTACACCCGGCATGGCGCTCTGCTGCACCCGTATTTCAATCTTGCGGTCTTCCAGTTCGCCGTTGCGGATTTTCTCCCTGAATTTCTCGCGGGTGCGCTCGTTCAGTTCATAGTCCGAGTCCGGCATCTTGCTGGGGTCTGAGGTGTAGGAGACAGGCGTGCTGGTTCTGCCCTGGATCGGCGGTATCAGCGCATCCAGAATCACGTCCTCCACCAGTTCAGCGGCCCGCGCCTTCACTTCCTCCTTCTTCTTCTGCTTCACCATGTTCACCGACTGCTCCACCAGGTCGCGCACCATGCTCTCCACGTCGCGGCCCACGTAGCCCACCTCGGTAAATTTAGAGGCCTCTACCTTGGTGAAGGGCGCATCGGCGATTTTGGCCAGGCGACGGGCAATCTCTGTTTTACCCACGCCAGTCGCCCCTATCATCAGGATGTTGTTCGGTACTATCTCGCTTCGGATACTCTCTGCGGCATTCATCCGGCGCCAGCGGTTGCGCAGCGCGATGGCTACGTTGCGCTTGGCGTCGTGCTGCCCGATGATGTATTTATCCAGCTCCGCCACAATCTGGGCCGGGGTCAAGTGTTCTATATTGTCTAACATGCTCTTTCTTCTTTTAATTTATATAGGGGCCTTGCAGCTAAAACAGCCTGCGGCCCGCCGTGTTATCAAATACTTTTCTTTTTCAGGATCGTTTGGGTGTTGGTGCTGAGGGTGATGTAGTGCGTGGCACCAGAAGGGTGAAAAAAGGCGCTGCCATAACTCAGCTCGAACGCCCGCACCCGCAGCATGGCCCCCAGTGAGAAACCGGCCCCGCCCGATGCGGTGTCGAGGCGCAGCTCGCGGCGGCGCAGGTGATTGTAGCCTGCCCGCACCTGAAAGTTTTTGCTGAAGATGAATTCAGCCCCCAGTACAAAATGCCGCGCTATTTTATCAGCCAGCTTCTTCTCTTCCTTCACCTCGTTTCCGTTCTCATCCAGCTGCCCCGGCGCGTTCGGGTCGAGGTACACGATGTCGAACTGGTAGAGGCGGTGCGCCGTGAGCGACAGCCGCACGGGCATATGCTCCGGCTTGTAGCTGATGCCTAACTGCGCATCGAAGGGCATCGGCTGCCGATCGCCACCCTCATATGGCTTCACATGGTATCCCATGTTCTTAAACGCGAGCCCCACCGTCAGGTCTTTCTCCGGATGCTTGAAAGCAACGCCGGCATCGGCCAGCAGCCCTACCGCCTGACTGCCCGCCATACTCGATACCGCTACTTTGGCCGTGGCTCCTAACGTAAAAGCCTCCACATGCCGGGCGTGCGTCAGGCTCAACATATAGTCATTTACGGTGAAGCTGCCTTCAACAGCCCCGGTGGCGTCGCGCTGCACAAAATCCCCGTAGTTGAGGTAATTGATGCCCGCCGCCCAGCGCCCATGTTTCGCTGTGTTGAAGGCATAGGCCACACTGCTTTGTTTTATATCGGCCAGGTAGCCTATATAGCTCAGCGAAAGCTGGTGGTCCATTTCCGCATGCAGCAAGGCTGGGTTGGCTGCCACCATGCTCACATCGTGCGCCCCCGCCGTCACGTTGACGCCGCCCAAAGCTGCCTGCTTTGCGCTGTTCGGCAACTCCAGAAACGTGAAGCCCCGCTGCCCGCCCACCTGCGCCTGCGCCGCCAGCGTTAAGCTGAGTAGCAGAAAGGTTAGCAGGGGCTTGTGTAGACTCATGCTTCTTGAAGCTATTTAGAGTAATTTTGAATGAGTGGTTGAGTGAATGAGCGAATCTTAAAAATACAGCGTTTGAACTGCCCTTGTACAATGGGGCTTCTTATTCAGCGATATAGATTCTACCCAGTACCATTCACACATTCACTCAACCACTCATTCACAATTCTTTCCTCACTCATCCAGAATTTTTTCCTCCCGCACCGTCAGCTTCAGCGGATTTTTCACCTTCTCTTTCAGCAACGCGATCTTCACCACGTCATCCACGCGGTCCACATAATGGATGTGCAGGCCTTTTATATAGTGCGCCGGTATCTCGTTGATATCTTTCTTGTTTTTCTGACAAAGGATAATGTCGATGATGCCGGCACGTTTGGCCGCCAGTATTTTTTCTTTGATGCCGCCCACCGGCAGCACCTTGCCGCGCAGTGTTATCTCACCCGTCATCGCCAGCCGCGACTTCACCTTGCGCTGCGTGAACACAGAGGCAATAGACGTAAAAATGGCAATACCGGCCGACGGACCGTCTTTCGGAACTGCACCTTCCGGGAAGTGGATGTGCAGGTCGTACTGGTCGAACAGGCGGTAATCGATATCGAGCAGGTCGGCGTGCGCTTTCAGGTAAGATATAGCCGTCATCGCCGACTCCTTCATCACATCCCCCAACTGGCCCGATAAGGTGAGTTTGCCCTTGCCCCGGCTCAGGATAGACTCGATAAACAGGATATCGCCGCCCACCGAGGTCCAGGCCAGGCCGGTTACCACGCCCGCCGTGTCGATGTCCTGGTATATATCCCGGTCAAAAATCTCGGAGCCAAGAATTTTGGTCACATCTTCTGGTTTGATGGTTTTGGCGAACTCCTCCTCCATCGCCTTCTGCTTGGCTGTATTGCGCACCAGTTGTCCGATTTTCCGCTCCAGGTTCCTGACCCCGGACTCGCGGGTATAATCGTCAATCAGTTTATGGAGCGTCTGCTTTGGCACCTTCACGTCATCCGGCTCCAGGCCGTGCTCCTTCAGTTGCTTGGGCACGAGGTGGCGCTTGGCAATTTCCGCTTTCTCCTCCAGGGTATAACCCGTAATCTCGATGATCTCCATGCGGTCGCGCAGGGCGGGCTGGATGGTATCGAGGGAGTTGGCGGTGGCAATGAATAGCACCTTCGAAAGGTCGTACTCCACGTCCAGGTAATTGTCCATGAAGGTGTGGTTCTGCTCCGGGTCCAGCACCTCCAGCAGCGCGGAGGCCGGGTCTCCCCTAAAATCGGAGGCCAGCTTGTCGATCTCATCCAGGATAATGACCGGGTTGGAAGAACCGGTTTTCTTTATCTGGCTGATGATCTTTCCCGGCATGGCGCCCACGTAGGTGCGCCGATGGCCCCGTATCTCGGCCTCATCGCGCACGCCGCCCAGCGACATGCGCACATAGTTACGGCCCAGCGCCTTGGCGACGGAGCGGCCCAATGAGGTTTTACCGACGCCCGGAGGTCCGTACAGGCACAGGATGGGCGCTTTCATATCGTTCTTCAGCTTCAGCACGGCCAGGTACTCCAGAATCCGCTCCTTCACCTTCTCCAGGCCATAATGGTCGGCGTCCAGAATCTTTTTGGTGCGCTTCAGGTTGAAGTTGTCTTTGGTGAACTCGTTCCAGGGCAGGTCGAGCAGGAACTCGAGGTAGTTCACCGCCACGGGGTACTCGGCCGCCTGCGAGTTGAGGCGGGCCAGCTTCTCTATCTCCTTCTGGAAGTGCTTCGCCACCGGCTCGGCCCATTTCTTCTTCTTCGCCCGCTCCCGGAAACGCTCTATCTCCTGGTCGGGTCCCTCCTGCCCCAGCTCGTCCTGCAGCACCTTGATCTGCTGCCGCAGGAAATAGTCGCGTTGCTGCTGGTCGATGTCGGTGTGTACCTTGGAGTGGATTTCCTGCTTCAGCTCCAGCATCTGGATTTCGCGGAGCATCAGTTCCAGCAACTGGGTGCCGCGCTCGGTGCTGTCGTTCACCTCCAGCAGCGCCTGCTTCTGGGCCACCTCCACGTTCAGGTTGCTCGACAGGAAGTGCGTCAGGAAGCTGGGGCTGTCGATGTTGTCAAGGGCCACCTGCGCCTCCTGCGGAATCTCCGGGTTCAGCTTCAGCATCTTGCCCGCCGCGTCCTTCAGCGACTGCACCAGCGCCTTCACCTGCCTGTTCTTTCTGTCCAGCGGCGTTTCCTCGCACAGGCTCACCCTGGCTGTCAGGTAAGGGTCCTCGCGTTTTATCTCGTCGATGCGGAAGCGGCTCTGGCCCTGGATGATGATGGTGGTATTGCCGTCGGGCAGCACCAGCATCTTGAGGATCTTGGCTACGGTGCCTACAGGATAGAGGTCTTCTCCGGACGGATCGTCGCTGCTGGTGTTCTTCTGCGCCACCACGCCCACAATCTTATCGCCGGTGTGGGCCTTGCGCACCAGTTTCACCGACTTCTTCCGGCTGACCGTGATGGGCAGCACCACCCCCGGAAAAAGCACCGTGTTGCGCACCGCCAGTATCGGCAGCTCGTCGGGCAGGTCCTCCGTCTTTACGTCATCCTCAATGTCTGCTGTGATTACCGGGATGAGCTCGCTCTCCTCGTCGTCAGAAATTCCGCTTAGTAACAGGTTGTGTAGAAAATGCTTGAATGTTTGGTTCATATATAGATTAATGCCATAATGACAGAAAAACACAATGTGTCCCCCGTTTTTCTGTTCCGCAGTTATAATGTCAACTCTTGTGCCAAGGCAAGCGTGGCAGGAGATTTGTGCTTCCGCAGGGAAAGCGCCTTACCTTTACCTTAAAATTGAATACGGGTTGCGCCGCCGTCTCCAATTATATCGTAGATTTAATATCTTTGGCACCCGGGGCAAACCTGTTAGACTGATGAAGCGACCTTTCCTGCTGGCTATATACTTGCTGCTACTGCTTTATGGCCCTTTTCAGAGCCAGGGGCAGCAGTACAAGCGTGCCTCCCCCGCCGGCCTGAAGGTACACAAACAAATCCCCGATCCTGTCTATCAACCCGATTTCCCCAATTTAAATAAAATACCTTACTATCACGAGCCCAGGCGGCTGGCGGCGATACAAAAACTGGAAAAGCGCGGAAAATACAAGCAGGCGCTGCCACTGCTGGAGCGGTATGTACAAAACTTCGGCATCCAGAATTTTTACAAAGACACGCACCTGCTCTGGCGCCTGGGCCAGCTCTACGAGCGGCAGGGCGACACGGAGAAAGCCAAGGCGCTCTACCGCCTCGTGCTCAAGCACCACCGCTCCGACGTGCGGGAGGTCACCTCGCACTACGACTCGCTGGACAAGAACACCACAGACTACTACGTGCCGCTCGATTATTATTACGAGCTGGTGGAGTACCGCAAGTCCATCGCCACGTTTAAGCCGCCCAGAGGCGTGTACGTGAACATGGGCAGCGCCATCAACTCCGACTACGCCGACTACGGCCCCACCCTGAATGACGAAAGCCAGCGGCTTATATATACCTCGAAGCGAAACGTGAACTATCAGGGCATGGAGACGCGGGTAAACGAGGATCTGTTTTACAGCAAACAGAACAACGGTTTCTGGGAGGAGGTGCAGTCGTTCGGGAAGCCCATCAACAGCATCTACAACGAGGGCTCCGCCTGCCTGAGCCGCGACGGCCAGACCCTGTACTTCGCCCGGTGCGAGGCGCCGGACGGCATGGGCAACTGCGACCTATATAAAGCCACGCTGCAGGCGGACGGCTCGTGGGGCGGCATCACCAACCTGGGAGCAAACGTGAACTCCGAGGCCTGGGACTCGCAGCCCACGCTCTCCCGCAACGAAGACACACTCTACTTCGCCTCAGACCGCCTGGGCGGCTTTGGCCTGTCGGATATATACTTCACCCATAAAACGAAAGGCGGCAACTGGGCGCGGGCGCAGAACCTGGGCCCGGTGGTGAACACGCGCGAGAGTGAGGTGAGCCCGTTCTTCCACCCGCTCTACCAGGTGCTGTACTTCAGCTCGCGGGGCCAGCTCTATAACTTCGGCGACTTCGACATCTATAAAACCTACAAGGTGCAGGGCCACTGGCAGGAGCCGCGCAACATCGGGCCGCTGGTGAACGGGCGCGGCAGCGAGTACTACTTCACCATCGACGCCGCCTCCAAAAACCTCTACTACGCCCGCTCCGAACCCGACGACCTCAACAACCTTGACCTGTACTCGTTTCCGCTGCCCATGGAGGCCCACCCGCTGGCCGTTACCAAAGTAGAGGGCACGCTCACCGACTCAGTTACCCAAAAGCCGCTGTCGGGCATTATCTCCATCATCGACATGGACAACGGCGTGGAAATCTCCTCCCGGTACATCCGCCCGGACGGCTCCTTCGAGTTCGACCTGATCGACAACACGCGCTATATGATTTTGATCCAGAGCCCGGACTTCTTCACCATTGAGCGGGAGCTGTCGCTGCAACAGGACACGTCGTTTCAGGTGATGACAACGGTGATCGACTACAGCATCCCGCTTGTGTTCCAGAACATCGAGTTTGACGAGAACCAGTCGACGATTAAGGCGGGGATGGAGCCGGTGCTGGATGAGGTAGCGCTGTTCCTGATCGACCACCCCACCTACCGGCTGGAGATCGCGGGCCACACCGACGGCCTGGGAAACCCCGAGTTCAACCTCTCGCTTTCGCAGGACCGGGCAAATGCCATCAAACAGTACATAGAGCGCAAGTTAAACATTCCAGGCGACCGCATCGACGCCATCGGCTACGGCAGCCAGAAGCCGCTGCGGGAGGAGAAGACCGACGAGGACCGCCGCATGAACCGCCGCGTGGAGTTCACCATTATCAAACCGAAGAAGAATAACCGGTAGCGGGCTGCTGCTGCTTGTGCCAGTATCAAATGGATTTTGCGTATCTGTCCAACCACCCCTGCCCCTCCTTGTCCAAGGAGGGGAGTCTACTTCTATCTGCTAACTTTCAAGACTATAGATGATGATATAGTTTTTAAAATAAATACATCATGTGCATTTATATCTAATCAGGCATTTGCTATGAGGAAGAATGGTGAAGCAGTAAGGAAAAGCTCCCCTCCTTGGACAAGGAGGGGCAGGGGTGGTTCGAATGTACTTGCACACGGGTATGCGAGAAACCCAATGGAGGAAGATATCAGTTACTTCTTTGGGAAGAGGCGGTTATATATACTGCAGCCACACAAGAGTTGATGATGACGGAACAGCCAGACGCCATGCCACTGAAGCGGCATGGCGTCTGGCTATATATGGCCCTATATAGCCGCCCCTAAAAGGTCAGCTTTTTTGTCACCTCGCCGGGCTGCAGCAGCACACTCTCGGTCTTGCCTTTGTAGTTCACGTTCACGATGTTCATCTGGTCTGTGAACAGATCGGTCAGGATGGCGTTTTTGATATATAGCTGTGTCAGGGCCGCCTGCTGCACCGGCACCTCCACATACAGCCACACCACATCAGCGTCCGCCTCCGAGCCCAGCAGCTTTGCCTTCAGCGGCTTGCCTTTCTCCAACCCGAACGAGAGCGTGGATTGGAGGTAATCAGACAACTGCTCCTTTACGGCCACGGAACTGCTGCTGTACGTGATGTTGGATTTTGCCTGGCGCGACAGCGCGTCCTCCAGGTCGTCCATGAACACTTTCACGGCCACCTCCAGGCTTTGGGTGCGTGGGTTATACGCCACGTCGGTGATGCTGGCGTGGTAATCGTGGGCGCTGGCTGGCTGCGCGGCCAGCAGGGCCGCGAACAGCAGCACGCCCGTCAGAAGTTTAGATAGCATAGGTTCTTATTTCGTGGCGGGCAGGTCGGCCAGTACGCGCTGCGCCATATTGGGCATGTTGTCGCTCACGATGCGCTGCACGTCGTTGATGTTGGATTGGTAAGGCACCTTCACCTTGTTGCCGGACACCAGCTCGCCATTACTGTCATATATAGAGTAATGAACCAGAAAATCGCGCTGATAGTTCTGTGCCGCCCTGTCCAGGCAGTTTTCATATATGGTTTTCACCTCAAACTGGTTGATGAAAACGTAGTAATCGATGCCGTACTGGCCGTTGAAGTAGGTGAAGAAGTTCGGGTCTTTCACCTTCACGCCGAAGTGCTTGGTAGGGTCCTGCGCCACCGACACCTTCTCCGGCTCCTCGCCCATCCCCATCTTTTCCTTCTGGCGCAGCACCCAGGCCACAGCCCCTTTCTCTTCCTCCTTCACCACGGGCTGGTGGTTGTAGCGCGACTGCTTGTTGTCCTGATAGCTGTAGCTGAGCGATTTATATATACGGCTCAGCTCGCTCACGCTGTCGCGGTACACGCCGCCCAGCAGGTGGATGGTTTCATAGCCTTTCGGCGCCAGCATGGCGTTCAGCCTGCCCCGGAACACGTGGCGCACGTTCTGCCGCGGTATATGCGACTGGCGCGCAATCTCGTAGTCGGCGTCGGAGAAGTACAGATAGGGGTCGAAGGGGATGACGAGGATGCGGCTCCTGGTTTTGAGAGCGGCGGGGCCGGGGGCTGGCACCGGGGACGCGGAGGTGCTTTCTGCGGCCCGCGGCGCGGCGGCAACAGCAGTAGCAGCCTTTGCCTGCGGCTCAACTTGCCGGGAGGCTGGCGCCGGCTGATCGGCAGGCTGTGCAGCCGCGGAAGCAGTGCTATTTTCGGCAGGCTTGGGCTGCCGCGCCAGGTACAGTGTCTGGCCTATCTGCAGGGTGTTGTTGTTCCACTTTTGCAGCGAGTCCAGCGGGATGCTGAAGCGGCGCGACAGGCTGTAGTAGGTGTCGCCCTGCTGCACCACGTACACGCTGTCGCCGGGGGAGGCCACAGCGTGCGGGTTTATATATAAGTCCGGTGCGGCTGGTGCCGTCCCGGCGGCGGTAAAGGCAAGAAAAAAAAGTACGATTAAGCTTGTAAGGGATTGGCTAAAAGGGGATTTCATTGGGAAACCTTGGGTTAAAAGATCAGCTTGAACACGTCGTTAAAGATAGCGAAAGCCATCAAGCCAAGCAATATAACCATTCCCACTTTCTGGGCGTTCTCTAAAAAGTTATCGGAGGGTTTGCGCCCGCTGATCATCTCGTACGTCAGGAAAACCACGTGCCCGCCATCCAGCGCCGGTATGGGCAGGAAGTTCATGAAGGCCAGCACCATGGACAGCATGCCCGTGATGGTCCAGAACTTATACCAGTTGAACGTGTCGCCGAAAATCTGTGCAATTCCGATCGGGCCGCTTAACGACTTGGAGGCGGACACCTCACCCCGGAAAATCTTGCCGAAGCCCTTCACGTTGGCGGCAATCACGTTGAAAGCCTGCTCCGTTCCCTCCGGGATAGACTCCGTCAGGGAATAGTCGCGGGTGGCGAACTCCAGCAGCGGCACGGAGTGGAAGCCGATGGTACCGTCCTCGCTTACCTCCGTTTTCAGCTTGATGAGTTTGTCGTCGCGCTTCACGGTCATGGCTACGGACCTGCCTTTGTTTTGCTGCATGGCCTGCTGAAACTCATGGAAGAACTGCACGCCCTGCCCATTTACTTTGGTGATGATGTCGCCCTCCTGCAGGCCTGCCTTATCGGCGGCGCTGTTTGCCACCACATCCCCCACCTTGAACGGCACGCGCGGCTCCACAAAAAAGGCGTCCCCCTCGTTGTCCGCCATCTTGTCCATCAGGTCCACGGGCACCTGTATATCCACCAGCTTGCCGTTGCGCTCCACGGTGTAATAGGCATTGCTGCCCAGCAGGGCCTCCATCGACCGGATTTCGTCGAAGCGCTCCAGCTTCTTCCCGTTCACGGCCACCACTTTGTCGCCGGTCTGGAACCCGATTTCCCTGCCTACCTCGTTGGCCACGATGCCGTACTTCAATTCCTCGGCCGGTATATACTGCTCGCCGTAGTGGTAGGTGAGTGCGATAAAGATGACAATGCCGGTGATGACGTTGACGATGATGCCGCCCATCATCACGATCAGGCGCTGCCAGGCGGGCTTGGACCTGAACTCCCAGGGCTTTGGCTCCTCTTTCAGCGCCTCCGTGTCCATGGACTCATCCACCATGCCGGAAATCTTCACGAAGCCGCCCAGGGGTATGAGGCCCAGCATATACTCCGTCTCCCCTATCTTTTTGCCGAACAGTTTGGGCGGGAAGCCAATGGCGTATTTCTCGACCCGCATCCCAAACCATTTGGCGGCCAGCATGTGCCCCAACTCATGTAGCCCTACCAGTATCGTCAGGCCCAGTATGAGCTGGCCCACCATTACAATTACATCCATCTAAAAAAGAAAATTTGAAAATGCTTTGATTTGCCTGCAGGCTTTGCAGCAACAGGCTCATATACCACTTGATTTAAGCACTGCGGCCAATTAACCCCGCAGCCTGCACTCTTGTCTCCCTGTCCGTCTCCACATAGTCCTCGTAAGAAGGATTCGCAATATACGCAACTTTCGCCATACAGCTTTCAATGATATCCGACATCTGCAGGAAGCCCACTTCATCGTGGAGGAAGGCACTGACGGCCACCTCGTTGGCGGCATTTAGCACACAGGGCATGTTACCACCCCGCTCCATGGCCCCGTAGGCAATCTGCAGGTTCCGGAAGGTCTTCAGGTCCGGCTGCTC
The DNA here is from genome assembly GCF_009931655.1 of Pontibacter russatus. Lineage (NCBI taxonomy): Bacteria > Pseudomonadati > Bacteroidota > Cytophagia > Cytophagales > Hymenobacteraceae > Pontibacter > Pontibacter russatus. Next base: position 3,801,288 of record NZ_CP047984.1, on the reverse strand, counting down.
AAAGGTCAGCTGCGGATAGTCCAGGAAGCTGAACCTCGGGAACGCCGACTTCAGGCGCTGCGGGTAGCCCAGGGCGTACTGTATCGGCAGTTTCATATCCGGCAGGCCGAGTTGCGCCTTGATGGAGCCGTCCTCGAACTGCACCAGCGAGTGTACGATGGACTGCGGATGCACCACCACCTCAATCTGCTCGTTGCGCAGCCCGAACAGCCACTTGGCCTCAATCACCTCCAGCCCCTTGTTCATCAGCGAAGCCGAGTCGATGGTGATCTTGGCGCCCATGTCCCAGTTCGGGTGCTTCAGGGCCTGCGCCTTCGTTACCTGCGCCAGCTCTGCCGTGGTGCGTCCTCTAAACGGACCGCCCGAGGCCGTCAGTATGATTTTCTCGATCGGGTTGTGAAATTCGCCCGCCAGGCACTGGAATATGGCGCTGTGCTCCGAGTCCACGGGGTATATGTTCACGCCATGCTCCTTTGCCAGCCCCGTAATCAGCTGCCCGGCCACTACCAGCGTCTCCTTGTTGGCCAGGGCAATTTGCTTGCCAGCTTTTATGGCGCGGATGGTGGGCTGCAGCCCGGCGTAGCCCACCATGGCGGTGAGCACCATGTCCACGGTGCCCATTTCCACCACCGAGCACAGCGCGTTGGAGCCGGCATATACCTTTATATCCTCGTGTTGCAATGCGTCGCGCACCTGCCCGTACAGGTCTTCGCGGGAGATGACCACGGCATTGGGTCTGAACTCCAGCGCCTGCCGCACCAGCAGGTCGGCGTTGCTGTGGGCCGTGAGCACCTCCAGCTCAAAGCTGTCGGGGTTGGCTTTTATCACGTCCAGCGCCTGCGTGCCAATGGAGCCCGTGGAGCCTAATAGGGCGATTCTTCTCATTGTGAATTACGAGTTCCGAGTTCCGGGTTCCGGGTTGTTCTGGTCTTCCCTTGGCTCGTTAATATGATGCTTTTCAATATTTTCTCCAGTTCCTGACAATCAGCATATATACTTTCAAATTGCTTTTGTTGCAGGTAGCCAGTATCGTGCAACAGCCGAAGCCAGTATGATGTTTCTCTGGCTTCCTTTCTGGCAATGCTTAGCTTATGTATGAAATCAGATGTTGATTGTCCGCCGGTTGCCTCCTGCACATTCGCTCCCACAGATGTTCCGCTCCTCAATACCTGCCTCGGCAGTATAAATTCCTCTTTATCGGCAGATAAATGCTGATACATCTTCACGATCCGAACGGCAAAATCACAAGACTTGGCTGCAACTATACTCTTCCCCATTCATTTATATATTTATCCCATATCCCAACTCGGAACCAGGAACTCGGAATTCGGAACTCTAAATCAGGAATTCGTAATTGCCAGCAGGCCGGAGGCCAGCTGGCGGTCGTTGCTAAGGCGCGGCACCTTGTTCTGGCCGCCCAGTTTGCCCTGCGACTTCATATAGTCGCGGAAAGCGCCTGTGCGCAGTGGCGTGATGCGAAGCGGCTGCAGAATGTTGCCCTTTATCAGGTCATCGTAGTAGGTGTTCAGCTTCTGCAACTGCTCGTCCAGTTCCTTCGCGAAGGTATCCGGGTTCAGCGGCGGACGGGCGAACTCCACCAGCCACTCGTGGTACGAGGCCCCGTGGCTTTGGCTCACATAAGGGGCCACCGTAAACTCAATCAGCTCTACAAGCGGGAATTTGGCCATGGTCAGCTTCATCGCCTTCTCTACCTCCTCCCCTATCACGTGCTCGCCAAAAGCCGATATAAAATGCTTGATGCGGCCGCTCACCACTAGTTTGTACGGCTTTACGGAGCTAAACTTTACGGTGTCGCCGATGGAGTAGCCCCAGAGGCCGGCGTTGCTGCTGATGACAAGCGCATAATTCATGCCCACCTCCACCTCCCCAATGGTCAGGCGGGTCGGGTTTTCGCTGAAGTACTCTTCCACCGGTATAAACTCGTAGAAGATGCCCGCGTTGAGCAAGAGCAGCAAGCCACTGTCATCCTGCTTGTCCTGATAGGCAAAGAAGCCTTCCGATGCCGGAAAAAGCTCGATAGAGTCTACTTGTTTGCCAATGGACTCGAACAGTTTTTTGCGGTACGGCTCGAAGTTCACGCCGCCATATACAAACAGCTGGAAGTGCGGGAAGATGTCCTTTATCTGCTTGCCTGTCTGCTGCCGCAGCTTGTCGAAGTACATCTGCACCCAGGGCGGGATGCCCGAGATCAGGGTCATGTCCTGATCGATGGTCTCCTCGATGATCTGGTCCAGCTTGGTCTCCCAGTCCTCGATGCAGTTGGTCTGGTAGCTGGGCAGCTGGTTGGTGCGCAGGTAGCCGGGCACGTGGTGATTCGCGATGCCCGACAGGCGGCCGGTTTTGATGCCGCCCACTTCCGTCAGTTCCGGGCTGCCGGAGAGGAAGATCAGCTTCCCGTCCAGGAAAGCGGAACGGCCGGTTTCGTAAATATAGGCCAACAGGGCGTCGCGGGCGCCGTTGATGTGGTTCGGGATGGAGTCGTGGGTGATGGGGATGTACTTGGTGCCGGAGGTGGTGCCCGAAGTTTTGGCCAGGTACAGCGGCCTGCCTGGCCACAGCACATTCTTCTGCCCCTCCTTCACCTGCTTAAAGTAGCCCACCAGCCCCTCATAGTCGCGCACCGGCACGGCTTTCACAAAGTCTGCGTGCGATTTTATTGCCGAAAAACCGTGGTCGCGGCCGAAGCGGGTGTGCTGCGCCTTGCTCAGAATATGCCTGAAGATGGCTTGCTGGGCCGCCACCGGGTTTTCTACCCAACTTTGGTGCTTTTTATGCACAAAGGCAGCCAAGGGCCTGCTCAACAACGCTTTTACACCCATACATCCCGTTTTAGTGTCTGGTAAAGATAATTAGTTAAAGCGGCAATGCCATAACCCGGCGGCAAACAACCAAGTATTTACCCATAGGTTTCTTTTTCGGAAATCATAAAACCTCCAGCCGAAGTTTAAGTTAATACTAACAAATCATCTAACTTAAAGCTAAGAGAATGAAAAAACACAGAGCAGAAGCGAAATGGACCAAGGGCCTGAAGGACGGCGAAGGCGAAGTAAAATCAGGGAACGGCGCGGTGCAGGCCAAATACACCTATGCCTCGCGTTTTGGCGACAGCACCAGCGGCACCTCGCCCGAAGAACTGATCGGGGCGGCGCATGCCGGTTGCTTCTCTATGTTCCTGAGCGCCCTGGCGGGCAACGAGAACCTGTCGCCGGACTATGTGGAGACCAAGGCAAACGTGTACCTGGGCGAGAAAGACGGCGGGCCGCTGATCGAGAAAATTGAGCTCACCACCGAGGCAAAAATCCCCGGAATCGACAACGACAAGTTCCAGGACCTGGTGCAGAAGGCCAAGGCAGGCTGCCCAGTGTCGAAGGCGCTGGCTGCGGTGCCCGAGATTACGGTGCAGGCCACACTTAAGGAATAATATAGTATATTGCAGGTTGGCGATATGAGCCAGTTATGTTTCACCTAACTTCCTTTATATGGCAGCATCTGGCAACAATGCCCGGTCTTCCCTGATTGTGCAGCTCAGCCCCTCGCGCAGCGCCAAGCTCTCGTTCACAGTGCGGCTCCTGCTCGCGCTCATCTGGCTAGCCTGGGCCGGCGTGCTGCTCTTCTCGCAGGGCACCGTAAGCCAGCCGAATTATTTTCACTACGTATTCTTTGGGCTGGCCGTGGTTTTCCTGGGGTATGTGGTGCTGCAGAATACTTCTGTTTTCGGGGTGCAGTCCTATATAGAGGTAACGCGGCAGTACATTGTGCAAAAGTTCGGCGTGTTCCGCACCAAGCACATCATCCCGATTCCGGATATAAAGGAGGTACACATCTCGCCGCTCGCGCTGCGCGTCACCCTGCTCGACGAGTCGAAGGTATACCTGGACCTGAAGCAGGTGCGCAAGAAAAGGGACCTGGAGAAAATCAGGAACGAGATCCGCGACCTTGCCGCTGAGTATAACTTTTTGGTAACGGAGGGAGCCGGGCACAGCGCCTGACCTGCAACGTATATATAAAAAGGGAGCGCCGCTATATATAGCGGCGCTCCCTTTTTATATATACGTTGCAGGTCAGGCTTTATATATGGCTTCGTGCGATTCTCTGTAATGATTGATCAGCCTGCCTTGGACTTGAACTTCTTCTGAAGTTCCTGTATACTCACCTTGAATTTCTTGTCCGTATCGATCAGGTCGGAGACGGTTTGCACCGAGTGGATGACGGTGCTGTGGTCGCGGCCGCCGAAGTGGTAGCCGATGGATTTGAGGGAGTGGCTGGTGAACTCTTTGGCAAAGTACATCGCCACCTGCCGCGCCGTCACGATCTCTTTCTTGCGGGTTTTGGCCTTCAGCGAGTCCAGGCTCACCTGGAAGTACTCGGCCACCGTTTTCTGGATGAAGTCGAGGTTCACCTCCGTCTCCACGTCCTCGATGATGTGCTTGAGCGCCTGCTTGGCAAGCTCCAGGTCAATTTCCTTGCGGTTAAGCGACGACTGCGCGATCAGCGAGATCAGCACGCCCTCCAGCTCCCGCACATTGGTGTCCACGCTGTAGGCCAGGTACTCCACCACGTTGTCCGGAATGTCGATGCCGTCGCTCTGCATCTTCTTTTGGATGATGGCCATGCGCGTCTCAAAGTCCGGGCTCTGCAGATCGGCCGTCAGGCCCCATTTAAAGCGCGACAGCAGGCGCTCCTCCAGCCCTTTCAAATCGCGCGGTGGGCAGTCGGAGGTCATCACGATTTGCTTGCCGGACTGGTGCAGGTGGTTGAAGATGTGGAAGAACATCTCCTGTGTCTTGTCCTTGCCGCTCAGGAACTGCACGTCGTCGATGATCAGGATGTCCACCAGCAGGTAAAAGTTGGCGAAGTCCTGCACGTTGTTCGTCCGCACCGACTCAATGAACTGGTTCACGAACTTCTCCGACGACACGTACAGCACAAACTTGTTGGGGTCGCTGTTTTTGATGTGGTTGCCGATGGCCTGCACCAGGTGCGTCTTGCCAAGCCCCACGCCGCCATATACCATCAGGGGGTTGAAGGAGGTAGTGCCCGGCTTGTTGGCCACGGCAAAACCCGCCGAGCGCGCCAGGCGGTTACAGTCTCCCTCAATGTAGTTCTCGAAGTTGTAGGCGCCGTTCAGCTGCGAGTTCAGGAAATTGCGGTCAATAGTCTTCGACTCGAACGGGCTCTTGATGAAGTTCTGCTCCGGCCTGTACGAGTTCACGACGGCCTGCGGTATCTTCTTGGTGGGGATGTTGACGGTCTGCGGCTTGTTGGCCTCGTTGCCCCGGTCTATGATAATGGAATATTCCAACCTGCCCTCGCTGCCCAGCTCCTGGTAGATAACTTTCTTCAGGAGCTGCACATAGTGTTCCTCCAGCCACTCGTAGAAAAACTGGCTGGGCACTTGTATGGTAAGTACGCTTTCGCGCAGTGATATCGGCTTAATCGGCTCAAACCAAGTCTTAAAACTCTGCTCGCCGATGTTTTCCTTTATCACCTGCAGGCAGTTACTCCATACAGTTGAACAGTCTTTGATCATCCAATTTTCCAAAACACACTAGATTCGTTTGGTGAAACAAACCTCTCCTTTAGGGGCAGGGGGGTTACAAATTTGATTAAATATCCGTAAACAAAAAATTATTTTTTTACGATGCCGTTACAGGTGCGCTTACCGGCAGAAGCGCCGCTGTCACGCCCGATTTTTGCTTCGACTTCCGGTTAAAGGCGAAGTCGATGCGGCCCAGAAATAGGCCCGACCAGCCCACCTGGTTCACCAGCGTCTCGTGGCCGCTCTCATGCCGCACAAGCTCAGGCTGTTCCAGGAAAGTGTGCGTGTGCCCGCCCAGTATCAGGTCGATGCCCGCTACCTGCCCGGCGAGCTTAAGGTCGTCAATTTTTTCTTCTTTATAACTATACCCCAGGTGCGAAAGGCAAATCACCAGGTTACATTTTTGTGCCGCGCGCAGCTCCTGCACCATCTCCCGCGCCACGGCCACCGGGTCGTTGTAGAGGGTCTCGCCGTAGTTGTTTTTGCCCACCAGGCCCTCCAGCTCTATCCCCAGCCCGAAAACACCTACCCGCACGCCCTGCTTCTCAAACACTTTATAGGGCTGAAAGCGGCCTTTTAAAATTGTACCGGAAAAATCGTAATTAGCCGAAATAAAAGGAAAGGCCGCGTGGGGCAGCTGCTTCTCCAATCCTTCCAGGCCGTTGTCGAAATCATGGTTGCCGAGCGTGGCGGCGTCGTATTGCATGTCGCTCATCAGCTTGTACTCCAGCTCGCCGCCGAAGAAGTTGAAGTAGGGCGTGCCCTGCCATATATCCCCCGCGTCCAGCAGCAGCACGTTCGGCTCCTGCTTCCGGATCTGCTCCACCAGCGTGGCGCGCCGGGCCATGCCGCCCATGCCGCCGTACTTGCGGCCATCGTCCGGAAACGGGTCGATGCGCGAGTGCTGGTCGTTGGTGTGCAGGATGGTGAGGTTGATGCTTTGAGCGGCCTCCGCTGAAAAAGGCAGGCCCAGTAGCGTGATGCCAGCCGCCCCTGCCACCGTGTGTTTGAGGAAATCTCTTCTGTTTATCATGCGCTATATATAGCTTAAGGGAGGAGGGTCACTCTGCTGGCCGTGTCGGCGGCAAGCGGTTTCCCCTGTGCGGTCAGCTGCCGGATGTGCCGGATAATGGCGTCGCGCATCATCAGGCCCACTTTTTCCGTCTTCAGCGCGTTTTTGAACATGCTCAGGTTGTCGCCGCCGCCAGCCAGGTAGTCGGAGGTGACGAGGGTGTAGGTGCGGGCCGGGTCAAAGGGCTCTCCGCCGATGCTGATATCCACGGCCTTGCCGTTTTTGACCGTGTAGGTGGCGTTGGCGATGGGGGCGAACTTTGCCTTGGCGGCCTTGTCGAAAAACGCCTGCACCGTCTGCCCGTCCAGCGTCAGCACCACCAGCTCGTTCTCAAAAGGCATCAGCTCGAAGATTGTGCCCACTTTCACGGCGCCCAGCGGAATAGGCACCCGCAGGCCGCCGTTGGTGGTGGTGGCCATATCTATCTGCCCGCCGAACAGTTTCCGCGATTCCTCCAGCAGCAGGTCCACCACAAAGTTGCCGAGCGGCGACTGGTACTCGCCCTTGCCCAGGGCCACCGGGGCATTGCCAATGATCTCCTCCATTTTGGAAGTCACCTGCTCGCGGTAAGGCGCTATCATCGCCTCCGCCTCGGGGTCGGCGGGGACGGTGCCAGCAACCGGGATGCCTGTCTCGGCAAGGCTGGGCGAGGCTACCCATGGGCGCTGGCAGGAGGCAAGGCTCAGCACCAGCAGCAGGGCGCTGGCGCTTCTGGAAAAATAGCGGGTCATGTGTCTGTTCAGAATTTCCACCCAAAGTTACCAGCCTCTACAACACTTACCAACTGACGTTACGCAAAACAATTATCGCTCCCCTCTGAGGGGGGACTTTCCTGCACTATACCTTCTCAGGAATACACCCTCTGTGTAACGTCAGTTACCAAGTCTTATAGGTTCTTCAGGCAACACGCAGCAGCTATATAGCATATAAGCCCTGCCTGTGTTAGTTCTGGATCAGGCTTTTATAACCAGGAAATTCCTGTTTAGCATAACAATGGCTTGGGCAGAAGCATCCCCTCGCTTCAAACTGTCCCTCTCCTATATACCTTTCTGCACCAGCCTTATATATCCCGGCTCCGAAGATGCAAAAGCCTGTACAAGCCCATACGTCGGCAACAGGTTGGTACAGGCGCTCTGGCAGGCCTGCTTCGCGAGCTGCCACCTTCCCTGCTTTCTTTCCCGTAAAAGAGGGTATGCTTCGGAAATGGAAAGAAACGGTAAGGAAACTAAAGGAGGATGTATATACGCTGTACCTGGCGTCCAAAGACCCGCGGGTGCCTTTCGCGGCCAAGGTCGTGCTGGTCATCACAGTGGCCTACGCCTTCAGCCCCATCGACCTGATTCCGGACTTTATTCCCATCCTGGGCTACCTCGACGACCTGCTGATTCTCCCGCTGGGTATATGGCTGTCCATCAGACTGATACCGGAGCCCGTGCTGGCGCACTACCGGCGGCAGGCAAAGGAGCAGTTGCACCAGCGCAAGACAAACTACATCATGGCTGCGGTCATTGTGGTGCTATGGCTGCTGATTGGCTACTGGATGTACCAGGCCTATATCAGCCAGATTGACTGAGAGGTTTTAACAGCGGGAATTGTGCCCCATCGGCGCGTTTAACCGTACGGTAAAAAGCATATCTTTACAACGCATATATAAAAGCATGACGACAGAAGAGCAGCACCCGCAGAAGCTTTTCAGCGAGTTCACCGAAGCCGGGGCGGCGGACTGGGAGCAGAAAGCCCGGGAGGACCTGCGCGGCACACCCCTCGAGAGCCTCACCTGGCACACCTACGAAGGGCTCGACATCAAACCTTATTACACTGCCGAAGACATTGCCAGCCTGCCGCTTGCCCGGCAAAAGCCGGGCGACTTCCCTTTCCTGCGCGGCGTTAAATCCGGGATAAACGACTGGCTGAACATACAACAGGTGCAGGTGGAGGACGACAGCCGCGCCTCCATAGCCAAAGCCGCCGACGCGCTGCAACGTGGGGCCGATGGCATCCATTTCAAAATCCGCAAGCCAGCAGCTTTTGATGTGGATTACCTCCTCAGCACGATTGATGTCAGCAGGCACAGCATCAGCTATATGCTGCAGGAGCAGCCGAAAGATTTCCTGGAGCGCCTGTATGCCTCGCTGGAGGCCCGGCAGGTGTCGCACCGCAACCTGAAAGGCTTTGTGCTATATGACCCCATGACAGCCAAAGGGGCCCTGACAAAAGAGGAGCGTGCCTGCACCGCCCGCGTGCTCGACCTGACCAAGGACAGCATCGATTTTTACGGCGTCACGGTGAATGGCACCAACTTCAGCAGCATCGGGGCCTCTGTGACGCAGGAAATCGCCTATACCCTCAGCGCCGCCGTGGCCTACACAGACCGGCTCACCGATGCCGGGGAGCAGTTGGAGTCGGTGCTGCGCAACATGCAGTTTTACATGGGCTCCGGCACCAACTACTTTTTCGAGATTGCGAAGCTGCGCGCCCTCCGGCTGCTGTGGGCCGCTGTTGCGGAGGCATACGGGGAGCCTGCCCTGGCCGCCAAACTGCGCATCCACAGCACCACCTCCAGTTGGTACCAGACCACCCTCGGCCCCTATATGAACATGCTGCGCGCCACCACCGAGGCCATGGCCGCCATCATCGCCGGTTGCGACTCGCTGACGGTGCTGCCGTTCGACAACACCTTCCGGAAACCGACGGAATTCTCGGCCCGGATTGCCCGCAACGTCTCCGTCATCCTGAAAGAGGAAGCTTACCTGGATAAAGCCATCGACCCCGCCGCCGGCTCCTATTACCTGGAGTCGCTGACGCACCAACTGGCGGGCAGCGCCTGGGGGTTGTTTCAGGAGGTAGAGGCGCTGGGCGGTTTTGAGGCGGCCTACGCCAGCGGCCATATACTCGGCACCATCACGGAGGTGAGCCGCCGGAAGTTCCGGGACATTGCCACGGGCCGCGACGTGCTGGTGGGCACCAACAGATATCCGGACCCGCAGGAGAAAATAGACTTCGACCCGGAGGAACTTATCCAGAGCGCCGACTTCGACACCACCCGGGCCGCCTACCCCACCGAGGTAATGCGGATGGCCACAGAACTGCACCTGCGCAAACGCAGGCGCCGCCCGAAAGCGGTGGTAGCCATCGTGGGGGAGGCCATTAAGCGGCACGTGAATGCCACCTTTGCCCAGGAGTTCTTCAGTTGCGCCGGTTTCGAAACGGAGGTGGCACATTTTGCGTCTGTCGAGGAGGCCTCCGATGAATTAGACAGGGCGGGTGCCGAAGTCATTGTTGTTTCAGCGTCGGAGGCGGCTTTTGTGAATGAATTTGGGCCGCGGCTGCGCAACCACCACGCCAAACCCACCGTCATACTGGCCGCAGACCCGGAGCAAATGAAGGAGGAAATGCTGGCCAACGGGTACGAGGAATTCATCTTTGAGGGCTGCGACATGTCTTCCATCATGGAGTTGGTTCACAAAAAGCTGCACGGAACAGAAAGCGATGGCGGCAACTGACTCACACCGACAGAACGCTGTACATACTGTGCAGCAGGCGCTGGATGAGCAGGTGCAGGCGTGGAACAGCGGCGACCTCGAAAAAGCCATGACCTACTACTGGAACTCGCCGGAGATGCTCTGGATTAACGCGACTGGCGTGGAAAAAGGCTGCCAGGAGGTGCTGGACATGTTCCGGAAAAATTTTGCAGACACCGGCCAAATGGGCCTGTACACCTATACGCCGCTCTATACAGAGCAACTGTCGGAGGAGGCCGTGTATTATGTTTTCAGATGGCAGATAGCGCGGGAGGGCAAGCGCCTGATGGGCGGCGTCTCCTCACAGCTATGGAAAAAGATAAACGGCCGGTGGGTTGTCACGGCAGAGCACGCGAGTTAGTCAATAACTGAATTTTGAATAACTGAATGATTGGATTTCAAAAACACCTTATTCAGTTATTCAAAATCCAATCATTCAAAATTGAACCATGAAGCCAGACTTCTCTAAGATAGACATCACCCAAGTAGCCGCGCCCGACAAGCGGCCGAAAGCCCCGGCGGATGCCCGCGTGTGGAAGACGCCGGAGCAGATAAGAGTGAAAAGCTTTTACACCTCGGAGGATGCCGAAGGTTTTGAGCATACAGGTTTTGCCGCAGGCCTGCCGCCTTACCTGCGCGGCCCCTACAGCACCATGTATGTGCAAAAGCCTTGGACCATCCGCCAGTACGCCGGATTCTCCACCGCCGAGGAAAGCAACGCTTTTTACCGCCGCAACCTCGCAGGAGGCCAAAAAGGCCTGTCCGTTGCTTTTGACCTGGCCACGCACCGCGGCTACGACTCCGACCACCCGCGGGTGGTGGGCGATGTGGGCAAGGCTGGTGTCGCCATCGACTCGGTGGAGGATATGAAGATTCTCTTCGATAAGATTCCGCTGGACAAGATGTCAGTGTCGATGACGATGAACGGGGCGGTGCTGCCGATTATGGCCTTTTATATCGTGGCTGCCGAGGAGCAGGGCGTGAAGCCGGAGCAGTTGGGTGGCACCATCCAGAACGACATTCTGAAGGAGTTTATGGTGCGCAACACTTATATATATCCGCCGGAGCCCAGCATGAAAATCATCGCCGACATTTTCGCGTTCACCTCCCGCCATGTGCCGCGCTTCAACTCCATCTCCATCTCGGGCTACCACATGCAGGAGGCCGGTGCCACCGCCGACCTGGAGCTGGCCTATACCCTGGCCGATGGGCTGGAGTATGTGCGAACGGGCCTGAAGGCGGGCATGGACATCGATGATTTCGCGCCGCGCCTCTCCTTTTTCTGGGCCATCGGCATGAACCATTTCATGGAGATTGCCAAGCTGCGCGCAGCCCGCATGCTGTGGGCGAAGATTATCCAGCAGTTCAACCCGAAGAACCCGAAATCGCTGGCCTTGCGCACGCACTGCCAGACCTCCGGCTGGAGCCTCACCGAGCAGGACCCGTTCAACAACGTGACGCGCACCTGCGTGGAGGCCCTGGCCGCAGCACTCGGCGGCACGCAAAGCCTGCACACCAACGCGCTGGACGAAGCCATTGCCCTGCCCACCGATTTCTCCGCCCGGATTGCCCGCAACACGCAGATCTACCTGCAGCAGGAAACCCATATCACCAACATCGTGGACCCTTGGGGCGGCTCTTATTATGTGGAAGCCCTGACGCACGAATTGGCGCACAAAGCCTGGGAACTGATGCAGGAGGTGGAGGAACTGGGTGGCATGGCCAAGGCCATTGAAACGGGCCTGCCGAAAATGCGCATCGAGGAGGCCGCTGCCCGCAAACAGGCGCGCATCGATGCCGGAAAGGATGTGATTGTGGGCGTGAACAAATACAGGCCGGAGCAGGAGCAGGAAATCGAGATACTGGACATTGACAACACAGCAGTGCGCGAATCGCAGCTGCGCCGCCTCGCAGACGTGCGGGCTGCGCGGGACGAGGGCAGCGTGGGCAACGCGCTGCAGGCCCTGACCGATGCTGCGCAATCGGGCGTGGGCAACCTGCTGGAACTGGCCGTGGAGGCCGCCCGCCGCCGCGCCACCCTGGGGGAAATATCAGACGCATTGGAAAAGATATATGGAAGGCATAAAGCAGTGATTCGATCTATATCCGGTATATACTCCGCCGAGCTCTCCGACGACGAGAACTTCGCGCGCGCCAAGGCCCTGGCCGATCAGTTTGAGGAACTGGAGGGCCGCCGCCCCCGCATGATGGTGGCGAAGATGGGGCAGGACGGCCACGACCGCGGCTCTAAAGTCATCGCCACCTCCTTCGCCGACCTCGGCTTCGACGTGGACATCGGCCCGCTGTTCCAGACACCGGCCGAGGTAGCGATGCAGGCCGCCGAGAACGACGTACACGTGGTGGGCGTTTCCTCGCTGGCAGCCGGACATAAGACGCTGGTGCCGCAACTCATCGAAGAACTCCGCAAACTCAACCGCGCCGACATCATGGTGATTGTGGGCGGCGTGATCCCGGCGCAGGATTACGATTTCTTATATAATGCAGGCGCCGCAGGCATCTTCGGGCCAGGCACCATCATCTCGGTGGCCGCGCAGCATATATTGGAGAAGTTGATTGAGGGTGTGAAAAGTTAGCCGGTAATGGGTTTGTATATGGCCACAGCTCATTATATGCAGCCGTGGCCATATATAACCCATTGCCTAGCGCCGGTATCCAACCGGTGACGCTCCGTGTGTACGAGTCTCCGGGCTCGCTTTTAGATTGCCCAGCAGCCAGTTTTTACGGCTTTGTGCTGATGGCTTCCACTGTATGCCTTGACATATATTTCTTCAGGTTGCGCAAAACATCCGTCAGTTTCGGTGAAGAGCAGATTAAGTGTATTGGATTCGTCCTGATGCACCAGGCGTAAAGTGTCCGTTCTTTCTTTTTCTGACAGTAATATAGGCTGTCACAGACCAACGCACTGTAATTACGCCGGGCAAACACGTCGGCCCATTCCAACACTGTGAGGGCAAGGAAGTAGATGCCATCAGGATTGCATGCTTTATATTTGGCGTGCATATAACTTTACGCGCAGTGGCGGGTTAACTGTGTTCTGACTGGCACTACCAATTAATCACACATGAAACTGAAACACCTCCTTATTGCCCTGTCAGCCATTCTCATCGTCTGGTTTATATATGATTCCTTCTCGCAGCCCGGGCCGCAGGATTTGGAGGGCGACTTCAAAGAGGTGGCCATGTACCGGAACGAGAACAACACCGGCCCCATCGTGCGCATACATGCCGTGACGGTGGCCGACACGCTGTGGGAGGAAATGCAGGCTTACGGCGACTATATGCCGCACACCAAATACGGCAACACCAGGGTATATTTCTTTCTGCAGGGAAATCCGGCACCCACCGAAGTGTATCCGGGAGAGGAAAATTTCGAACAGCAATACCGGCCATATGCCGTAGCCATATATGAAAAGGACGCCATGAGCCAGGTGTCGTTCCGGAAAAAGCCCTTCCTGCAGTAGTATCAGTATCGGGGTTATATATTGCGTGGGAAAACTGGCCGGTGCCCCTGCTGAGAAAATTCGCATCAAATTCTAACGGCGCGGGCGCGGATATCGTACAACATTACCATCTGTAAACCATCACGTTTGAAAGCTATGAAAAGACAATATATAACACTTGCCGCAGCGCTATGTATGGGGGCAACGCTCTCCCTAAGCTCCTGCGCGGAAGGCAACAATGGCGACATGCCACCCGAATCCACCAGCGGCGACACCCAGATCACCGGCCCTGAAGACGACATGACCGACACCCTGGACGCCAGCGGGTCGACTGGCGCCACCACGGCCGGAACAACCACAACCGGTTCGACAACGGGCACTACCGATGGCACCACCACGGGCACGACAGGAGGAACTACTGGTGGCACGACGGGAGGCACAACCGGCAGGTAACCCCATCATATAGGAAATCTTAATGAATGGAGAGACGCAACGTGTTGCGTCTCTTTTTTATGGCGTATTTTGCTCGCTGCCCGCTATAAACGCAGGCCGCAGGCACACTTGGCACTACGTTTGCAAATCCTTCGTTCAGGAATAAAGCACCCTCACCATGATCAACTTCAGACACCTGGCAGCGGCCGTTGTTCTTTTTGTCAGCGGCTTTACGGCCTCTGCGCAAGGCGAGAAAGCGCACTGGTACTTCGGCAAAGGCGCAGGCATTATTTTTTCCGGCGACTCTGCCACCGCCACCAACAGCCGGCTGTTTACCGAGGAAGGCAGCGCCACTTTGTCGGATAAAGACGGCAACCTGCTTTTATATACCAACGGCATCACCGTCTGGAACCGCAACCACCGCGTCATGCCCAACGGCAACGGCCTGATGGGCGGCAAATCCTCTACCCAGTCGGCGCTGATTTTGCCGAAGCCGGGCACCGACAGCACCTACTATATCTTCACCACCGACATACAGGCCCAGTCGGACGGCCTGCGCTATACCGTGGTGGATATGACGAAGGCAGAGGGCAACGGCGATATCGTGTCGCGCAACAACTTCCTGATTGCCCCGTCCACCGAGAAACTCACCGCCGTGCGCCACAGTAACAACCGCGACTGGTGGGTGATCGCGCACCGCTGGAACAGCAACGGCTATATCGCCTATCTGGTGTCAGCGGATGGGGTGAGCGTGCAGCCGGTGCTGAGCAACGTGGGCACGGTGCATGGCGGCCCTAACCGCAAAGCCATCGGCTACCTGGTGCCCTCCCCGGACGGCACCAGACTGGCCGCCGCCCTCTGGGATGCCGATAGCAACTTTGAGGTCCTTTCATTCGACCGCAGCACCGGAAAGGTGTCAGACCCCATCCTGCTGAAGGGATATGAAGAAGCCTATGGGGTGGTGTTCTCGCCGGATGGCACCAAGCTGTATGGCACGGCCAATGGCGTGGGCGGCGGCAAGGCGCAGGTCATCCAGTTCGATCTGGCTGCGGGCAGCGCCGATGCCATCGCCAAATCGGCGGTGGTGGTGGGCACCTCCGCCAGCCCCCGCATCGGGGCGCTGCAACTGGGCCCGGACGGGAAGGTATATGTGGCCCGGCAGGGCAACAGCTACCTTGGCGTCATCAGCAACCCCAACGCCAAAGGCAAGGCCAGCACCTACACCGACGACGGCTTCCACCTGGGAAAACAGAAAAGCGATCTGGGCCTGCCCAACTTTGCACAGGGGCTTTAGATTTGATTCCTGCCATATATACTGCACAAGAAAGCCAGCTTGTATATAGGCTGGCTTTCTTGTTGTTAATCCTAAAGGTCTCATCCTAAAATCATTTCATTACTGATTTCCTGAACAGGAAACACCGCCGCGATTTACGCCCTTCGCACCGGCTGGCTATGGCGCTTTGCGCAATAAGTTTAAATTTGTGGGAGAAGTCCCTATCCCTGAACCTAACCCCGCACGCCCTTGGCCAAGCGATTCAGTGCTGATACCTATATAGCAGGCATTCTGGCCGGAGACCGGGTGCTGCTGAGCCGTGCCATCACGCTGGTGGAAAGCAGGCTCCCCTCCGACCAGGAACTGGCGCAGGAGGTCATCCGGGCGGTGCTGCCACACGCGGGCAACTCTGTGCGGGTGGGCATCACGGGCGTGCCCGGCGTAGGAAAGAGCACATTTATCGAAGCCTTTGGCCTCTACTTGATCCGGGAGCAGCAGAAAAAGCTGGCGGTGCTGGCCATCGACCCGACCAGCCAGCGCTCCGGCGGCAGCATCCTGGGCGACAAAACCCGCATGGACGCGCTGGCCACCAATCCGCAGGCTTTTATCCGTCCCTCCCCGGCGGGCAAATCGCTTGGCGGCGTGACCCGGAGCACCCGCGAGTCCATTGTCCTTTGCGAGGCGGCGGGCTTTGATATGATTGTCGTGGAAACGGTGGGGGTGGGGCAGTCGGAGACGGCGGTGCATGGCATGGTGGATTTCTTTTTGCTGCTGATGCTGGCTGGCGCCGGCGACGAGCTGCAGGGCATCAAGCGGGGCATCATGGAAATGGCCGACGCCATCGCCATCACCAAGGCCGACGGAGCCAATGTGGACAAAGCCAACGCCGCCCGCGCCGAGTACCAGAGCGCCCTCCACCTGTACCCGAAAGCAGTTTCCGGCTGGCTGCCACAGGTCAGCACCTGTTCCGCCCTCTCCAAAACCGGCCTCGACACCATCTGGCAAGCTATATATGATTACCTTCAACTTACGCAAAGCAACGGCTTTTTCGGACAGAAGCGTCGCGACCAGAACCTGCAGTGGTTGCAGGAGGCCATCCGGCAGGGCCTGGAGGAGCGATTTTATGCCAACCAGCAGGTAAAGGAGCAGCTGCCCGGCATCACGGCGCAGGTGAAGGAAGGGCAGAAATCGGCTTTCGCGGCGGCGTCGGAATTGCTGAAGCTGGTGTAGTTTTATATCCCGCCGCTCCTTTCGAAGCAGTGGGACTGGATTATATATCCTGGGGCTTTGTTCCCGTACTCATCTCAACCCTGAACCTATATATAGCTAAGACCAGGGGTTGTTTTGATTATGACATCCTACCTCTTAACTTTAGGAGCAGTGGTTATATAGCGCGCTGGCTTAAGAATCCCTCAGAGCCATCAAACCGGTTTAACCTTATAATAAACCCAAGCCTTAAAAATCTTTGAAACATGAAAAACATGTACCCCATTCTGCTTTTCGTTTTATGCCTGTTCACCTCCTGTGCGGGCAGCCAGCAAGCCAACATAGAAACACCGGAGGCCAAACTCGACTGGAAGCTCGGCGCCCAGGCCTATACCTTCAACCGTTTCACTTTTTTCGAGGCCATCGATAAAATCAGGGAATGTAACCTGAAGTACGTGGAGGCTTTCCCGGGCCAGACCATCGGTGGGGGCATTGAGGGCAAAATGGACTACCACATGCCTGCGGAAAAAAGGGAGCAGATTCTGAAAATGCTGAAAGAGAAAGGCGTGAAGGCCGTTTCTTACGGCGTGGTCGGGGCCGACAACGAAGCCGACTGGCGGCAGATATTTGAGTTTGCCAAAGCCATGGGCATGGAGAACATCACCTCCGAGCCCAATGAGAAATTCCTCCCCCTGCTCTCGCAACTCTGCGACGAGTATGAAATTAACCTGGCCATCCACAACCACCCGCAGCCTTCGCACTACTGGAACCCGGATGTGGTGCTGAGTGCGCTGCAGGGGCAAAGCAAGCGGATAGGCGCCTGCGCTGATATCGGCCACTGGGTGCGCTCCGGCTTAGACCCGGTGGAGTCCCTGAAAAAACTGGAGGGCCACATCGTGCAGCTGCACATGAAGGACCTGAATGAAAAAAGCAGAAATGCCCATGACGTGCATTGGGGCCAGGGAGTAAATCAGGTGGACGCGGTACTGCAGGAGCTTAAAAGACAGGGCTTCGAAGGCTTGTTCTCGGTTGAGTATGAGCACAACTGGGACAACAACGTGCCCGATGTGCAGGCGAGCGTGGCCTACTTCAGGGAAACCGTGAAAGAACTGCAGTAAGGCAGACTTTCGAATCGACTAAAAGCAATGGGAGTAAAAACGGTGTCAGTCAGCTACTGTTTTTACTCCCGTTTGCTTTTGTACGCCCCAGCCACCCCTGCCCCTCCTTTTCTAAGGAGGGGAGTCTGCAAATGCTACTTTTAAAACTAAAGATTATAGTTGAAGACATAGCCGCGAGTACTAACATTTCATATATACCTACCAGACGTTTGCCATGAGGGAGGAAGAAGCAGTAGTAAGAAAACTCCCCTCCTTGGATAAGGAGGGGCAGGGGTGGTTGGATACGACAAACGCAAAAACTGCCAGCCCTTTTCAGCGCTGGCAGTTTTTATATATGCTGAAGCAAACAGAAGCTTACCTTGCTTCCTCTAAACTGACTTTCGCCCATTTGCAGATGCCGCCGAGCGGGGGGTTGAATTTATATACCTGCACCTTCACCGACACCACAAACGGGAATTTCTCATATACCTTGTCGATGATGCGGTGGCCCAGGTGCTCGAGCAGGCGGGCGGGCGCTTTCATTTCGGTCAGCACCAGCTTGTACAGCACCTCGTAGTTCACGGTCTGGTGCAGGTCGTCGCTTTCGGCGGCGCGGCGCAGGTCGGTGTCTATATATAAATCGACGCCGTACTTGTTGCCGATCTTCTGCTCCTCGTCATAAAAGCCGTGGAAAGCGAAGAACTCCATCCCCTCCAGCGCAATCTGTCCCATATATGGCTAGCCTATCTCGTCGAAGAAAGAGCCGGCGGTTTCGCGCACGGGCACGCGGCCGCTCTGGCTGTTGCGCGACGGCTCGGTGAGCGGCGGCTGAATCTCCGGCTGGTCCGGGGTGACGGGCTGTATGTCCGGTATGGGCTGCTCAATGCCCGGTGCCGGCACGCGGCCCGGGTAGTCCGGCGACGGCTGCTCAATCTCCGGCGACGGAATGTTCGGCACGGTTGGCTCTACCGGGCTGGGCACCTCAGGTTGTGGCTGCGTCACGCCCGGCGCGGGGTCGCCGAGCGGGTGGTAATTGTTGCCGATGGCTGCCACAGGCGCGTTGGCTGCAGTGGTCTCTGCCAATTGAATCGGCTTGGTTTCGTTTGTCGTTTTCATATCTTTCAGGCTTTTCAGCAGCTCCGCGCTCTCTACTTTCACGTCGGCGGCTCTTGAAAGAATACTCTGTGTGGTGGTTTTAGGTTTTGCCTTTGTCTTCTCGGCCCGCTCCAGCGCCTCGTTGGCCAGGTTCTTCAGGTCGCGCACCATCGTGTCGAGGTGGCCCTCCATGCGCTGGTAATCCTGCTCCAGGGCCTTCACCTCCTGCTGCATCTCAGCCACCAGCCTCTCTGATTGCTTCGTGGCCTCCTCCAGCACCTGGCGCGCCTGGTGGCGGGCCTGGTTCAGCAGCTCGTTTGCTTTCAGCTCGGCTTCCCGGCCCCGCAGTTCTGCGGCTTTGTTGGCCTGCTCCACAATGCTGCTGCCGGTGTCCTCGGCGGTTTTCAGGGTTTTGTACAGCGAAGATTCCACCTCCCGCAGTTTCTGGGTTTCGCGGTGCGAGGCGTCCAGTTTCATGCGCAGGTCCTTGTTTTCGTCCAGCAGCTTTTCCCACTGTTGCGAGAGGGTCATCAAAAAGGCGTATACCTCGTCCTTGTCCAACCCCCTGAAAGCCTTTTCAAATGTTTTCTGCCTGATTTCTAATGGTGTAATCTTCATAACTCAACCTGTTTTATATCCCAAACCGAAATGGTGCGGTCGTCACTACACGAAACTAACTGATTCTGATGAGCCGACCAAAATAATTTATTCACCGATGTGCCGTGGCTGGCGTTGCGCACCTTGTCTATCACTTTCAGCAGTTTAAAGGTCTGCGCATCCCACACTTTTATCGATTTGTCCATGCTGCAGGTGGCGAAAAACCGGCCGTCGGGGCTGTAGGTGATGTGGTTGATGGTGTACATGTGGGCGATGGTGTAACCGCGCTCTTTGTAGTTTTGCTCTACCTCCCACACCCGCAGGTGCGCGTCGCGGCTGCCCGTGAGCAACAGTTTGCCGTCCGGCGAGTAAGCCACCGTGAAAACCGAGTTGGCGTGCGCATCCATCTCGTGCTTCAGCTCCAGGCTGGCCGCATCATATATCCGGATGACGTTGTCGCTGTAGCCCACGGCCAGTTCCTGCGTTTGCGGGTTGTAGGCCAGGCTGCGGGCGCTCTGGCTCGATTTCCGGATAAGGGTCTGCAGCTCAAACGTGTCGCCGCTGACCACGCAGACAGCGCCGCCGGCCATGCCCACGAAAATTTTCTCCAGTTCCGGTATATATAGAATATCAAAAATGGCCGCCTTCGGCAGCGGTACCGACTTCCGTATTTTCTTATCTTTCAGGTCGATGACCTGCAGGCCCTCCTGGTTCTGGCCGATGAGCAGCAGGTTGCGGCCGGGTATATAGCGGAGCGCATACACCGAGCCGCTCACTTTGGCCACCAGTTCGCCGGTGTCCGGGTCATTCAGATTCCAGGCCACCACCATGCCGTCGCCGGCGGCCGAGAAGAAAACGTGCTCCTCCCCCGATGGCGCAAGGGTGTACACGCAGTCGCGGTGGCCGGTGAGGGTGGTTATTTTCTGTACTTGTATATTGCTGGCCATGATGCCTTTTGTCTGCTTCCGCTTTAATTTTAGCTAAATTTACAACAATTCGCCCGAACCGTTTGCCGGGTATATATAAAACATCCTTACCCACGCCTTATTGCCTATGCCCCTGTTGATCACCCAAAAAATTGACAATCACACCTGGCTGGGAATCTGGCAACTGCAGGAGCCGGAGGCCGCCTTATATGCCGCCCTGCCCCCACAGGCCGACGTGAGCGCCCTAGCGGGCAAGGTACACCCCAAACGGCGGCTGGAGTGGCTGGCCAGCCGGGTGCTGGTGTACGGGCTGCTGCAGAAATTCACAGCGGAGCCACTGGTGCTGGCCCGCACCGAAGAGGGCATGCCTTACTTCCCCGGCAACCCCCTGTATGTTTCCATCACGCACTCGCCGCAGTTGGTCGCCGTTATACTTTCAGATAAATATAAGGTTGGCATAGATATTGAATTAGTGACCCCGAAAGCGCTGCGTGTACAGGACAAATTCCTGACGGCGGAGGAAAAACAGCACACCGCCTCCGACGAAACAAGCACCTGCCTGTACTGGAGCGCCAAGGAAACCTTATATAAACTGTATAGCCGAAAACGGCTGATTCTAAAAGAAAACCTGCTGCTGTGCCCGGCCAATGAACCAAATGTGCTGCTGGGGCGTGTGCAAACCGAAAATTTTTCTAAATTGTACCAGATTCAGCACGCCACCATCCTAAACCACGTGCTCACCTACTGCATCGACGCACCTGAACCAAGCCTTTAAACTTTACTTATATGAAATACTTTGCCTCGCTTGCCGCAGCCTTGTTCCTGTCCATTGGCGCTTTTGCGCAGTCCGGGAGCTATCAACTGGGGGATAAAGTGGCGGATTTCTCGCTGAAGGGCGCCAACAACAAGACCGCCTCACTGAGCGACTTTGCCAATGCCAAAACGGTGGTGCTGGTGTTTACGAACAACCAGTGCCCTTACTCAAAATTGTACGAAAACCGCCTTACTACACTTGCCGGCACCTACAGCGGCCAGGGTGTGCAGTTTGTTTTCGTGAACCCCGGTGTGGGCGACGGCGGCGAAACGCTGGAGGCCATGGCCGCCAAGAACTACAGCTTCCCCTACTTGGCCGACGAAGGCCAGCGCCTGAGCAAGCAGTTCGGAGCCACGAAAACGCCAGAGGCCTTTGTGCTGCAGAACACCGGCGATGGCTTCGTGCTCAAATACAAGGGCGCCATCGACGACAACCCGCAGGTGGCGAGCGGCGTGAAAAACAACTACCTCAAAAATGTGATTGACGCCGTGCTGGCCAACAAAGCCGTGACCACCGTGGATAAACGCGCCACCGGCTGCCTGATTAAGAAATACTAAGGCGAATCATATATAAAAGCAGAAGGCAGTTCGTAACGAACTGCCTTCTGCTTTTATATATGATCGTTAAATCTTCTATACCGGGCTGTCCTCGTCGGTGATGGCGGTGAGCAGTTTGGTCACTTCGGTCGCCTTCTCCAGGTCATCCATCTTCTCGAACGAGAAGGCGAGATTTCGAAGGGCCCGCTTCACCACGTCGATGTTGGAGCAGGGCTCATAAAAGATGTCCATCGGGTTGAGGTTGAGCTGCAGGATATAATTGTCGATGTCGGCCTTAGACAGGATGAGGCCCTTGTTGTAGACGTTGACATAAAACTGCAGGCCGTCCATCTTATAGGTCAGGATGAACAGGTTAGGCAGGTTCACGCCATATACCGGCATGCCGAGGCGCTGCGCCAGCGTCATGTAAATCACGCACAGGGTCAGGGGGTTGCCGCGCTTGCTCTCCAGCACCAGGTGCAGCATGGAGTTGGCGGGCGAGTGGAAGTTCTTGGTGTTGGCCGAGAAGCGCTTCTCCCGGAACAGCACGTTGTTCAGCGATTTTACCTGGTCGTAAGGGTGCATCTCGTCCTTCATGTGCGTCCAGGCGTCGAAGTAAAGCTGGTCCATTGTCCGGGAGATGTCGCTGAACTCCACGTCCGGGTACATATAGGAATTCACCAGCCACATGCCCTCTATCAGGTTGTCGGCGCCTTTCTCCTTCCAGGCTTTCAGGCGGGCAAGCAGCCCCTCGAACTGCAGGCTGTGGATCAGGTCCTCGATTTTCTTCTGCAGGTCCGAGTCCAGCGTCTCCTCCCACTCCTCCTCCAGAAACGGGATAATCCCTTCTCCGAGCGCCACAATGCGCTGTTCTACATGGTGCGCCACCTCGTAGTCGCTGTCTTCCAGCAGCGAGATGAGCGCCTTTATTTCATTCTTCGTCACAGTATCTTTAATTAGAAATTCAAAATTATAAATTAGAATGGTGGGAACCCACGGCAGTTTAATATCTTCTTAAATAAACCCCCATTTGTAATTTCTAATTCATAATTCTGAATTTTTATCACGTCTGTATCACACCCACGCTGTACGGCTTCTCGATGGGGGCGTGGTTGGCCGCCTCGATGCCTATGGATATAACCTTGCGCGTCTCCAGCGGATCGATGATACCGTCCACCCATAGGCGGGCGGCCGCGTAGTACGGCGACAGCTCTTCGTTATATTTGCTGGTGATGCGTTCCAGCAGTTCTTTTTCGGCTTCGGGTGTTATCTCCTCGCCCCTGGCTTTCAGTGACGACACCTGTATCTGCAGCAGCGTGTTGGCGGCCGCGGCCCCGCTCATCACGGCCAGTTGGGCCGTGGGCCAGGCATATATAAGCCGCGGGTCGTAAGCTTTGCCGCACATGGCGTAGTTGCCCGCCCCGTAGCTGTTGCCTATAAGTATCGTAAACTTGGGCACCACCGAGTTGGCCATGGCGCTCACCATCTTGGCACCGTCTTTTATGATGCCGCCGTGCTCGGCCTTGCTGCCCACCATAAACCCGGACACATCCTGCAGAAACACCAGCGGAATCTTCTTCTGGTTGCAGTTCATGATAAAGCGGGCGGCCTTGTCGGCGGAGTCGGAATATATAACGCCGCCCATCTGCATTTCGCCTTTTTTGCTCTTCACAATTTTGCGCTGGTTGGCCACAATGCCCACCGACCAGCCGTCGATGCGGGCGAGGCCGCAGATCAGCGTCTGGCCATATAAGTCTTTGTATGGCTCAAACAAGGAGTTGTCCGCCAATCTGGAGATGATGTCCATCATATCGTAGGGCTTCACGCGGTCAGCGGGCAGCAGGCCATATATATCCTGCTCAGTCAGTTTCGGGGCAGCAGGCGCGGCACGGTTGAAGCCGGCCTTCGGGTTGTCGCCCATCTTATCGAAGAGGTTGCGGATATGGTCCAGCGCCTCCTGGTCATTTTTGCACTTGTAGTCGGTCACGCCGGATATCTCGGAGTGCGTGGCGGCGCCGCCCAGCGTCTCGTTGTCGATGGTTTCGCCGATAGCCGACTTCACGAGGTAGGAGCCCGCCAGGAATACGGAGCCCGTTCCTTCCACAATCAGCGCCTCGTCGCTCATGATGGGCAGGTACGCGCCGCCTGCCACACAACTGCCCATGATGGCGGCAATCTGCACAATGCCCATCGCACTCATCACGGCGTTGTTTCGGAACATGCGCCCGAAGTGCTCTTTATCCGGGAAAATCTCGTCCTGCATGGGCAGAAACACCCCGGCACTGTCCACCAGGTACACGATGGGCAGTTTGTTCTCCATGGCGATTTCCTGCGCCCGCAGGTTCTTCTTGGCCGTGATAGGGAACCAGGCCCCCGCCTTTACCGTGGCGTCGTTGGCCACCACCACGCACTGGCGGCCCTGTATATAGCCGATGCCGGTAATCACGCCGCCGCCCGGGCAGCCGCCCACTTCTTCGTACATGCCTTCGCCAGCAAGGGCTCCCACCTCGAGAAACTCCGCCCCCTCGTCGAGCAGGTAGCTGATGCGCTCACGCGCCGTCATTTTCCCCTTTTCGTGCTCTTTCCGGATGCGCTTCTCCCCTCCCCCCGCATATACGTTCTTCAGTTTTGCCTTCAGTTGGTAGACCAGTTGCTTCAGGGCATCTTCGTTTTTGTTGAATTCGATATCCATACAAGCTTTTTTGGATAGGTGGGTCGGATGGTAAAAAGAAAAATCCGCCCTGTAAGCGGATTTTATATATAAGGCTATGCCATATAGGACTTCAGGCTACTTGAGAGAGTCTATTTCGGTGGCGGGTGTCGCAGAACTTCCGCTGCCTTGCACCGGCACAGGCACATACACCGTGTCCGGCACCGTCCTGAACTCCCCGGGGTGCAGTTCCTGCATCTCCTTCACCTCTTCAAGGGATACCACGCGGCCTGTTGCATCCACTTTGTACTCGTCTTTGCGGCCGAGCAGCGAGAACTGCACATACCGTTTCGGATAGGCCTGCACATCGCGCAGCAGCGCCTCCAGCGCCGCCGTAGAGCGGTTCAGGTTCTCGTAGAGCGCCTCGTCGTTCATCAGCATGCCAAGGGAGCCCTGACCGGAGTTCAGCTTGGTGGCCGCTGCTTCCAGTTCGGCCACGGCGTCGTTTGTGTTCCGCACCAGTTCTGTAATCTCCACCTGCTTCAGGGTGTCTGTAATCTGCGCCATGTTCAGCGCCAGTTTGTTTATGTTTTGCTCTGTCTTCACCAGTGAGGCTGTCAGGGCGTTGATATTGGAGGTTATCTGGTTGACGTTCTCCTGGTTGGCGCGCAGAATCTCGTTGATGGCGGCGGTAGTCGCCTTGGTGTTGGCCAGTATGTCCTGCACGTTCCCCTTGGCCTCGCTCTCCAGCAGCCTGTTCACCCGGGCCAGGGTCGTGTCCACTTTGTCAATGATGGGCACCGTTTTGGTGGTGATGAGCTCCGAAAGGCTGCTCTCTTTGTAGGCGATCAGCTTTTCGCCGCCATCAAAAACCTTGGTGCTGTTGCCCAGGTACAGCACAATGGCCTTGCTGCCCAGCAGGCCGGAGTTGGACAGTGCCGCTATCGTCGAGTCCCCCACCTGTATTTCCTCCATCACGTCCAGCTCCACCATGATCTGGTTTCCCATTTCCGGCTTCAGCTTCATATTCTGCACCGACCCAACTTGTATGCCGTTCAGCACCACGGGGTTAGACAGGGCAAGGCCGTCCACGTCGTCATACATCACGTAGTAGGTGCGGGTGTCGGAGAAGATGTCCGAACCTTTGAGAAACATAAAGCCAAAGTACAGCAGCGCAATGGCCACGATACCCAGCAGGGCAACTTTTATTTCCTTGGATATTTTCACGTAAGGGGGGCTTAGTGCATCAGTTCATGACCTCCAACTCCTTTTTGTACTCTTTGAAGGCCCGGTATATACCTGATGCCATATACGTCTGTCCCGTTTTATCGTTAAGGAATTTCTCTTCTGTGGGATTGGTGAGGAAGCCGCACTCTATCAGCACGCTGGGCATGAAGGACTTCCAGAGCACCAGAAAAGGCGCCTGCTTCACGCCCCGGCTCTTGCGTCCCACCCGGGTACTGAACTCCTCCTCCACTTTGCTGGCGAAGCTCAGGCTGTTGTCGATGTAGGCGCTCTGGTGCAGCGTGAACAGGATATGGCTCTGCGGGGAGTTCGGGTCGAAGCCGTTGTAGTTTTCTTTGTAGTTCTCCTCCTGCAGCACCACCGAGTTCTCGCGCTTGGCCACCAGCAGGTTGCCCTCCGACTTCTGGATACCCATGGTGTATGTTTCTGTGCCGTAGGCAGCTGGGGGGCCTGAATTCAAGTGGATGGAGATAAAAAGGTCGGCGTCGTTCTTGTTGGCGATGCCCGCGCGGTCTATCAGCTCCACAAACTTGTCTTCCTTGCGGGTATATATCACTTTCACGTCGGGCAGGTTCTCCTGTATCAGTTTGCCCACCTGCAGCGCCAGGCTCAGCGCCACGTCCGCCTCCTGCGAGTGTTTACCGTTGCACCCCACATCCTTCCCCCCGTGCCCGGCGTCTATCACCACCGTGCGCACTTTGTAGTCCCTTCTGAACTCAAGCTTTCCGGAGGTACAGAGCAGCAAAACGACAGCGAGAAACGGGACAGCAACAATATTTTTCACAACCTTCGTTAGTTAAAAAGTTAAACAATAACTTTGTACAAAATAAGTAAACTTTTAGGGAACACTGAAGATTTGCGACACTTTTTAATTTTCCTGCTGCTCCTGCCGTTTACCTTTCTCTCACCCCCGGCGGCAGTGGGCCAGACGACGGAGCAGGCGCCGGTTGCCCCGCAGGACACCGTACCCGCCCCACAGGACACCGCCGCCGTCTCCGCCACGCAGGATTCTGTCGCTGTCCCCGCCCCCGGCGGCGACATTGAGACCACTATCAAATACTCGGCCAGAGACTCCATCCAGTTCGAGGTGGACCGGGAGGTCGTACACCTGTACGGCGACGCCAAAATCAATTACGGCGACGTGTCCTTGGAGGCAGCCTATATCGAGCTAAACTACGAGACCAACCTGGTGACGGCGACCTGGCTCCCGGACTCCACGGGCAAGGAGTTGGGCGTGCCCGTGTTCACGGACGCCAGCCAGACCTACGAAGCCAAGAAAATAGCCTACAACTACAAAACCCGGCGGGGGCGCATATCCGAGGTGGTTACACGGCAGGGAGAGGGCTATATACACGCTGAGGTGGTGAAACGAAACGAGAAGGAAGAGTTTTACGGGCTTCACTCCCGTTACACCACCTGCGACCTGGCCCACCCGCACTTCTACATCAGTTCCGAGAAATTCAAGGTTATCCCCAACAGCAAGGTGATGACCGGCCCCTTCAACCTCGTGATTGGGGACATCCCGACGCCCCTGGGCTTTCTGTTCGGGCTGTTCCCGACGCCCAAAAACCAGAAGCGGGCCTCGGGCATACAGGTGCCGACTTTTGGGGAGAGCAGGGCACGGGGCTTTTATCTGAGCGGGCTCGGCTATTACTTTGCCTGGAACGACTATATAGGCACCACGGTGCGCGGCGACATTTACTCGCTGGGCGGCTATAACATAGACACTCAGACGGATTATGTGAACCGTTATGATTACCGGGGCTCGATAGGCATCACCTACGACTACTTCAAAAATGACGAGGCGGATGTGGAGCGTGCCAGGTCTACCTCGGAAAATTTATATGACATCCTGCCGGAGTCGCAGCGCACGTTCTGGATCCGGTGGTCGCACACGCCCGTGCAGAAGCCGGGCCGCGGCCGCTTCACGGCCAGCGTAAACGCCGGCAGCCAGTTGCACCAGCGCCTGAACTATACCAACTCCGCCAATTACCTGTCGCCGTCTTTCAGCTCGCAGGTTTCTTATCAGAAGACCATCCCGAACTCGCCTTTCAGCTACACCGTGAGCGCCCGGCAGTCGCAGAACACCGTGACAGGCTCGATGGACTTCGTGCTGCCCGACATGAGCCTGAGCATGTCGACGGTGAGCCTGTATGAGCTCTTCAGCAATGCGCCTGCCACTGGCGCGTGGTACGAGAACTTCACCATCGGGTACAGCCTGCGCGCCCGCAACGAGGTGAGCAACCGGGTGCCTGCCCGACGGCTCAGCGGGGTAAACGGCATCATCGGGGAGACCCGGCAAGACACCACGCTGGAAGTGGGTTTCGACAACCTGGCGGATCTCTGGAAAAACGGCAAGCAGGAGGCTACCCACAACCTCAGCATCGGCCTGGGCAACTATAAGGTATTCCGCTTCTTCAACTTCTCCCCGAGCGTCAGCTACGGCGAGACCTGGCTCGACGAGAAGTACACCTACCGCTTCGACCCCGACTCGCAGAAAGTGGATGTCGACACCACCGGCTTCGGGAGGGTGTACCAGTACTCGGCCGGCGCCTCGCTCAGCACCACCATATATGGCACGGCCTATATAAAAGGCAAGCGCGTGGAGGCCATCCGCCACCTGATCAGGCCCAGCATCAGCTACAGCTACCGCCCCGACTTCAGCGATGGCCGCTTTGGCTTCTATCAGGATGTGCTGACAGGCGTGAACCCGGCCACGAACGAGGCGCGGGTGCAAACGCTCTCCCGCTTCCGGACAGGGGCGCCGGGCATGTCGCTCAGCAGCGCCCTGGGCTTCTCCATCGACAACAACATTGAGATGAAGGTGCGCTCCAAATCCGACAGCGCCACTGCAGAAAACCAGTTTGAGAAGGTAAGCCTGATTGACAACCTGCGGATAAGCTCCGGCTACGACTTTGCCGCCGACTCCTTCAACCTGGCCCCTATCCGCCTCACCATGAGCACGCGCCTGTTCAAGTTCCTGGACGTCACGTTCAGCTCCAGCTTCGACCCCTACAAGCTGGAGTACAGCGACACCGGCGTCGGCAGGAGGGTAAACGAGTATTACTTCGACCCGCAGCACCTGCGGCTGGCCAGGCTGACGAACGCCAACCTGAACCTGCGGGCCAACCTGAATCCGAACGCCCGGAAAACCGATGAGACAGGCCCCACCAACCTGCCCATGCTGCAGCGCGACGAAACCCCGCTGCTGCCCGAGTATATCGACTTCAAGATTCCGTGGACTCTCGCGCTCGATTTCACCATGTATTACTCGCCCAGCAACTCGCTCGCTTCCCCGGCCAGGGTGGACCGGACAATGGGGATAAACGGCACGCTGGGCATCACAGAGAAATGGCAGGTGTCCTATAACGGCACCTACGACTTCACCAGCCAGAACATCTCCTACGCCACCGTCAACATCACCCGCGACCTGCACTGCTGGGACATGAGCATCAGCTGGATTCCGTTCGGCCTGCAGCGGGGCTACAACCTCACCATCCAGGCCCGCTCGGCGCTGCTGCAGGACCTGAAACTGACCAAGCGCAGGTCCGGATGGAACCGGTAAGCGAAACAGCCACAGCCCATGTGGCTGTTTTTGTTTGCGGATTTTATAGCTTTGCAGCTCCTAACCGATACAACCATGTCTGTTCATAAAAGCGACCTGAAGAAAATAACCACGCACCAGCTGCAGAACATGAAGGAGCGCGGCGAGAAAATATCGATGCTCACGGCATATGATTTCTCGATGGCCTCCATCCTGGATGCGGCGGGCACCGATGTGCTGCTGGTGGGCGACTCGGCCTCTAACGTGATGGCGGGCCACGAAACCACGCTGCCCATCACGCTGGACCAGATGATCTACCACGCCTCGTCGGTGGTGCGGGGCGTGAGCCGGGCCTTTGTGGTGGTGGACATGCCCTTTGGCTCTTACCAGGGTAATTCGTCCGAGGCGCTGCGCTCGGCCATCCGCATCATGAAGGAGTCGGGGGCGCACGGCATCAAGCTGGAAGGCGGCGCCGAGATAAAGGAGTCCGTTACCCGCATCCTGAGCGCCGGCGTGCCGGTGATGGGCCACCTGGGGCTCACGCCGCAGTCTATATATAAATTCGGCACGTACACGGTGCGCGCCAAGGAGGATGCCGAGGCGCAGAAGCTGATAGACGATGCGCAACTGCTGCAGGACCTGGGCTGCTTCGCCATTGTGCTGGAGAAAATCCCCTCGGAGCTTGCCAGGCGCGTGGCAGAGGCGCTCACCATCCCCATCATCGGCATAGGCGCCGGGCCGCACGTGGACGGGCAGGTGCTGGTGGTACACGACATGCTGGGCATCAACAAAGAGTTCAAGCCCCGCTTCCTGCGCCGCTACGCCGACCTGCACAGCATCATGACGGACGCCGTCACTAACTACATCAAAGACGTCAAAAGCCTCGACTTCCCGAACGAAAAGGAAGCGTATTGATCAATTAGAAATTAAATGCTCGAAGTGCTGTATGAGGACAACCATGTGCTGGCGGTGAACAAACCGGCGGGCCTGCTGGTACACGGCGACGAGACCGGCGACACCACGCTGGCGGACATGGCCAAAGCCTATATAAAGGAGAAGTACAACAAGCCCGGCAATGTGTTTGTGGGCGTAGTACACCGCCTGGACCGGCCCGTGAGCGGTGTGGTGCTGCTCGCCAAAACCTCCAAGGCCCTGGCCCGGCTGAATGAGCTGTTCCGGAGCAGAAAAACGCAGAAGACCTACTGGGCGGTGGTGCAGCGCAGGCCGCCGCAGGAAGAGGGCACACTCGTACACTGGCTTGTCAAGGACAGCTCCAGGAACATCACCAAGGCCTACGCCAAAGAAAACAGGAGCGGCCAGCGCTCCGAACTCCACTACAGGCTGCTGCAGGCCCAGCAGGGCTGTTACCTGCTGGAGGTGAACCCCATCACCGGCAGGTCGCACCAGATACGGGTACAGCTTGCCTCCATGCGCTGCCCCATCCTCGGTGACCTGAAATACGGTGCGCCGCAGCCGCTGCCCGACAAAAGCATCGCCCTGCATGCCCGCCAGCTGCAGTTCGAGCACCCCACCCTCAAAACGCAGGTAACGGTGAGCGCCCCGCCGCCGCAAAACGCTGCATGGGGCCCATTCCGGTAGCTGCACCCATGCGCTAAGAAGATGATTTTAGTCACTTTCTGAACTTTTACCCCGCCATCTCTATTTAACTTTCGAATCGTGTTGTAAATTTGCGAGAACGCGTGGCACGGTTACGGCAATCAGCCCCGCTCTGTATTAGAAGCTATCTGTCATCATTCCTTACGCTCATGCCTATACTCATATTTTTTGTGGTGCACTGGTACCTGTCACTTTTCGTGCAGACCTTTTACCTGCACCGTTACGCCGCCCATAAAATGTTCACCATGAACCCTTTCTGGGAGAAAGCCTTTTACCTGCTGACTTATATAGCACAGGGATCTTCTTTCCTGTCGCCGCGCGCCTACGCAATCCTGCACCGCATGCACCACGCTTTCTCCGATACGGAGCGTGACCCGCACTCACCGCACTTCTCGAACAACGCGTTCACGATGATGTGGAAAACCAAGGAGATATATAACAACGTGCTGCACAAGCGCGTGGAGCCGGAGCGCCGCTTCGAGGGCGATTACCCGGTATGGCCGGCGCTGGAGCGGGTGGGCGACTCCTACTTCTCCCGCATTGGCTGGGGCGTGGGCTACGTGCTGTTTTACATCGCCTTTGCCACGCAGTGGTGGATGTTCCTGCTGCTGCCCCTCCATTTCCTGATGGGACCGATACATGGCGCTATCGTGAACTGGAGCGGCCACAAGTACGGCTATCAGAACTTCGACAATAACGACAAATCCCGCAACTCGCTTTTCTTCGACTTCCTGACGGGCGGCGAGTTGTTCCAGAACAACCACCACAAGCTGCCTAACCGCGTCAACTTCGGAGTGAAGTGGTGGGAAGTGGACCCGACCTGGCCGGTTATCTGGACACTCAACAAGCTCCATATCATCAAGCTGAAGCCGGTGAAAGTAAAACTGAAGGCAACACCCCGATCAAAATCACAGGCTGCCGCCTAAGCAGGCTATATATAAACAGGCCATATATAACGCCAATGCCAGCTGCTGTCCCGGATTTCTTAATTCGGAACAATGGCTGAAGCGGATTGGGAAGTCCGCGTATATATAAATCCCAGGCAGCGGGCTTCCGGACTGCGAAGCACGAAAAAGCAGGTTCTTATTCCGCCCATATAGAGTATATATAAATAGAACATATATAAAAAGCCCTTCGCTGTGCGAAGGGCTTTTTATATATCCGGCCCTTTCTTCTCCTGCGCCCCCTTATATATGATATATGGCCTGCCCTACGAAGTTGAAATCATGGCGCATCCGCCTCATATATAATCTTACAATTTTGTATACTTATAAAGTATAAATTCATACCTTTGCGGTTCTATACTGGTGGACGGGTTCCACCGACGTAAATTTTATACATAAAATGGCAGTAAAAATCAGACTGGCCCGCAGAGGCCGCAAGAAAGCAGCTATCTACGACATCGTGGTAGCAGATGCAAGATCCCCGCGCGACGGGAAGTTCATTGAGAAGCTGGGCACCTACAACCCCAACACCAACCCCGCGTCTATCGACTTCAGCGAAGACAAGGCGTTCCAGTGGTTGATGAACGGCGCGCAGCCGACCGACACGGTGAAAGCCATGCTGTCCTACACCGGCGTGCTTTACAGAAGGCACCTGCAGATCGGGGTGATCAAAGGCGCTATCACACAGGAAACTGCCGACTCCCGCCTGACAGAGTGGAAAGAAGCCAAGCAGGCTAAGATCGATAGCAAGCGCCAGAACGTTGGCACTGCGAAAGAAGCCGCCAAAAAAGCTGCTCTCGATGCTGAGACAAAAGTGAAAGAGGCCCGTGCCGAGGCTATCCGTCAGCGTGAGGCTGAGAAGGCCGCCGCCAACGCCCCTGCTCCTGCCGCAGAAGAAGCTCCGGAGGCACCTGCTGCCGAAGGCGAAGCTGCACCGGAAGAGCAAGCATAAATACTACTGCCATGAACATTGATGACTGCTTCCAATTAGGCTATATCGTCAAAACCCATGGCACCAAGGGGCAGGTCGTCGCATTTTTCGACGTAGACTACCCCGAGGATTATGAAGATCTGGAATCAGTTTTCCTTGAGCAAAAAGGAAGGCTGATTCCTTTTTTTATAGCCTTGATGGAGCCGGTGCAGAAAGGCCGCTTCATCATCAAGTTCGAGGACATAAACACCATCGAACAGGCCGAAACACTGCGCAACACGGCCATATACCTGCCTCTCGACGAACTGCCGGAACTGGAAGAAGACCAGTTTTACTTCCATGAGGTGATCGGGTACCAGGTGATCGACCAAAACCACGGCCCCCTCGGCACGGTCAAAGACTTCTACGACATGCCGCAGCAGCAACTGATGGCCATGGACTATATGAACCAGGAGATGCTGGTGCCGGTGATGGACGAGATTGTGCTGCGCGCCGACCACGACGCAAAACAACTGCACGTGAAGCTGCCCGAGGGCCTGCTTGAAGTATATACCCAACCTGCCAGCCCCGACGAAGCCGACGACCTCGACGAGGACGCGGAGGAGGACAAATAATGCGCTTTGACATCATCAGTTGCCAGCCCGATCTGCTGGACAGCCCCTTCAGCCACTCTATTGTGAAGCGTGCGCAGCAGAAAGGACTGGTGGATATCCACATCCACGACCTGCGCCAATATGCCGTGAACAAGCACGGCCAGATAGACGACTACGCCTTCGGCGGCGGGGCCGGTATGGTGATGATGATTGAGCCCATCGACCGCCTCCTGACTGACCTGAAGGCCGAGCGCCCCTACGACGCCATCATCTATATGACGCCCGACGGGCAGACGCTGAACCAGCAAACCGTCAATCAGTTTTCGCTGCTGCAGAACGTCATCATCCTATGCGGCCACTACAAGGGCGTGGACGAGCGCGTGCGGCGGCATTACATCACCCACGAAATCAGCATCGGCGATTATGTGCTGTCGGGTGGGGAGTTGGGCGCGGCAGTGCTGGCAGATGCCGTTATCCGCATCATTCCGGGGGTGCTGAACGACGAGTCGTCGGCGCTGACGGACTCTTTTCAGGATGGGCTGCTGGCCCCGCCTGTGTATACCCGCCCGGCTGATTATAAAGGAATGCAGGTGCCGGAGATACTGCTTTCGGGCGATGGCCCTAAAATAGACGCGTGGCGCTTTGAGCAGGCGGTGGAGCGCACCAGGCAGCGCCGCCCCGACCTGCTGAACGACTGAGCGCTATATATACCTGGCAGGCCAGACCCGGGCATCATATTTTTTTTCTGCAAAAATTCTTATGTAAGAAATAATTACATATCTTTGCAATCCGAAATTTGAAGAAGATACTTTAAGAACATAGCCATCATGAGCGAATTATTAATCAAATTCATAGAGCAGGAATCTACTGACAAGCGCGCCTCTTTCCCTTCCTTCCAGGCAGGTGATACGATTAACGTACACGTGCGAATCCGTGAGGGTAACAAAGAGCGTATCCAGCAGTTCCAGGGCGTGGTGATTCAGCGTAAGAACGTGAACACAAACGGTGAGACCTTTACTGTGAGAAAAGTATCCAACCAAATCGGACTTGAGCGTATTTTCCCGCTTCTTTCACCAGCCATCGAGCAAATCGACGTGATTAGAAAAGGTAAGGTGAGAAGGGCGCGCCTGTACTACCTGAGAGGCCTGCAGGGCAAAGCGGCTCGTATCAAAGAGAGAAGATAAAGAAACCTGTTTTCATAAATTACCATAGTTTTAGTGAAAGAGGAGCCGACCAAAACCGGCTCCTCTTTTTTGTTCCCGCACTTTTGGAGCGCCCCTTTGCCGCAACGCTTTCCCCTACCGTGCGGGCTGCCTATCTTTGCACTTCCTGAAGCCAAGGCCTATGAAATCATATATAACTCCTTACCTCACCTTACTGGCGCTGCTGCTCGTCTCCTGCAAAACAGACTATGCGGAGCTGCCTACTTACACGGGCAACGAGCAGTTGCAGGCGGTCATCGAGACGCCTGCGGGCAGCAACCACAGACTTATATATGACCAGGAGCAGAAGGCGTTTGTAAACGATATAATGGCGGGACAGGACCGGGTAGTCCAGTTTCTGCCCTACCCCGCCAACCTCGGCTTCATTCCCTCCACCGAGATCAACAGGAATGGCAAAGGGCTGGAGGTGCTGGTGCTGTCGGAGCGGCTGGAAACGGGCACAGTGGCCGAGGTGCTGCCGGTAGGGCTGATGCAGTTGGAAACGGACGGGGAATTGCAGCACATCGTGGTGGCCGTGCCCGCCAGGCCGAGCGAGCGCCATATCGAGGCCACGAACTACAGGGCCCTCAGCGTGGAATACCCGGCGGTAAAGAAGATTCTGGAGGAATGGTTTGCCAACGCCAACCCCGCCGCCAATACCAACTTCGTGGGCTGGCGCGACGAGCGGTTCGCCGAAAAGGAGATCCAGCGCTGGATGAGGCTGTAGATACACAAGACGACGGCTGCCTGTTCCTGCTCAGGTGTTTCTTATAACTACAAGTACAGAATTAGCTTACATTATTCTGTCATCCTGGAAGGATCTTGTGGGCCAGCCGCAACCGCTTATCCATGAATGACTACGGTAGAACCTCTCTTCTACCGAGATCCTTACAGGATGACAGACATGAAATTGCGGCGCAGTTAGCTCACATTTATTGCCAAATGAATTCTTTACAAATCCTGCCCCTTATGTAAGGCGCTGCTATTTTATATCCCTCAGCTTTGCCCGCACCTCCTCCACTGACTTCTCCATATCCTGCACCTGCTGCCGGCTGATTTCCTGCTGCCTGGCGTTGTGCTGCACACTTAGCTCCAGTTGCTTCAGTTCCTCGGCATTGTGCGCCAGTTCCGCCTCCAGGTCTTTCCGGCGCTGCCTGTTCTTGTCGATGCTCTGCTGGATGCTGTTTGCCTCCTTCACCACCCGGTCCTGCTCCGATTTGGTGGCGCGAAGCACGTCTTCTGCCTTGTTTATCTGGCGCAGCACGTCTTCGCGGTACACTTTGCGGGCAAAGCCGCGCAGAAACTTTTCGGAGGCGGCATACTCCTCCGGGGTGGCGTCTTTGTCTATATAAGCCACGCCCATGTCCAGGCTCCACCACACGCTGCTGCCCTGGGCACTGCTACCGACCATGGAAATCACTCGCATGGGCGCATCGGAAATGGTATCGATCTGGGCACCCTCCACGGTAAAGAGACCCTTGCTGCTTTTCACCTTTCCTGCTTTCTCGCTGAGATAGGCCTTCCAGGATTTCTCCACCGTTTTAGGGTCCAGCTCCACCGAAAGCTGCTGCCCGCGCCGGATGACGCCGTTTACCTCCTGCTCCTTCTCCACCACCTGCACCACCTGCGCCTGGCAGAAGCCACTTACCATCAGAAGCACCCCGAGTAAAATTCCTCTCATTTGTCGCGATTTTAATTGCACTGTTTAAGCAAATTTCCGTTCACTAAAGTAGAGAATCAGGGTGAGAAACAGCGGGCTGGTGCCAGATTAATTTCACCCTGATTTGATTTGGGAATCGTGGTGGGTACATTAACTTTGCGAACTTGCAGCTTTCGCAGATTTGGATGATGCTGCCGGGAGCCAAACAATCCTGCCACCGTAGCTGTTCTATACCCTATGAAAGTAACCGTTAGCCGGAAAGAGCATTTCAACGCCGCGCACAGGCTGCACAACCCGGCCTGGACCGATGAGAAAAACAATGCCGTTTTTGGCTTGTGCAACAACCCCAACTACCACGGGCACAACTACGAACTCTATGTGAGGATCACCGGCACCGTTGACCCCGAAACCGGCTATGTGTACGACCTGAAAAAACTGAGCGACCTGATAAAGCAGGAGATACTGGACAGGTTCGATCATAAAAACCTGAACCTCGACACTCCCGAATTCAGGCACCTGAACCCGACGGCAGAGAACATCGCGGTGGTGATATGGGAGAAGCTCCGGAGTAAAATTAGCCCCGACTACGATTTAGCCGTAACACTTTATGAAACAGAAAGAAACTTTGTGGAATACCATGGATAACCACAAGCTAGATATAACTCCGGACGAGGAAGCGATGGACGACCATGTGATGAGCTCTCTGGACACCCCCATGCGCCCCGACGCCTTTACCCTGACCAACGAGGAGAAAATCGCCATCATTGAAGGCCACTTCCATGGAATCATGCACACGCTGGGCCTCGACCTGACGGACGACAGCCTGAAAGGCACCCCTCACCGGGTGGCCAAAATGTTTGTGAAGGAAATCTTCTCCGGCCTGGACCCTGGCAACAAGCCCACAGCGCGGCGCTTCGAGAACAAGTACAAGTACAGCAAAATGCTGGTAGAGCGCGATATTACCGTGTACTCTTACTGCGAACACCATTTCGTGCCCATCATCGGCAAAGCCCATGTGGCCTATATACCCAATGAGCACGTGATAGGCTTATCGAAACTGAACCGCATTGTGCATTACTATGCCCGCCGCCCGCAGGTGCAGGAGCGCATGACGATGCAGATCGCCAATGAACTGAAGGAGTCCCTGAAAACGGAGAATGTGGCCGTGATGATAGAGGCCGACCACCTGTGCGTGATGAGCCGTGGCGTGAACGACGTGAGCAGTAGCACCATTACGGCTGAGTATTCCGGCCTCTTCGACCAGGACCAGTACCGCAACGAGTTCCTGGGGCACATCCGCACGAATAAGTAAGAGGTTAGCGCGCCACTGACTCGCTTAATTTTTCCCTAATAGATATTAGAAAACTCAAATATACCTGTATTGCGTATAAGATAGTTCTATGCCTCATCATTTTCAACAACAGCTATGTCTGGTAAAATTTTAATTACAGGTGGTTCGGGCTTAATTGGCATGCGCCTCTCCGAAATGCTCATCGACCAGGGCTATGAGGTGGCCCACCTGAGCCGCAATCCTGACAAGGTGTCGAAGTACAAAACCTTCAGGTGGGACGTGAAGCAAGGCTATATAGACGAGAACGCCATCACCTACGCCGACTACATCGTGCATCTGGCAGGAGCCAGCCTCTCCTCCGAGAAATGGACAGAGGAGCGCAAGAAGGAGATAATTGACAGCCGCGTGAAAAGCGCTAACCTGCTCTACAAGTGCCTGAGCGATTCGGAGCACCACGTGAAGGGTTTCGTGTCTGTCTCGGGCATCAACGTGTACGGCGACTCCGGCGACCGGCTGATTTCAGAAGAGAACACCACCGGCGACGACTACCTGGCGGAGGTGTGCAAAGCCTGGGAGGCCTCAGCCTGGCAGATGCACGACCTGAACCTGCGCACCGTTATCCTGCGCCTGGGCATCGTGCTCAGCACAAAGGGCGGCGCGCTGCCCCAACTGGCGCGGCCCGTGAAGCTGATGGCGGGCGCCACGCTCGGCTCCGGCAAGCAGTACATGTCGTGGATTCATATAGACGATGCCTGCCGCCTGTTTATCAGGGCCATTGAAGACCCGCAGTTTCATGGAGTATATAATGCCGTGGCGCCGCACCCCGTCACCAACAAGGCGTTTACGCAGGCGCTGGCCGAGGTCATAAAGCGCCCGCTGGTGCTGCCCAAGGTGCCTGCCTTCGCGCTGAACCTGGTGATGGGCGAGATGAGCGAGGTGGTGCTGTCGAGCCTGCGCGTAAGCGCCAACAAGGTGCTGCAAACAGGCTTCACCTTTGAGTACAACTATCTGGGAGAGGCACTGGCGTCTTTCTATAAGGAGGAGAAGGATTGAGGAAACGGCTACATATATAAACGAGGGGCTGTTTGATTTAACTTCTTTGCTTGCTTCATATATAGTGCAGAGGACCTCACAGTTACGTATATACAGTAGTTGTATTTCATTTAGAAAAACGAAATGAATAGAGACAAAACACCCTTATTTAGAAAGGTAAATACAAGAGCAAGGGGTGTTCGTCATAATTTCGGTGGTGATTTCAAAGATTCCAGAAACAAAAAGCGGGAGACACTTTAGCAAACCAAAGGTTCTATGCACGGTAAAAAAGAAAGAGGACTTGACTATGCCCCTCTTTTCAGATTTCTATTATCAAAAGTTGGGAAAGATTGGGAGGACGTCGTAAACGAAGCAAAATCTCGGTTGGATGAACTGGAACCTATATACTGGGTAGTCGCTCTGAATGAAGAGGATAGAAAAGATTTTTCAGAGTTGGAGAATCCACCTATGTCTCAGGAATGTTCATTGATGATGATGGAAAATTACAGCTATCAAATCCTAAGTTGAAAGCGAAAGACTTGGCTCCATTCTGTGATTGTTGCACTCACACCCTAAATGGACAAGTGTTTGAAACTGAATAAAATGAAAACACAACAAGGTACATAAATCATATCACCCTTCGGGATGCTACGCTTTATATAATAACCATTATATACAAAGCTGAATCTTAAAATGGAATCAAATAAAATTCGTATTTTAATATTGTTAAAAGGAACTTATGAGAACACTAAGTATTTCGATATCTGACCTTGAGTATAATAAGTTTGGAATAAAGGCGGATAAATTAAGTTTTTCCGACTTCGTAGAAATAGTAAGCAAAGAATTAATGCGACAGAATTTAGGTAAAAGTATTGCGCTTGCGGAGAAATATGGCCTTTCTAAACTGACTGTGAAAGATATAACAAAGGAAGTAAATGCTGTAAGAAAGAATGCAAAGAATAATTCTTGACACCAATGTTTTAGTATCAGCACTTATCCAACGGAGTTTTCCTTACCTAATCATAAACGAGCTTTTCATTGAAGACAAGATTATGCTTTGTATTTCTGATGAACTCATATCGGAATACTATGAAGTCCTGAATCGTAAAAAATTTTCGAAGTATCTGGATTTTATAAACGCGGCGCAAACTGTTTTAGCTACTGTCGAGACAAAAGCCGTGAAATTTTATCCTAAAACAAAATTATCTATCATAAGCGACCAACCTGATAACAGGCTTTTAGAACTTGCGGAAGAAAGTAAAGCTAATTACCTGATTACAGGTAATTCCAACGATTTTACGATGGGCAAATATAAAAGGACCAAAATTGTAACGCCAAAAGAGTATTGGGAAAACTATCAGCCAAAGTAAAAAGCACTATCCCTAACAAAAGCTAAGGAGCATTATAAGCCACTCTATCTGATACTGTTAAAATACTGTGCCACTACCTCGTGTTGACATACAGGTTGGCTATCGCAGTTAAATAAACTAATTGCGCCTTTCCATTATTTATATATACCCTGACCCGGGCAGACCTGCTACAGAATATTACCCGTATTCAGCAGTTCCAGCACGGAGTCCAGCTGCGTGGAGTCGGGCAGGGTTTGCTTGGGCAGCACGGTGGTACAGTTATACTCTTTGCTGATGTCGACAGTGGGTTTTGGGAAGCGGCCCATGGTGTAGCCCAGTTCCTCGTCCTCGTATATCTTCTCCATATATAGCCCGAACACCGGCAGCGCGGTTTTAGAGCCCTCGCCCAACTGTGAGGTGCGGAAGTGAATGCTGCGGTCTTCGCCGCCCACCCATATACCCGTCACCAGGTCTTTTGTCACGCCCATATACCAGCCGTCGGAGTGGTTGGAGGTGGTGCCGGTTTTGCCGCCAATCTCGTTTCCTTTCTTCCAGAGGTCGTACTCCCACAGGGCCTGGGAGGTGCCCCCCGGCTCCTCCATGCCGCCCTTCAGCATGTGCATCATCAGGAAAGCGGTCTCTTCGCTCAGCACCTTCTTCTGCTTCGGCACAAACTGGTGTATCAGGTTGCCGTTACGGTCTTCGATGCGGGTAATGAACATGGGCTCCGTGTAGAATCCCTGGTTTGGGAAGGTGCTGTACGCCGCCACCATGTCGTATACAGACACATCGCTCGGCCCCAGGCCAATGGACGGGACCGCATCCAGCGGACTCGTAATGCCAAGGCGGTGCGCATACTTCACCACGGTCTCCCACCCCACCAGCTCGGTGAGTTGTGCCGTTACGGAGTTCACAGACTTGCCCATGGCGCGGCGCAGCGTCATGGGGGCACCGGTATACTCCCAGTCAGCATTGGTGGGCGACCAGCTTTTGGCTTCCCCGTTCTCCACGTAGTTGATGGTCACGCGCTTGTCCACCACTTTGTCGCAGGGCGAGTAGCCGTTGTCGATGGCGGCCACGTACACAAATGGCTTGAAGGTAGAGCCCGGCTGCCGGCGCGCCTGTTTCACGTGGTCGTACTTAAAATACTTGAAGTTGATGCCGCCCACCCAGGCCTTTATATGCCCGGAGAAAGGGTCCATGGTCATCATGCCGCCGTGCAGGAAGTGCTTGTAGTAGGCCAGCGAGTCCAGGGGGCTCATGGTCACTTTCTTTTCCAGCGAGTCGTTGTCCCAGGTAAACACCATCATCTCGCGCGGCGTGTGCAGTTCTTTGTTGATGGCGGCTGTGTCCTTGCCGTATTTATCCTTCAGCCGCTGGTAATAGGAGGTGCGCTTGATGGTCTCCTCTATGAAACCGGGAATCTCGCGGTTGTCCTCATCCACCCAGGGGTTTTTGCCTTCCCAGTGGTTGTCGAAGCGGCGCTGCAGCTTGCGCATGTGCTCCTCCATAGCCTCCTCGGCGTGCGCCTGCATCCGGGAATCGATGGTGGTGTATATCTTCAGGCCGTCGCGGTACAGGTCGTAGCCGTTCTGCTTCGTCCACTCCTGCAGGTAGTCGGCCACCGCCCCCCGGAAGTACGTGGCAGGGCCATCGTAATGGTTTTCCACACTGTAGTCCAGCACCAGCGGCAGTTGGCTCAGCGAGTCGGCCTTTGCCGGGGATATATAGTTGTACTTGGCCAGCTGTGCCAGCACCGTGTTGCGGCGGCGGGTGGCGTTTTCAGGGTTGAAGCGCGGACTGTAATAGGTCGGCGCTTTCAGGAGCCCCACCAGCACGGCCGCCTCCTCAGTTTTCAGGCTATCAGGCGGGGTGCCGAAGAAGGTTTTGGAGGCGACCTTGATACCGAAGGAGTTGGAGCCGAAATCGACGGTGTTGAGGTACATCGCCAGAATCTCCTGCTTGGTGTAGCGCTGCTCCAGCTTGATGGCCGTCAGCCACTCCTTGGTTTTGGAGATGACCAAGTCAGCCACCGGTATATGCCCCAGCACCCCTTTCGATTCGTTGGTGCGGGTTTTGTAGAGGTTTTTGGCGAGCTGCTGCGTGATGGTGCTGGCGCCGCGGGCATCGCCCTGCAGCGCGCCATATACAGCCGAGGCGATGGCGGCCGGGTCAATGCCGGAGTGTTCGTAAAAGCGCGCGTCTTCTGTGGCGATGAGCGCCTTGATCAGCATTGGCGACACGCTGTCGTAGCTTACGGGGCTGCGGTTCTCCTGAAAGTACTTGCCTATCAACTGCCCGTCGGCGGTATATAGCTCCGAGGCCTGGTCAGAGCGCGGGTTCTCCAGTTTGTCCAGGCTTGGGGAGGCGCCGAAGAGGTAAAACACGTTGTTGTCCACGCTTAGCAAGTAGCCCACCACAAATGCGACGCCTATAAACAGGCACTTCCAGACAAACCGAATAATGCTTTTATGGATGGGTTTCTTTGGCTTTTCTACTACTTCTCGCTCTTGCAGCATGCTTTATCAAATAGAGGACACCCTTGTTAAATTCACGTTTGCGCCCGTTCCAGAACGACTGCAAATATACCTTTTGTACACAACAACCGCGATTTAAAGGTTCAAAACTTAGTAAACGTTCGGCAAAAGGCCTGTTCTTTTACGGGCGGTGCCTATCTTTGCGCCATCCGCCAGCACCCCATACCCTTGCCATATGCCAGCATCAGCCACACAGGAGTTTGACCGACTACCCGGCCTGCCGCTCACCAAAACCACCCGCAACGGGCTGGTGCAGTTCTTCCATTTCGGAAGCACCCGCTACACCACCCCGCAGGGGCTGATCCTGGATGTGGGCGAAATAACGCTGGCCCTGAACTGCCCCTGGCAGTTGCAGCAGCCGGGCGGTGACGCCATCCGGCACAGCGAGGTATATATACGCAAGCGCGAAGCTGGCTTGCCGTCGCCGGTGTGGGACTGGAAAGTGCCCGGCTCCAGCTACCGAGACCAGCGGCTGCTGCAACTGGTGAAGCGCATGCCTGCTTTGGTGGTGAAGCGGGTGGAGGAGGCTGCCTACTATGGCTTCACCATTTACTTCACCGACCACAGCACCCTCACCGTCTCCCCTGACCCGCAGGAGCCCGCGGAAGAGTACTGGCAGCTGTTCAGCAACACCGGCGACGGCCTGAAGGTAGGCGCGGGCAGGGACGGGTATCTCCGTTAGGTTGATGACAGAGGCTGGGCCATACCATATATATAAACCTTGTTGTAAGTGCGGTTTGCGGCACCGGAGCAACCTTTCGGGCGGCGGGGTGGTATGGCATATAAAGCCAGACCTTTGAACCTACGCCTCCAGCTTTTCGAGTTAGAAGACCAGCGGTGGTTTCCGCACGTCATCCGCCAAGGGATGCTCGATTTCCTGCGTTTCATGATTTCGAAGCTGAGCGCTTACGAGGCTGCCCTGCCCTTGCTGCAGGAGCTGTTGGAGCGCACGCAGCAGCGCCATATCACCGACCTGTGCTCCGGAGCCGGGGGCGGCATCGGCGTGGTGCAGCGTGAGTTGAGCCAGCGCATGGGCACCACCATCCATATTACCCTCACCGATCTCTACCCAAACATCGCTTCCTATATATACCTGCAGCAAACTTCCGGCGGTGCCCTGGATTATATACCCGAACCTGTGGACGCCACGGCTGTGCCCGCACATATCACCGGCGTGCGCACCATTTTTTCCTCGTTCCACCACTTCCCGCCTGCCGTGGCGAAGGCCATCTTACAGCGCGCGGCCCACGACAAGGCAGCCATCGGTGTATTTGAAGGAGCGAGCAAGAGCTGGCTGGAGGTGCTGCTGCTCTGGACGGCCTTCCCGGTCATCATCTTCCTGGTGACGCCCTTTATCCGGCCGTTCCGTCTCAGCAGGCTTTTTTTCACGTACCTCGTCCCGCTTATTCCGCTGGGCATTATATGGGACGGCACGGTTTCGCTGCTCCGCATCTATACCCCCGAGATGCTGCAGCGCATGGTACAGGACATAGACTCCCCGCGGTATATATGGCGAACCGGCAAAGCTGGCACACGCCCGGGTAAGCACGTGATTTACCTCATCGGGTACGCGGAGGAGTAATTTTGAATGATTGAATCAGTATAGGTCTGAT
Source organism: Pontibacter russatus (assembly GCF_009931655.1). Taxonomy (NCBI): domain Bacteria; kingdom Pseudomonadati; phylum Bacteroidota; class Cytophagia; order Cytophagales; family Hymenobacteraceae; genus Pontibacter; species Pontibacter russatus. The sequence continues at coordinate 3,757,491 of NZ_CP047984.1, read as the reverse complement.
TCGGTCGATTTTTGAGCAAGGCTCCTGCCATATAGAATCTACTTACTAAGCGCTCCTGAGCTGTATGATAAATGTTAGTTGGTAAATGATAAATGAATAGCTACAGAAGCGCCCTGACGCTGATGCGGATTCCGTTTTCGGTGTACCTGATGCCGATTTTCTGGTTTGCGCTGAGCGCGGTGACCGGTTATGCGGTGTGGCGGGCAGTGGCGGTGTTCCTGATCCTGCACCTGCTGGCGTACCCGGCCAGCAACGGCTACAACTCCTACTACGACCGCGACGAGGGCAGCATCGGCGGTTTGAAGCAACCGCCCAAAGTGACGCGGCAGCTCATGCACCTTGTGTTGCTGTTCGATGTGCTGGCCGTGGGGCTGGGCATGCTGCTGTCGCCGCTGTTCGGGGCTCTGGTGACGCTGTACCTGCTCGTGTCGAAGGCATATAGCTACGAAGGCATTCGGCTGAAAAAACACCCCATCCTCAGCACCTTTGTCGTCACTTTTTTCCAGGGAGCCTTTACTTTTGTGATGGTGCTGGTGGGCATTGGCTTCGCGCCGGCGGAGGTGCTGCAACTGCCCTATATTGGATTTGCCCTCGTCAGCACGCTCTTTCTCTGCGGCTCCTACCCCCTCACCCAGATTTACCAGCACAGCGAGGACCGACAGCGCGGCGACCGCACGCTGAGCCTCATTTTAGGCATCAAAGGCACCTACCTGTTTGCCGCTGCCAGCCTGCTTTTGGGCACAGCCTTGCTGCTTTATCTTTATTTTACAACCGATCAGGTACGGAACATATATATCTTCCTGATTTGCACGGCTCCGGTCGTTTATTTTTTTGCGGGCTGGGTGCTGCGGTCGCAGCATGACCCGCGGGAGGTGAACTACGAAAACACCATGCAGATGAACAAAATCTCCTCGCTCAGCATCAGCACGGCTTTCATTATCATGATGGTGGTGCGCGCCTATTTGTAACGCCTGCTATATATAGGAGCGATGTCTCGTATACAGGCAAAACAATGCGCTCCCTATGAAACTTCTGCACGCAATTCTCGGCGGACTGGCCGCCACCGCCGCCATGACGGCTTTTCTGTACCTGCTTTCGTACGCCACGCACCGGGTAATGAAGGTGATAAAGATACTGGGCACTATGGTGCTGTTTCGCACGCAACCGGACGGAGGCCTCTCGGATGCCGTCAGCACCAAGGCGGTGGGCACGGTGGCGCACTATGCCGTGGGCATTTTCTTTGCGCTCTTCTACCTGGCGCTCTGGGATTCGGGGGTGGGCCTGCTGACTGCCTCCTGGGGTTTACTTTTAGGGCTTGGGCACGGCATCATCGCCATGGTGATCTGGTATTTCTTCTTTATGGTACACCCGAAACCGCCGCTCCTTGCCCTGAAGACCTACCTCATCACGCTCATATTCGCCCATATGGTATTCGGCCTGGTCATGACGTACACCGTGTATCTGCTCCAGCAGCCGGACTACGCTTTCTGGCAGTGAGTTAAAAGAGTTAGAAAGTCAGAAAATTAGAGAGTTAGATAGTGGGCAGTAATGTATTCTCTATTGGGTAATGCCTATATATTCAACTGCCCCTCCTTGTCCAAGACTCATCTTGTAGGGAAAGAATTGTAGCCATTCAAATTGAAGCAGCGGCTATCTATTAAGCTTATATACCGCCAGTTTGAGCGAAGCGGTAAAGGTGGTTGGGTATGGCAGCCAGTTGATAAATGCGAAAAACAGACTTAGGGTAATCTCTTGGCAAACTTGCCTCCTATATAACTACAAGTTGCGCTGTCGCTAAGCTTGCGGCATGAACTAAATATTTTCGCCTACAAGATGAGGTCCAAGGGTGGTTGGATGTACAAGCACAGCGAGCGCGTACTGCCTAATTGTTAAATGCATTGCCTATTTTTATCAGACCTGGTTCAGCATATATAAACGCATCAGCCCGCTCACCTTTCGGCAAGCGGGCTGATGCGTTTATATATAAGTTGATGCTGAAGCTTGCGCTTAGCCGTTCATCGAGATCAGGAACTCCTCGTTGCTCTTGGTTCCAACCATTCTGTCTTTCAGGAACTCCATGGCCTCGATGGAATTCATATCAGACATAAACTTGCGCAGGATCCAGATACGGTTCAGCTCGTCCTTGTCCATCAGCAGGTCTTCGCGGCGTGTGCCGGATGCAGGCACGTCGATAGCCGGGTAGGTGCGTCTGTTGGCCAGTTTGCGGTCCAGCTGAAGCTCCATGTTACCGGTACCTTTGAATTCTTCAAAAATCACCTCGTCCATCTTCGAGCCTGTGTCTATCAGGGCTGTAGCGATGATGGTGAGCGAGCCGCCGTTCTCCACGTTGCGGGCCGCCCCGAAGAAGCGCTTCGGCTTGTGCAGCGCGTTGGCGTCCACACCACCCGACAGGATTTTACCGGACGACGGAACCACGGTGTTGTAAGCGCGCGCCAGGCGGGTAATGGAGTCCAGCAGAATCACCACGTCGTGGCCGCACTCCACCATGCGCTTTGCCTTGTCCAGCACAATGCTCGACACTTTCACGTGGCGCTCGGCTGTTTCGTCGAAGGTAGAGGCGATCACCTCGGCTTTTACGCTGCGGGCCATATCGGTTACTTCTTCCGGGCGCTCGTCTATCAGCAGGATCATCAGGTACACCTCCGGGTGGTTTTCGGAGATGGCATTGGCGATCTCTTTCAGCAGCACGGTTTTACCTGTCTTTGGCTGCGCCACAATCATGCCGCGCTGGCCCTTTCCAATCGGAGCGAACAGGTCGAGAATGCGGGTGGAAAGCTGGCTTGGCCTTGTGGTCAGTTTCAGGCGCTCCTCTGGGAACAGCGGCGTGAGATGCTGGAACGGAATGCGGTCGCGGATCTCTTCGGTGGTGCGGCCGTTCACGGTCTCCACTTTCAGCAGGGCGAAGTATTTCTCGCCTTCCTTCGGCGGGCGTATCTGGCCTTTCACCGTGTCGCCTGTCTTCAGGCCGAAAAGCTTTATCTGCGAAGGCGACACATAAATGTCGTCCGGGCTGGCCAGGTAGTTGTAGTGCGTGGAACGCAGGAAGCCATACCCATCCTGCATCAGTTCCAGCACGCCTTCGTTCAGGATAATACCGTCAAACTCCTTGAAATTGGTGGTATTCTGCGCCTGCTGCTGGTTGTTGCGGCGCGGGTTTGTATCGTTGCGGTCGTTTCGGGTATCATTGCCCCTGCTGTCGTTGCCGCGGTTATCGTTTCGGTTGTCGCGCTCGCTGCGCGTGTCGCGGGCGTCGTTGCCCCGGTTGTCATTTCCGCGGTTGTCGTTTCCGCGGTTGTCGTTTCCGCGGTTGTCGCTACGGTTCTCTCTATCGGCACGGTTTTCTTTTGGAGCATCGTTTCCTCTGCTGTCGCTGCGGTTGGCGTTGCTCCTGTTATCGTCTCTTCCCTCGCGGGTTTGCGTTTCGGGGCGCACGCGCTCCCGGTTGTTCTGCAAGCCATGGTCTTTGACAGGGGCTGGTGCGGCAACTACGGTGGCGGCGTTGCTTTCGGTGCGGGCGGCTACAGGCTCGGGGGCGGGGCGCCTTTCTCTTTTAGCGCGAGTGGGTGCCTCTGCCAGGGCCACTTCGCTTACTTCTGCTACAGCAATGTCACTTTCAGATGCTTCAGCATTCCCTACAGCAGCGGCACCAACAGCAGACTTGTATTTTTTTGGTAGTTGCTCAGAAGGCGTTACGGCTTGCGTGTCGAGGATTTTGTAGATAAGGTCCTGCTTGCTGAGTTTCCTGAAGTTTTTTACGCCCAGGTCTTCAGCAATTTCCTTGAGTTCTGAAAGAAGTCTATCTTTCAATTCATCAATATTGTACATAAATAACGGTATGGTAGTTAATTAGCCTGCCAGGTTGCACAGTAGGCGAACGCAGCGAGAGATTCTGTTATTAATCAGGAAAAATAGAATTGGTTGCGAAAGAGTCAGAGAGGCACAGGGAAGGGCCTTCTTCAATTGTACCGCAATGTTATTGCAATGCCTTATAATTAACAAATATTACGGAGTATTTTATAGTAAAAGTTTCAATATCGGTCAAAAAGATTTCGCGAATGCCCCTATCTCCTTAAAAAAGTATATTTTTGCAGGTATATATAACACCCAACTATGTTACAGTTAACAGTTTTAAGAGAACAGACGGCCCAGGTGGTAGAAGGTCTGAACAAGAAAAACTACAAAAACGCGGCTGAGGAGGTAAACGCCCTTCTGGCGCTGGACCAGCAGCGCCGCCAGGTGCAGGGCCAGCACGACGAACTGCAGAGCCGCGCCAACGCCATCTCCAAAGAAATCGGGGTGCTGATGAAGAACGGGGAGCGCGCGCAGGCCGAAGCCTATAAATCAGAAACGTCCGAACTGAAGCAGAAGACAAAACAACTTGCCGAGCAACTGGCGGCGGTGGAGGAGCAGATACAGCAGGCTTTGTACAAACTGCCAAACCTGCCGCACGAGAGCGTGCCTGTGGGTAGAACACCGGAAGACAACGAAGTAGTTCTGCAGCACGGCGAAATTCCGAAATTATTTGAAGGCGCGCTGCCGCACTGGGAGCTGATCCAGAAGTACGACATCATCGATTTTGAGCTGGGCAACAAGATAACGGGCGCGGGCTTCCCGGTATATAAGAGGCAGGGGGCGCGGCTGCAGCGGGCGCTCATCAACTTTTTCCTCGACGAGGCCATCGCCGCAGGCTATATGGAGGTGCAGCCGCCGATTCTGGTGAACGAGGCCTCCGGCTTCGGCACCGGCCAGCTGCCCGACAAGGAAGGCCAGATGTACCACGCCACCGAAGACAACCTGTACCTGATCCCGACGGCCGAGGTGCCGATTACCAATATATACCGGGATATGATTCTGCCCGTGGAGCAACTGCCCGTGAAGAACGCCGGCCACACCCCCTGCTTCCGCCGTGAGGCGGGCTCGTGGGGAGCTGATGTGCGCGGCCTGAACCGCCTGCACCAGTTCGACAAGGTGGAGATTGTGCAGATTACGCTGCCCGAGAAATCGTATGAGGCGCTGGAGGAGATGAGCCGGCACATACAGGGCCTGTTACAAAAACTAGAGCTGCCCTACCGCGTGCTGCGCCTGTGCGGCGGCGACATGGGCTTCACCGCTGCCCTCACTTTTGATATGGAAGTGTACTCCACGGCCCAGGGCCGCTGGCTGGAGGTAAGCTCTGCCTCCAATTTCGAGACGTACCAGGCCAACCGCCTGAAGCTGCGCTACAAAACAGAGTCCGGCAAAACGCAGCTGCTGCACACGCTGAACGGCAGCGCCCTGGCCCTGCCGCGCATCGTCGCCGCCCTGCTGGAGAACAACCAAACCCCTGACGGCATCCGCATGCCGAAGGTGCTGCACCCGTATCTTGGCTTTGAGAAGATTGGCTGAGTTAATGTTTTTTAATGTAGTGAAAATGAGCGCCCCGGCAGAAGTCGGGGCGCTCTTGTTTATATATGATTTTAATGGTGGAGGCTGTATTTATATATCAGGTGATATATAGTATATTGGGGTAGTTTGTTTGTGCTTGTCTGCTATATATAGCATATAAGTCGAAAATTACGTTTAGCTACTAATTGGGCTTTATTCAAAAATAAAATATGAAGAAGAAGTCTTTCCTCCCCGTATTGATTCTGCTTTGGCTTTCACTCAACACTTTTGCACAGGAAGTATTAGAGGTGCCAATAAATCTATCTCAAGGCTATAGCGTGTTCCATCCAGGCATAGGAGGCATCATGGCAGAGGCTGAAGATAGCCCCTTCCGTTTAGAATTAAGGGGAATACCGGGGAACCTTAAAAACATCACTAAGCACCAATTTAGGATTGACGAGAAGCAGTTCTTCTACCAGCTTTTCATTGGCAAGAAGATTTCAAAAGAAATGTTTGACCAGTGGATGCAGCTCCTGAAATACGTACCCAATGAGAAAGAGCTCTCCAAAGAGCCTCTGAGAGTCTCAGTCTACGCCATAGTAGGTGAAAACGAAGCAGGTAATAAAGTATGGCTTGCCGACACCGACACCGATCTTGATTTCTCAGATGAACAAGCACGCCCGCTGCTGATGTACGCTATGCCGCTGGACTTCGAAAAATATAAAAGCTTTGCAGATAACGCTGTTCAGGTAAAGCACCAACTTTTACGCAATGGCAAAGTGGTTGAAGAGACGCTTCCTTTAGCCATCGTTGGCATGCCTGAAGATGAGAATGTTTATTTCAATTTCCCGAGACATTACACCGCCACTATAAACGACCAGGGCAAGGCTTACAAGATTGCAATTGAAAGCGGCAGCTTTGTTTCAAAGGACTTGAATGAAGAGGACAACAAGCTGGTAGTGCTAACGGATAAGGCGAGGAACAGGACGGTGGACTTGTCTGTGCCTGTGCGTCCTAACCAGTACTTCTACCTAGGAGACGTTATGTACCAGTACCTGGGCGTTAATGGGGAAAAGAGTGTAGCCAGAATTCGAAAAGTACAGCATCCTGATACGGTAAAATCAGCTCAGATAGGATTCCCTACGCTTGACTTCAAGGGAAAGGACTTCAAGTCAGAGAAGGAGGTTACAACTGAGCAGTTGAAAGGAAAGTATGTTCTGTTGGATTTCTGGGCAACGTGGTGTGGTCCCTGCATAAAGGAGTTTCCAAGGCTGAAGGCCTTAACCGACCAGTATGATAAGAGCAAGTTCGAAGTTGTAGGAATAATAGGACAATCAAAACCTGAAGACGTGGCAAAGCTAATTGAAAAGCATGGGCTCACTTGGTCACAGGTGTTGTCCGATAAGATTGTGGAGCAGCATGGTGTAGCGAGTTATCCCTCTACTCTCCTTATCTCCCCAGAGGGAAAAGTAATTTATAAGGATATAAAAGGGGAAGAGTTGGAGAGGGTGTTAGCAGAATTAATGAAGTAAAAGTGCAGCAGCTAACATAGCATATGAGCAAAGCTTCGGCTGCGCCTCGCACACCTCATGTACGAACACCGTTGGGCGTAAGCAAAAACAACTTAGGATGCTAAAAAGCAGTTATATATAAAAACATACAATCATGCGTGTAGTAAGCTTAATGTTACCGGAGCATCTGGATATAAGTGAACCAGAACTGAAAATACTTTTAGCTGGGGAATTATATGAGAGAGAAAAGCTCTCTTTAGGGCAAGCCGCAGATTTAGCCGGACTATCAAAAAGAGCTTTCATAGAAATAATGGGCATGTACGGATTTTCTCTGTTCAGTAAATCTGAAGAAGATTTATTAACTGACGTCGCCAATGCCTGAACTGATAATTTGTGATACCAGTTGCTTAATCCTTTTTGACAAGATAGAAAGACTGGATTTGCTCAGAAAGTGCTACTCCACCGTCTATGTTACACCCGAGATTGCAGATGAATTTGGTAAAGCCTTACCAGATTGGGTAAAGATAAAAGGAGCAAGTAACGAGGCGCTGCAATAAACACTGACACAAATTTTAGGCAAAGGGGAAGCAAGTGCCATCGCCTTGACTTTTGATTTACCGGGCACTTTGGTAGCACTTGATGACTTGAAAGCCAGAAAAGTCGCCAAATCACTTCACTTGAGAATCACCGGCAGCCTGGGAATTTTAGTCAAAGCCAGGCAACAGGGATATATAACAAAGCTCTTGCCTGTTCTAAATCAAGTACAACAGACTGACTTTAGAATATCAGAAAATATAGCCAGAAAAATTCTATACATGGTAGGTGAATGAAGGTTAGCATATACGTGACTCTTGCCCCGCAACGGCTGACTCGCACCGAGTAAAAAGCTATGATTAGACCTCTATATATCCTGCTGCTCTGCTTCCTGCTCACCAACTGCACCCATGAAAATGGGAAGCAGCCGCAGGCAATTACTGCCCCTGAAGCCGACGAATGGGCGCTGCTCGGTTTTGTGAAGGTGGACAGCCTGAACCCTATTATGCAGCCCTCGCCCGGCCAGCAGTTCCATTGCCCTGTCAGCGACAGCCTGGTGCGGTGGGAGGCGCGGAACGTGCTGAACCCATCAGCCGTGGTAAAAGGCGGCAAGGTATATATGATCTACCGGGCGCAGGACAACCACATGACCTCCAGGCTGGGCCTGGCCGTCAGCGATGACGGCCTTCATTTTACCAAGCAACCGGAGCCGGTGCTGTACCCTGAAAATGACGCATTTAAAAAATACGAGTGGAAGTGCGGCATCGAAGACCCCCGGGTGGTGGAAAGCGAGGACGGCACCTATATCCTGACCTATACCGCCTATGACGGCAAAACCGCCCGGCTGTGCCTGGCCACCTCCAAAGACCTGAAGACCTGGGTAAAGCACGGCCTGGTTTTGGGCGAGGGGAAGTACAAAGACACCTGGTCCAAATCCGGGGCCATTGTGGCGAGGCGCGTAGGAAACAGAACGGTGGCCACCAAAATTGACGGGAAGTACTGGATGTATTTCGGTGACACCGATTTGTTTATGGCCACCTCGGATGACCTGGTGCAGTGGGAGGTGGCGGAGAATGCGGAAACGCAGAAAATGATTTCGGTACTGCACCCCCGCCCCGGCTACTTCGACAGCCGCCTGGTGGAGCCCGGCCCCTACGCGATGCTGCAGGACGATGGCATTCTGCTGATATATAACGGGAGCAACGCGGCCAATTTCAACGACCCCGCCCTGCCTAAGTTCACTTACAGCGCCGGGCAGGCCCTGTTCGACAAAAACCAGCCCTACAAACTCATCGCCAGAACAGACTCCAACTTTATCCAGCCCGACAAGCCCTACGAGAAAATTGGCGAGGTAAACGAAGTCTGCTTCGTGGAAGGGTTGGTTTACTTCAAAGACAAATGGTTCCTGTATTACGGCACGGCAGACTCGAAAATAGCCGTAGCAGTAAAAGAGGACGCAAAGTAAGTACTCTCGTTTAGTCCAAACGCTTTTTATATATAACGTGAACTCGGGAATTAATTTATATACAACTTATTATAATTTAGGTGATTATCTCCATGTATAAACATATAGAAGTCAGCTCAAAGCGACACTGTTTCCAGTTTTTCCAGGAGGCGCCTCGAGAGTTTCCGGTGCTGCGTGAGCGGCAGCCGTAAGGCAGGAAACGAAAGCAGCGCCGAAGGGAATTAGTTTACCCCGAAGTATTTCGGGGAGGCCTCTCGGCCTGAGAGCACCAAAGCCAGCTATAGAACCTCAAGAAAGTCAAGCCAGAGGGATGAGCATTTGTTTGAAGCATAGGTGAACAATTCCCGAGTTCACGATATATACCTATATATAGCGCACAGCACTTTAGCTGAAGTTTATATATAAGATAGCTGTGTTGCGCCCGGCCGACAGACTGCAGGTTTATATATACCAGGCCATATGCGGGGGGAGTCTGGAGCCCCTTGCCCACAGGGCATCACTGGATGAATTCCGGCACCAGAGACAGCCAGCGCTATCCGCCGTACTGCTCTGTATACTGCTGGTAGTGGTTCCTGAGTTTGTACCTTTTGAGCAAGTTTTGAGCTTCCGCTATACCTTGTGCTGTCAATGCTTTTGGCTGCAGCAGTTGCAGCAGCGCTTCCTGCTCATTCCCTTCCCCGGCTATATCCCCGTAATCTTTCAGGAACAGCGCTGACAAGTAAATTTTATTCTTCTGCACACTCACATAGCCAATCGCCACGAGCTTTTCCAGCGCCTGCTCCACCTCTTTGAGGGTGAATACCGTGCCGTCTACAGCGTCAGCCATCAGCAAAACGTCCGACAGGGTGGCTCCTCCCTCCCCGCCTGTGGCCAGCAACAGCGCCTCCAGGAACCGGGCATCCGTCTCCTGCCAGGTTAGGTTATAGTTGGTCATCATCTTCACATCGCCTCAACTTCATATATCCAAATCATCAAACGGAATGTTCCGCATGCATTTAAAATGGCCCTTGGGACACTTGCTGTAGCCTATTTTGGAGCAGGGGCGGCAGCTGAGGCCCTGTACTTCCAGCACTTTATACCGCGTCCGGAAGGGATACATGCCGAACTCCGGAATGGTGTTGCCCCACACGCTGATAATATCCTTTTGGAAGGCGGCAGCGATGTGCATCAGGCCGGTGTCGTGGCTGATGACTTTGGCTGCCTGCCGCACCAGCGAGGCCGATCCGTTGAGGCTGTACTTGCCGCAGGCGTTGTAAATCGTAGTTCGTTGAGCGTTGTTCGCTGAGCGTTGTTCGAAGTAGGCGGCTATTTCTTCGCCGGTGGCGGCGTCCTCTTTGCCTCCCAGCAAAACAACGGGCTGCTGCAGCCGCCCGCACAGCTCGATGATGCGCACGGTGGGCAGGCGCTTGGTGTAATGCTGCGCCCCGATGGCAAAGGCCACATATCCCTGTTGAAACGGCGCCGGCAATGTTTGTATATCCACTTCGTCCTGTGGCGGGATAAAATAATCCAGACCTTTGCCGTCGTCTTGCACGTCCAGGGCAGCGGCGGCATCCAGATAGCGGTTTACGATGTGTACGTCGGGCAGGCGGTTGAGCTTGAAGTTCACCATCAGCCACTTCTCATAGTTGAGCTTGTTGAAGCTGCGGCCCGGCTTGCCCAGCCGCGCCTTGATGACGCGCGTGCGCAGGTTATTGTGCAGGTCGATGACATAGTCGAAGTTCTCAGCCTTCAGTTGCTGCACCAGTTCACTCAGGCTGTCCTGCAGCACATGCACCTTGTCTATATAGGGATTATTTGCCAGCATGCCCCGGAAAGCCAGTTTGGTGCAGTAATGCACCTCCGCGTCGGGCACCTGCTGCTTCACGCAGCGCACCACGGGCGTCGTCAGCACAATATCGCCGATGGAGGAGAAACGAAGGATGAGAATTTTAGGCATTTTATATATGCGCGTCCTGCTTGACCCATCCCTAACCCCTCCAGGGAGGGAGTTACCTTATATAAATGTCCCCCTTTGAAGGGGGCAGGGGGATGATTATATATAGCTGATTACTTTAACTCTACTTTATCTTCTCCTTCCGCTCCCGAAAGTACCGCTCCACTTCCGCCGCCGACTTCGTGTTGAAGGTCATCTCTTTAGTGAGTCCTCCTTTGCGGCCTACCAGCACGCCGTAGCGCATGTCGTCATAGCCGCTGGTGTGGTGGGCATCGGGGTTGATGCTGAGCATCACGCCTTTTTCCAGCGCGTACTGCACCCAGCGCCAGTCCATGTCCAGGCGCCACGGATTGGCGTTTATCTCGATGATGACATTGTGGGCGGCGCAGGCATCAATCACGGCTCTGTGGTTGATCGGGTAACCCTCGCGGCGCAGCAGCAGGCGGCCCGTCGGGTGGCCCAGCATGGTGGTGTAGGGGTTTTCGATGGCGGTGATAAGGCGGGAAGTGGCCTTTTTCTCGTCCATGTTCAGGCTGCTGTGGATGCTCGCCACAATAAAGTCGAAGGTTTGGAGGATATCCGTATCATAATCCAAAGAGCCATCTCCCAGGATGTCCGACTCAATGCCTTTGAATATCCTGAACGGAGCCAGCTTTTTATTCAGCTCCTCTATCTCCTTTTGCTGCCGCAGCACGTCGCCTTCGCGCAGTCCCCCGGCATACGACGCTGTTTTGGAGTGGTCGCATATGCCCAGGTACTCATACCCCATGTCGCGGCAGTAGGTAGCCATCTGCTCCAGGGTGTTGGCGCCGTCGGAGTAGGTGCTGTGGTTGTGCAAGCTACCTTTCAGGTCAGAGAGCTCCAGCAGTCGGGGCAGCTTGTTCTCCATCGCCAGTTGCAGTTCATTGGTGCCCTCGCGCAGCTCCGGCACCACGTAGGCCATCCCGGCAGCGGCATATACGTCCTCCTCGGTGGCATGCTTTTCCTCCCGCACCACGTTGATCATACACTTGCCGGCAGCGAATACCTGGCTCAGGTGCGCTTTAGAAGAAGAATGCATCAGCAGCTCATTTCCAAAGCAGGCGACAGGCGCAAGATATATGGCTGTCTCCAAACCGTTCACTATATGCTGCCCGCGCCACACCAACGGGCCGGAGGCCTTCTCATTCTGTTGCAGCATTTCCAGTTGGTTCAGGGCTTCCTCCGCTTCTGCCGGGGCATCGGTGCCCACCACCAGCTCCAACTTCTCCACAATTTCCATCCGGCGGCGTATATCGCCTGCCAACGCTGCCTGCACTCCGGGCAGGGCCTGTTGTATCTGCTGCAGCAGTTCCGCCGCGGCAGGCTCGGCCTCGGCATACAGCAGCTTGCCCCGGTTCTGCTGCGTGAAGAGCAGCGCCTGCCGGATGTTTTCCTGCGTTTTGGCCCCGAAGCCCTTCAGCTTGCTCAGCTTGTCCTGCTCGCAGGCCTCCAGCAGTTCCTCCACCGTCTCGGTGCCCAGCTCTTTCCAGATAACGCGCACCTTTTTGGGGCCGATGCCTTTGATGCGCAGCATCTCCACCACGCCCGGCGGCGTGGCGGCCAGCATCTGGTCCAGCTCCGCGAAAGAGCCGGTGGAGTTTATCTCCATTATCTTGGCGGCGATGCCTTTGCCTACTCCGGCGATGCCCTCCAGTTGTGCTTGGCCCATGCCGGCCAGGGGTGCCTCCACCAGTTCCAGCGTTCCCACCGCATTTGCGTAGGAACGGACTTTAAAGGGATTCTCGTCGTGCAGTTCCAGCAGCTCGGCCGCCAGCCTGAACAGTTTTATGATGTTTTTATTTTCCAAGGCGCTTTCCCGTGTTTCACAAAGATAGAAAATGCCGCCGAACCTTACCCGACTCACGGGGGATATTCGGCCCTGCCGGGGCATGTGTTTTATTTAGGCTATGCTGTAGGCGCCTGAACAGGCAGCTTTTACATTAGCAGGCTTCTATATACCCGAATAAATGCCTATCTTGGCCTTGCAAACCCAATCCCAAGGTATGAAACACATTGCGTTGCTTTGCCTGCTGTCGCTCGTGCTGGCAGCTGTCACCTGCAGGAAAACCGATAAACTGGCGGCGGAGATAGTCGGCAAGACCTGGCTGCACTCCTACGAGGATGACGCCGGCGACACCGTTGTGTTTCGCCCCAACACCTACGACTTCCCTCCCTCCCGCGGCCGCACCGGCTTTACGCTGGAGCCCGGTGGCGTGATAAAGCGCTACGAGATTGCCCCCACCGACGGGCTGGAGGAGCAACTGGGCGAATGGGAGCAGGTAGACAAGGACAGGGTGCAGATCAGGATGAACCCCGAGAGCAGCCCGCCCCAGCACTACCAGGTGGAAATCCTCTCGCTCGAGGATGACGTGCTGAAGATCATACGGCGTCCCGTAGCCACGGAAAACTGATTTCTCGACCCGAAAGCATACACGAAGCAGTAAAATTTCCGGCTTCTTTTCCGGGTTTATATATAGCCTGCCCCTCGGGCGGCTGCTTTGGGAGTGCTTCGCTTTTAGCAGCGGCAAATGCGCGGAGCAGGAAGGCTGTCATTTTTAATTTGCCCCGCCATCTTACACTTAACAAGAGCAACTATATACATGCAACACTGGCTTGTAAAATCAGAACCTGAAACATACGCCTGGGCTGACCTGGTAAAGGACGGGCGCACCACCTGGGACGGCGTGCGCAACTTTCAGGCGCGCAACAACCTGCAGCAGATGCAACCCGGCGACCTGGTGCTGTTCTACCACAGCGTGTCGGAGAAGGCCGTGGTGGGAATCGCCAAAGTAGACAAAGCCGCTTACCCCGACCCCTCCGCCGACGACCCGAAGTGGGTGGCGGTGGACCTGGTGCCTTTCCGCGATTTCAAGGAGCCGGTAACGCTGGAGCAGATAAAAAAAGACAAACGCCTGGAGAAGATCGCCCTGCTGCGCCAGTCGCGGCTGTCGGTGATGCCGCTTACCGGCGAGGAATTCGACGTCCTGCTGGCGCTGGGGAACTAACCCGGAGCGGCCAGAAAGCAGGCGGCGCCAACAACGAATAGCAGCCAAATGCAGTACATTGCTTTAACTGCCTTATTCTATCTGCCCGTACCTGATAACGCTTACAACCGGTTATGTATGGTTCCTGTTCGCCACCTGCTCACCTTCATTTTTCTACTGTTGCTGCGCCCGCTTCTGGCCCAGGTGCCGGAGCAGCCCGTGCGCCTCGAGATTCCCTTCGACCCTGAGACAACCGAGGCGGAGGTCATCGCGTTGCCGGACAGCAGCCTGCTCGTATACCAGCGGACGGATGACATCTGGCAGACGGAGGCCCTCTTCAGCTTCACGAAGTACGACGCCCGCCTGGAGCCGCTGTGGTCCGACACTGTTTCCATCACCCCCGACAGCGAGTACCTCCGGCACTATATCGAGGCTCCCTATATATACCTTATTTTCGGGGAGAACGATCTGCAGCAGTACACGCTCGTGCGGCTCAATTACCGCACCGGCCAGGCACGGCACAAGCGGCATGAACTGGACCAGCTTGACGCGGTATATGAGTTTGTGGTCCTGCAGGGCAATTACTTCATCATCGGCAACGACCGGAAGGAACAGAAGCCCCTGCTGCTCCACCTGAACGGCCGGACAGGCAGGGCCCAGGTGCTGCCCTCGGTTTACGGGGAGCAGTCGACGTTCTCAGACCTGCTGGCCGACACGGCGCGGAAACGGGTGGATGCGGTGCTCTCGGAGTCGAACGGGCGCATTTCGCGGCTGCAGGTAAAAAGCTTTGACCCCAACGGCGGCCTCATCAGCAGCCAGTTTATCCTGCAGCAGGAAAACAGGCGCCTGCTGCAGGCCGAGATTGCCCCGGCCTACAACTCCCGGCGGATGCTGTTTGGCACCTATGGCACCGGAGACCTGCAATACAACCAGGGCTTTTTCACGGCGCCCGTCACAGATGCGGTGATAGACGAAGAGGGCAGGTTTTACAGCATGCTGGACCTCAAGAACTTTTTCAGGTACCTGAAGCCGCGCCAGGAGGCGCGCACCCGCCGCCGTGAAACTGAGCGCCAGGAGGACGGCAAGAACCCGCGCTACCGCTACCGCCTCCTGCTCCACGACCTCATCACCACGCCCACCGGCTACGTGCTGGCCGCCGAGGTCTATTACCCGCAGTACTCCAGCAGCGGCGGCGGCAACTGGGGGCTCGACCGGACCATCTCCATGGGCGGCCGCCCGCAGCAGGGCTACAAGCGCACCCACGCCGTGGCACTGGGCTTCGACAAGCAGGGCACGCTGCTCTGGGACAACATCTTCCTGCTCGAGGGCATTGTGACCTACCGGCTGGTACACACCGTGGAGGTGAGCAGCCTGCCTGATGGCCGGGTGGTGATGGCGTACCCCGAGGAGGAGAAAATCATATACCGCATCATGGACGGCGACAAGTTTGTGGAGGAGGAGACAGAGCTCGAGCTCCTTACCTACGAGGAGAAAGAGAAGGTGCAGGAATCCAACCCGGGCATCATCCGCTGGTATGGCAGCAACTTCGCGGCTTTCGGCTTTCAGCGCATAAAGCCCCAGCACGGCCCCTCCCGTTCCGTCTTTTTCATCAACAAGATTACGTTCTGATGGCTGGATGGGTAAATGGTTGAACCGTTGAATAGCTGTTCCGCTGAGGTTATTTATCCTGTCGCAAGCCTGCGGGAGGCAAAACCAGCCATAAAATTTATGATTATATATAGCCCATGCCTGAAGCCTTCAAGGAGGCCGGAGCCTCTTACCATATATTAATTGCAAAGCTGACGACTTCCCTCAACCACTTAACCATACAACAATTTAATCATCGACCCATTCAGCAATCAACAATTAACAACCAGCAATTATTTCCGCTTCTTAATCTGGTGCCTTATATTTGCAGCTGATACTTCCGGCTATGCAGAAAAGACTCATCGTAAACCACCAACTACTCGAGATCATGGTGCTGCGCCTCTGCCACCAGCTTATCGAGAGCCACGGCGACTTTTCTGATTCTGTGATACTGGGGCTGCAGCCGCGCGGCAAGTTTGTGGCGCAGCGCATCCAACGCACCCTGGCCTCCATCCTGGGCAGGGAAGTGCCCACCGGCTACCTCGACACCACCTTCCACCGCGACGACTTCCGCCGCCGTGAAACCCCACTCACCGCCAACGCCACCAAAGTCGATTTTCTGGTGGAGGGCAAAAAGGTGATCTTGGTGGATGACGTGCTGTACACGGGCCGCTCAGTGCGCGCCGCGCTGGATGCGATGATTGCCTACGGCCGTCCGGCCAGCGTAGAGCTGCTGGTGCTCATCGACCGCCTCTACACGCGCCACCTGCCCATACAGGCCACCTATGTGGGCCTCCACGTAAACTCGCTGCAGAGCCAGCGGGTGCTGGTGGAATGGAAAGATCAGCAGGCCGGGGAAGACAATATATGGCTGATTACCAAAAACGAAGATTAATACTCCCCCATGCAAGAGCTCAGCGTCCGGCACCTGTTAGGCATCAAAGACATCACCCCGCAAGACATCCAGCTCATTTTTGAGACGGCGGACAATTTCAAGGAAGTCCTGAACCGGCCCATCAAGAAAGTGCCCTCGCTGCGCGACATCACCGTCGCCAACGTCTTTTTTGAGAACTCCACGCGCACGCGCCTCTCCTTTGAGCTGGCCGAGAAAAGGCTCTCGGCCGACGTCATCAACTTCAGCAGCAGCAGCAGCTCCGTGAAGAAAGGCGAAACCCTGCTCGACACGGTAAACAACATCCTGGCCATGAAGGTGGATATGATTGTGATGCGCCACTCCAGCCCCGGCGCGCCCCACTTCCTCGCCGACCATATACAGGCAAACATCGTGAACGCTGGCGACGGCACGCACGAGCACCCCACGCAGGCCCTGCTGGACGCCTTCTCCATCCGCGAAAGGCTGGGCGAAGTGGCCGGGAAAAAGGTGGTGATCATTGGGGATATCCTGCACTCGCGGGTGGCGCTGTCTAACATCTTCGCGCTCCAGAAGCTAGGCGCCGAGGTGATGGTGTGCGGCCCCACCACCCTGCTGCCGAAGCATATAAAACAACTGGGCGTGCAGGTGGAGACGGACGTGCGGAAGGCGCTGGCCTGGTGCGACGTGGCCAACGTGCTGCGCATACAGCTGGAGCGCATGCAGATGAAGTACTTCCCGTCGCTGCGCGAGTACACGCTCTACTACGGCATCGACAAGAAGATGCTCGACAGCCTGGACAAACAAATCACGCTGATGCACCCCGGCCCCATCAACCGGGGCGTGGAGCTGAGCAGCGACGCCGCCGATTCGCACCACTCCATCATCCTGAACCAGGTGGAGAACGGGGTGGCCATCCGGATGGCGGTGCTGTTTCTGCTGGCTCAGAAGCAGTAGGGAAAGGCGCAGAATACATATACTGCTTGCACGACAGCTATATGGGGCGAGTTTCTCCGCCCTGCAAGCGCAGCATTACTCTGAGTGATGTGGGCCTGCCTTCAAAGCGGCAAAACCCAAACTTGCGCGACATCAGTTATAACTCAGGTCGCGATATATAAAACCAGCAGGTTCTGCTCACCGGCCTGATGCTTCTGTTTTTAGCAGCATCGGCACTGCCCGCTTGCAGAGTTGCAGCGCCAGCCCCCACGGGTCGCGGAGCATCACTATATACGATCCGTCCTCCAGGTGCTGCTCCGTTTCGAGGCTTGCCCCCGCCTGCAGCAATCTTTCTTTGTCCTCCCCCGGCCTCTCCGACACAAAAGCGAGGTGTACCAGTAGCGGGTTCATCCGGCGGTAGTCGGGCACCTCGTCTGCCGGGTTGTTGTAAACCTCGATCATAACCCTGCCGCTTTCGTCAGCCAGAAAAGTGGTGTAGGGTGCTTCTGACATCTGCCGCACCGCCCGCATGCCGATGTGTTCGGTGTACCAGGCAGCCATGGCGGGGGGATTTTCGACATTCAGGGCAAAGTGTTCTATCTTCATCGTTTCGCTTTGTTTTGCCAATCGGCAGTATTGTAAGAAGAGATGGCTTATTTTAAAAAATACATGCTGGCATAGCCCAGGTTTATAACCCTTTGGAAGGCAGAGACATAAAAAAAGCAGCCGGGCTGGCGCGGGGCTGCTTGTAAGTTGATGTATGGAACGTCCGGATGCTGTCTAATGCTTACAGCAGGAACATAAAAATTGCGTTGACGATGTTTAACCCCACCAATAAAAAGAGGTTAGGAGACTCCTGTATAGCTTTTCTCATGACTATATATAATGTATTATATATTTAATTAGACAATGGCATTTAGGGGTTTTACGCCTGCTCCGGCACAATGTTACACCGGATATAATATTTTAAATAAACATCTTAATATATAGATTTTTATATTTATTTAAAATCCTCCTTTGCAGCCCCCGTTGCGCCTTTAGAGTATATAAGAAGCTGCACTTTGGCAACTTAGCCATTGCACCATCAAACATTACAACAAATAAAAACAAAAAAATAATACAAGCGATATGACTTTGATTATTTTAATAAAAAATGTTTCACGTGCTCCCTGATGGGAAAAAGCCGTATTTGTAGTATCTTTACCATGCAGACACGCTGTGTATAAGGCTTGTATAAGAGCCCCAGTATTAAACAAAAATCTACCAGACTTTGGATTTCAGTTCTTTTAACCTACATGAAGATGTAACGACGGGAATAAACTCGATGGGCTACAACAGCCCCACTCCCGTGCAGGAACAGGCCATTCCGCTCATACTCGCTGGCCAGGACATGATAGCCTGCGCCCAGACGGGCACCGGCAAAACGGCGGCTTACCTGCTCCCCCTCATCGACCGGATCTCGCACGGCAACTACGACCACACCAGCACGCTGGTGCTGGTGCCCACGCGCGAGCTGGCCAAGCAGATAGACGAGCAGGTGGAGGGCTTCGGCTACTTTGCCTCCGTCTCCTCCATCGCCATATATGGCGGCAACAAAGGCGACGACTGGGATTTGCAGAAGCGCGCGCTCACCACGGGCGCCGACATCATCATCGCCACGCCGGGCCGCCTGCTCTCGCACCTGGCCATGGGCTACGTGAAGCTGGACCAGCTGAACCACCTGGTGCTGGACGAGGCCGACAAAATGCTGGACATGGGCTTTATGGACGACCTCCTGAAGATCATCAGCCAACTGCCGAAGCAGCGCCAGACACTGCTCTTCTCGGCCACCATGCCCCGCAAGATCCGCGACCTGGCGCAGCAGATTCTGCAGAACCCCGCCGAGATTAACCTGGCGGTGGCCAAACCCGCCGAAGGCATTGACCAGCGCATCTACCTGACCTACGACAATCAGAAACTGCCCCTGCTGGAGCACCTGCTGCGCGAACTTGACGTGCAGAGCATGATCATCTTCACCTCGCGCAAGTCGAATGTGAACCAAATTGTGCGCTCGCTGCAGAAGATGGGCTTCACGGCACAGGGCATCTCGTCCGACATGACGCAGGACGAGCGCGAGAAGGCGCTGCAGGGCTTCAAAAACAAGCAGTACCAGATTGTGGTGGCCACCGACATCCTCTCCCGCGGCATCGACATCGACAGCCTGAGCCACGTCGTGAACTTCGACATGCCGCAGGACGCCGAGGACTACGTTCACCGCGTGGGCCGCACGGCGCGCGCCGCCTCCACGGGCATGGCCATCACGTTTGTAAACGAGAAAGACATGTACCGGGTGCAGAAGGTGGAGCGCCTGATTGAGCGGGAAGTGCCCAAGCTGCCTTTGCCCGACGATTTTGGTCCCGGCCCGGCATATGACCCCACCAAGAGCCATGACGGTGGCAGCCACCGCCACAGAGGCGGCAACCGCCCCGGCTCAGGAGGCAAAGACCACCGAAGCAAGCACCACAGCGGAGGCGGTAAGCGCCCTGACCGCCATGCCGAGGACGGCAACAACAGACCTATAAAGGCTGCAAATCATGCGCCGCGCCCACAGGGGGGTGGCGAAGCAGCCGTGGCAACGGGAGGCGGTGAAAAAAAGAGACGCAAGAACCGGAACCGAAACAGGAACCGTGGGGGCGCTGAAGGCAGCAAGCCGCAGGGCGAAACCCAACAGCCTGCTTAACCCTTCCATCCATTATCCAACACATCCTACATAAACAGAGAGCCGCTCCTGAAAGCGGCTCTCTGTTTATGTAGGATGCATGCCGCTCTTCTTGTCTCCTACGCATGCGTACAACAAAAACAGGCAAGGGTTGTTGCGGCGAAAGCAGAGGCCTATATTTGCAGCGACACCAAGCAACGGAGTATATATGAAAGCGTTACTTCTGATTGACATACAAAACGACTTTCTGCCGGGCGGCGCATTGGCGGTGCCCGGGGGCGATGCCATCCTTCCCCTTGTAAACCAGTTGCAGGAGCGGTTCGGGCTGGTGGTGGCCACGCAGGACTGGCACCCGCAAAACCACAAAAGCTTCGCTTTGCAGCACACGGGCAGGCAGGTGTTTGATGTGGTGGAACTGCAGGGGCTGGAGCAGGTGCTCTGGCCGGACCACTGCGTGCAGGGCACCGCAGGTGCCGGTTTCTCAGCAAAACTGCGCATGCATAAAGTAGAGGCCATTTTTAGAAAGGGCATGAACCCCGAAATAGACTCCTACAGCGGCTTTTACGACAACGGCCACCTCAAAAGCACCGGCCTGGCCGACTACCTGCGGGGCAAGGGCATTACCGATATATACCTCGCCGGGCTGGCCGCGGACTATTGCGTGTACTTCTCTGCCAAAGACGCCCTGCAGGAAGGTTTTAAAGCCCATATCATTGAAGATGCCACCCGCGCCATTAGTCCGGAAGGCTTTGAAAAGGCGAAAGCAGACATAAAGGCCGGAGGCGGTGAGATCGTGCAGAGTTCCAGCCTGCTTTAACTTTACGTGAACTCGAGAATTAAATTTAATGTAGATACTTGAATCTAAGCCGATTAAATATAAGCATGCATGGTGCGTTCGCTGGCTCATAGTGATACTGTTTCAGTTTTTTCCATAAGGCGCCGGGGGTAGGGGCCCTCTATTTGTAGATTTCCGGTGCCACTCAAGTGGCAGCCGTCTTGATAAGGGGCCCCAACCCCTGGCAGGAAATGTACACAGCGTCGAAGGGAATTAGTTTACCTCGAAGTATTTCGGGGAGGCCTCTCGGCCTGAGAGCAGCACCACAGCATGGTATGTAACTTAGCTGTAATGAGTCCATTGGGATGTACAGCCGCTAAAGGAATAAGCATAATAATTCCCGAGTTCACGTTAACTTTGACTTTAATATATAGCATGCTGCGCGGGCCGTTCATCAACTAACAGACCACTTCTGCTGAACCGGCAACTATATATGCTATATGACCGCCGGTTCAGTTTGCCGTTTGTGTTGCTTTTATATACCTGGCTGCCTCTATAAAATTCGGATTCCAGATTTTGTCTTCGTCGTCCTTCAGGAAGCGCAGCAGTTTCCGGTGCGCGTCAAGCGACACGTTGAGAGAATGTTCGCCGCCCACTCCGTGAAACAGGAACACAATCATCATTAGTTTATCTTATTTTGTCATCCTGACAGGATCTTGTGGGCGAGCCGCCTAAGCTTGACCTCCGGGGGTAGGGACCCTCTCCTTCCACCAGGTTTCGCCGAATCAAGTTCGGGATGTAACACTTTCAGAACGAAAGAAGCTCATTACACCTCAATTTGATTGTGTCTGGTTTCTTATATATAATTATACCATATATAAAAGTGTCATATTCAGCTGCTTATATACAGATACAAAACCGCAACGCTGCGCAGCTAAAGCTACTGCAACAGGCACCGCTATAGCCGGATGAGGCATTTTAATTTACTTTTCTGAAAGCAGGTTTCAAAGCCTGAAATTATATTGAGTTTAAACAAGAAAAAATTAACTAACTATGGTTTTAGTTTATATAATTACTTACCTTGTTCAGGCAAAGCGGCCTTTATTGGGGCTTTGCCTTCCGTCATAAACTTTTAGGGTAGGGACAGGCAGGGCTGCCTGATGTGTAAAGGGAGAAATGTGCAGGTCTAAGAGGAGGCTACGGACGCTGTCTGTGCTAAGCCAGCCATTACGCGTGCTCATTTTATTTAACCTATACACCTATGAAACAAACTTTTCTGCTGGCGCTGTGCCTGCTACTCAACTCCCTCTCCTGGGCCCAGAGCCCCGCCACCGGAACCGTCAAAGGCATGGTGGCAGACTCAGCCAATCAGGAGCCGCTCGGCTACGTGACCGTGGTGGTAAGCGAGCCCGGCAAGGACCAGCCTCTCAAAACCACCTTTACCCAGAGCGACGGAAAATTTGAAATCACGGGTCTGCCGCTGGGCCGGTACAAGCTCATCCTGACCTTTGTAGGGTATAAGCCCTTCTCAAAGGAACTGCCCGCCTTGGATGCCGCTAACCCCATGGCTGACCTGGGCCAGCTTAGCCTGGTCAGCTCGGCGGAGCAGTTGCGGGAAGTGGAGGTAACGGCCGAGAAGATGCTCATCACCCAGGACATCGACAAGATCAGCTACAACGTGGAGTTCGACCCGGAAAGCAAGACGTTGACGGCGCTCGACATGCTGCGCAAAGTGCCGATGCTGAGCCTCGACGCGGAGGAGAACATCCAGCTGAACGGCAGCGGCAGCTTTAAGGTGCTGGTGAACGGCAGGGCCTCCACCCTCTTCGCCCGCAACCCGAAAGACGTGTTCCGCAGCATGCCCGCCTCCACCATCAAGCGCATTGAGGTTATCACGGACCCGCCCGCCAAGTACGATGCGGAGGGCATCGGGGGCATCATCAACGTCATCACCCACGACGCACCCCAGAACGGCTACAACGGCAACATCTATCTCTCGCAGAGCCTCCCCGACAGCAGGTCCGGTTCCGCCAACGTGACAGCTAAAATGGGCAAGTTCGGCCTCTCAGCCTACGGAGGCACGAACAAATTCACCAGCCCCAGCTATAATTCCCTGTTTGAGCGCGTGAACCAAAACACCGGGGCAACCATGGTGCAGGCGGGCAGCGGCAACAGTGAAGGCTACTTTAACTATATAAGCAGCGAACTGAGCTATGAAATAGACACGCTGAACCTGCTTGCCGCCAAGTTCAGCCTGAACGGGAACGAATTCGAATCGAGGAGCCTGCAGACGGTGGAGGAACTCAACAGCGAGGGGGAACGCACGCAGGCCTACGAGCGCATCAGTCCTTCCACGAGCCATTGGTATAACTATGAGGTCGGCCTCGATTACCAGCACACGTTCAAGCGCGACAAGAACCAACTGCTCACGCTCTCCTACAAGCTGGGCGACGAGCAGAACGGAAGCGAATCAGACCTGCTTTTCAACCCAATCCTGAACTATATGGGCCCTGCGGAAACCCGCACGCTGAACGACGGAAAATCAGTGGAGCAAACCTACCAGGCCGACTACGTACACCCGGTCAAGAAGCACACCCTGGAGGTCGGCGCCAAAACCATCCTCCGCGAGAGCGGCAGCGACTATTTCTACCGCAACTACAACCCCGAAACAGACACCTACGAGGAAGTGCCAGCCCTGAGCAACGAGTTTGACTACAGCCAGGACATATACGCCGCGTACACCTCCGCCAGCCTGCGCTTCGAGAAGTGGGGGCTGCGCCTGGGGACGCGCCTGGAGCAGACGGTGGTGGACGCCAACTTCAAATCCTCCGGGTCGGTGGCCGAGCAGGACTACCTGAACCTGATCCCGAACGTAACCCTTACCCGGACGCTCAAAAACATGGCCACCCTGAAGGCTTCGTACACGCAGCGCATCGAGCGGCCGGGCCTGTGGTACCTGAACCCCTACGTGAACCGGACAAACGAGAAAACCATCTCCTTCGGAAACCCGAACCTGGAGGCCGCCACCAGCCACGTGTTCAGCCTGGGGCACAGCTTCTTCAAGGGAAGCAACTCTCTGAACAGCACCCTCACACACACCTTCACCAACAATGCCATCCAGAGCTATACCACCTTTAACCTAGCCGATTCGGTGAGCAGCACCACCTTTGGCAACATCGGCCGGAACAGCACCACCACCCTCTCGCTGGGCGGCAACGCCACCCTGTTCCAGAAGCTCAGCCTGAACGTAAACGGAACCCTCTCCTACAGCGACCTGAGCGGCAACATAAACGGCCGCGACCTGCAGAACAGCGGCGTGAGCGGCTATATGTTCAGCAACGCCAGCTACAGATTCGATAAAAACTGGCGCGCCAGCGTGAACCTGGGCTACTATGCCCCGCGCGTGCTGCTGCAGGGAGAGTCATCGGGGCAGTTCTGGGACGGCTTCTCAGTGAGCAAGAGCTTCCTGAAGGACGAGAAAGCCAACATCAGCCTCTCGGTGCAGAGTCCGCTGAACAAGTATTTCACCTACTCCAACGAGCTCAGCGACCAGAATTTTTACCAGCGCAGCGAAAGCCGTAACGTGCGCCGCCGCATCAGCCTTGGCTTCAGCTACAAGTTCGGCAAGCTGAAAGATGACATCAAGCGCACCCGGCGCGGCATCAAAAACGATGACCTGAAGAGTGGCGGAGACAGCAGCGGCGGCGGAACCGGGAACTAAGAAAAGACGCTGCCCGGAAAGGCTAGGCACCAGGCTGAAACCGGCCATATATGGTTGAGCATGGGCAAATTTAAACTGGAGTGATTCCTGTTATTTATCTTCTATATAAGTTAACTTTATAAATAACTCATTGGAGTGCGAGCATTATATATAAATCATTGGAGTGCGAGCATTCCATCACATCTGACATTATACCCATGAAGCGATTACTGTGGTGCATCGTTATAATGTTGTTAGGCGGCAGTGGCTTGGCACAGGCCCAGCAGGCGCCCTCTTCTTTCCGGGTGAAGGCCGGGGAAGATGCCGCCAAAGTGATACCGGCTCAGTATAAATACCGCTACCCGGCGTTTCAGGAGGGGAAGGTGGCCTATCTGAATGGCAGCTTTGCACCGGCAAAATTCAACTACAACTTTCTGCTGGGCGAGATGCAGTTCATCGACCCGAAGGGAGACACCTTAGCCATTGTTGGGGAGCCGACGCTGTACGCGGTTTTGATTGGGGAGGACACCTACGTTTACAACCAGGAAAACGACTTTCTGGAAATAGTGGCAGATTACAATACCCTGAAACTTGGGAAGATACAAACGCTGGAGGTAGCCGGAACTGAAAAGGAGGGTGCTTACAACCAGTCGTCGGGGGCCTCCTCCATCAGAAATAAAAGCACCTACGCAGGCAGCAATGGCCAGGGCTTTAAGCTGGTGCAGAAAGGGGATGTTATATTTTCCGATAACGTGTACTACTTCCTGATAGACCAGCGAAACCAGTTTATCAAAGTTAATAAGCCGAACCTGCTCAAGGCATTCCCAAAGCACAGGAAGGCCATTTCGGAGTACCTGAAGGAGCATTCCCCTGACTTGAACAAGGAGGAGGACTTAAAAGAACTGCTCCGGTTCTGCACCGGGCTGGAGGCGTGAACAAGTCCTGCATTTCTGCAACACAAGTTCTACTTATATATAAGAGGAAAGTTAGCGATACCCATCGGTTCTCCCAGCTTTTCTGTATATCATAAACTCGGGAAGTATATATAGTTTAATTTCCTGATACCATAGACACCATATAACAATTATGGTACGTTCACTGGCTCAAGGCGAAACCGTTTCCAGTTTTTCCAGGAGGCGCCGGGGGTAGGGGCCCTCTATTTGTAGATTTCCGGTGCCACGGTAGTGGCAGCCGTGTTTATAAGGGGCCCCAACCCCTGGCAGGAAATGTACACAGCGCCGAAGGGAATTAGTTTACCCCGAAGTATTTCGGGGAGGCCTCTCGGCCTGAGAGCACCACACCCAGCTATAGAACTTAGATGATCGTGAGGCCCGAAGGGATGAGCAATTGTTAGGAGCATAAGCAAACAATTCCCATTTTCACCTTCTATAGCTATATCACCCCGCCTACACCACCTGCCCGATGCCGAACAGCAGCACGAACAGCAGCGTGGTGAGGGCCATCTGCTTCAGATAAGGGTCCAGTTCGGAGGCCGTCTGCTTCCGCCACACATTTACGCCGTTTGCCAGCACGAGCGGCAGGGCCAGCACAAACAGCAGCTGCCATATGCTGTGAAAAGTAAGCGCCACATATAGAACGGCACTCAGCACGCCGCCCAGCAGCAGCACGATGTGGTAGATGCGCGCGCGCCTGGGCCCGAGCCGCACCGGTATCGAGTTTTTCCCGGCCAGCGTATCCGACTTTATATCACGGATGTTGTTGACGTTCAGCACCGCCGTCGCGAAGAAACCACAGACCAGCGCGGGCAAAACAACCACCGCCTGCAGTTCCTGCGCCTGCAGGAAGTAAGTGCCCAGCACGCCTACCAAGCCAAAGAACACAAATACTGAGATATCGCCGAGGCCTGCGTAGCCGTAGGGTTTGTCGCCGGCGGTATAGTTGATGGCGGCCCATATAGCGGCCAGCCCCAGCGCCAGGAACATCAGGAAAAGCAGCAGCCCCTCAGCGCCAAAAGCCACCCACAGCAGCAATAGCCCCGATGCCAGCGAGAGCAGACTGAACAGCAGCATCCCTTTTTTCATATGCGCCGCCTGTATATGGCCCGCTTGCACCGCGCGTTTCGGCCCCTCCCGGTGTACGCTGTCCGCCCCGTGCTTTGAGTCGCCGTAGTCGTTGGCGAGGTTCGACAGGATTTGCAGGAACAGTGTCGTCAGCACGCAAAGAGCCACAATGGTGCCGTTAAAAACACCATGGGCCGCCGCCATAAACCCGCCCATGCCAATGCAGGACAAGGCCAGCGGCAGCGTGCGGGGCCTAAAAGCCGAAATCCAGGCCTTTGCCAGACCTGGATTCGGGGACATATGTTCGGTGGTGCTCAAGTTTATATAGGATGCTTTTGCGATTCTACCTCATACGATAGCTAAATAGCCAGCCGGGCTTTGGCCTCGTGTCAGCTATATATAGCTGTACTTTATTTCTTGATGGCAGCCAGCAGCTCCTCTCCCATCGGCTTTGCCTTCGAGGGGAAAAACGCCACCACCTGACCGTCTTCGTTCACGAGGTACTTGCAGAAGTTCCAGCTGGGCTCCTCCTGGTTCGGGCTGTGCTGCTGCAGCCACACATAGAGCGGATGCTTGTCCTCGCCCACCACCGAAATCTTCTCGAATATCGGGAACGTGACGCCGTAGTTTTTCTGGCAGAAAGCGGCGATTTCCTGGTTGCTGCCGGGCTCCTGCCCGCCAAAGTTATTCGCCGGAAAGCCCAGCACCACTACCTCGTCACCGTGCTGCTCGTGCAGTTGCTGCAACTCGGCGTACTGTGGGGTATAGCCGCACTCGGAGGCGGTGTTCACCAGCAGCACTTTCCTACCTTTGTACTGTGAGAAGTCTACGTTCTTGCCATCCAAGGTTTTCAGCTGAAAGCCGTAAAAGTCGCTGTTCTGTGCGTTGGGGGTTGCATTGGTTTCTGTTGTCATAGTTTCTGTTGTGGTTAAGGTCTTGCCGACGCCATCCTGGCAGGCGATAAAAGCAGTCAGCAGGCCCATCAGCGCCGCCACCTGCATTAAAAAAGTAGACGTTTTTATCATTGTTCTAATAAATCAAGCTATACGCTTTACGGGTAATTTCTAACAGGTTAAGTGTGCTGATTGTTCTCGCCCATTGCTTCTGCTTTTCTATAATACCGCTGGTGCGAGTTTGCAGCTCGTATCAAAATTGTTGCTAATGGCGGTACAAGCTGCAAGCTCGCACCAGCGGCGATTATATCATATATCAGCAGTATATATAAACCTCCCCATCAAACCTACATCCGCTCCGGCACTTCTATGCCCAACAGGCGCATGCTGTGGCGGATAAAGCGCGCCACCATCGCGGAGAGGGCAATCCGGAAATTGCGCGCCTGCTCGTCTGTCTCGTTGAAGATGGACACTTCCTGGTAAAAGCGGTTATAGGCCTTGGCCAACTCATACGCATAATTGGCGATGATGGAAGGAGCAAACAGATTGCCTGCCTCTTTTACCACCGCCGGATAGTTCACCAGTTGGATAATCACCTCCTGCTCCGTCTCGTGCAATTGCGCCACTTTTTCAAAATTCGCTACGTCCACAGCAATGCCCATATCGGCTGCCTTGCGCAGAATGGCGGAAATGCGGGCGTGCGAGTACTGGATAAATGGCCCGGTGTTGCCCCGAAAGTCTATGGATTCCTGCGGGTTGAACAGCATGCGCTTTTTGGGGTCCACTTTCAGCAGGAAGTACTTCAGCGCGCCCATCGCGAGTATATGATAAAGTTCTTTCGCCTGCGCCTCCGTGAAGCCTTCTATCTTGCCCAGTTCCTCGGTTTGCTGGCGGGCTGTGTCTATCATTTCGGCCACCAGTTCGTCGGCGTCCACCACCGTGCCCTCCCTCGATTTCATTTTTCCTGACGGCAGATCCACCATGCCGTAAGACAGGTGATAGATGCCTTCCGCATAAGGTTTCTGCAGTTTTTTCAGCGTGGCCGCCAGCACCTGAAAGTGGTAATTCTGCTCATCGGCCACCACGTACACCGACTGGTCGTAAGGGAAATCGTTGTACTTGAGTTCGGCGGTGCCCAGGTCCTGGGTGATATAGACCGAGGTGCCGTCGGCGCGCAGCAGCAGTTTCTCATCCAGCCCTTCGTCTGTCAAATCCACCCATACCGAGCCGTCGGGCTTCCTGAAAAAAACCTCTTTCTGCAGGCCTTCCTCCACGCGCTCCTTGCCCAGCATATAGGTCTCGGATTCGTAATAATACTTATCAAAATCAACGCCGATGGTACGGTAAGTCTCCTCGAAACCGGCATATACCCAGCCGTTCATTTTCTTCCAGAGGTTGACCACCTCCGCATCGCCCTGCTCCCACTTCAGCAGCATGTCCTGCGCCTCCAGCATCAGCGGGGCCTTTTTCTTGGCTTCCTCCTTGTCGGTGCCCTGCGCCACCAACACGTCTACCTCCGCTTTATAGGCCTTGTCGAACAGCACGTAGTATTTGCCCACTAGGTGGTCGCCTTTGATGCCGCTGCTCTCCGGCGTCTCGCCGTTGCCGAATTTCTCGTAGGCCAGCATCGACTTGCATATATGGATGCCACGGTCGTTCACCAGGTTCACTTTCATCACCTCGTGGCCGTTCGCTTTCAGGATTTCGGAGGTGGCGTAGCCGAGGAAGTTGTTGCGCAGGTGGCCCAGGTGCAGCGGCTTATTGGTGTTGGGCGAGGAGTACTCCACCATCACCTTGCGGCCGCTCGGCTCGCCCTGTCCATACTGCTCGTCCTCCATCAGGTTGCGGAACAGGCGCAGCCACTCGGTTTCCTCAATCTCGAGGTTCAGAAAACCTTTCACCACGTTGAAGCCGCGCACTTCGGCGGCGTTCTCTTTCAGGTACTCGCCCAGCGCCTGGCCTATCTGCTCCGGGCCTTTGCCCACTTGCTTGGTATAGGGGAAGGTAACGAACGTGAAAGAGCCCGCGAATTCTTTGCGCGTGGGCTGCAGGGATATATGGCTGGCATCCACAGAAATAGAAAACAAGGCTTGCAGCGCCTCGCTGATGCGCTGGCTTAGGGCGTTTTGAAGTTGCATTAGTATATGGCTGTACTTTTAGATTCTCGGTGAAGGATAGCGGCAGTTGCCGTTTCCAGTATTTCGAAGGCGTTTTCGGCCATCGTGTTCTCGGTGTCCAGGGTCGGGTTGATTTCGGTCATCTCGTAGCACACCACGCGCGGGTCCTGCAAGAGGAGAGAATTCAGTTGCTTGGCCTCCTCCACAGTGAGCCCAGTCTCGACGGGCGTTCCGGTGCCTTTCGAGAATTTGGAGTCCAGGCTGTCCACATCAAACGAGACATATATCATATCGCAGCCGCGCAGCCGCTCCAGCGCCTCTTCCGCCACCTGCTTCGCCCCCTTCTGCGTGAACTCAGCGTAAGTAAAATTCTTGATGCCCAGTTTCGCCATCAGGTAATCCTCCGGCTCTTCGGTGTCGCGCACCACTATATAGACCAGGTGCTCGGGCCGCAGTTTGGGGCCGTCGAACCCTAACTTCTTGAGCGAGTTCCAGAAGAAAATCGTCTCCGGCTCCGGGTCGTTTATCTGGCGGTCGAGGTTGTCGATGTGCAGGGCCATGGCCAGCGGCATGCCGTGTACATTGCCCGACGGCGAGGTATACGGCGAGTGGATGTCGGCGTGGGCGTCAATCCATATTACCCCCAGCGTTTTATCAGGATAGGCGGCCTTGATGCCCGCGATTGTGCCGTGGGCGTTGGAGTGGTCGCCGGAGAGCACCAGCGGAAACATACCCATTTCTATCGTTTGCTCCACAGCACTCACAATGTTCTTATGCACCGTCAGGATGCTGTCGATGCGGTGCGCGTTCGGGAACATGTCCCTGTCGAACAAGGTGTAGTTCAGGTCGGGCACGCTGACAGAGTTGAAGCGCTTGAAGTAGTCGGAGCCTTTGTCCCAGCAGGCCACCCGCAGGGCCTCGATGCCCATGCTTGCCCCGCGCGTGCCGGCCCCCAACTCAGACTTTACCTCTATCAGCTTGATTTTTTTCATAATCTGTCGTTGACTCCCCAGCCGCCTTCCTGAAACGCACGGGCCTTTTTCTGCCGCCGTTGCTATTTTATGCGGCTATATATGCGGAAGCGTGCCACATTATCTGAACAAAGTTTTTGCAAAGATGGTAAATAACGATCAATATTGCATTTTTTCTTAATTACAGCTCCCGCTAATGGATAAATATACAGACCTCATACACCAGACATTCGACTTCCCGACGGAAGAGTTTCAGGTTGTTGACAATGCGCTACAGTTCAACGGCATCCCGCTGATGGACCTCATCAGAGAGTACGGCACTCCCCTCAAACTGACATACCTGCCTAAAATCAGCTCTCAGATTCAGAAGGCAAAAAAGCTGTTCGCCGAGTCTATCGGGAAACTGGACTACAAGGGCACGTATACCTACTGCTATTGCACCAAGGCCTCGCACTTTTCCTTTGTGATGGAGGAGGCCCTGAAGAACGACATCCACATCGAGACTTCCTCCGGTTACGACATGCAGATTGTGCGGGCCCTGTACCGGAAGGGCAAGATAAACAAGAACACCTACATCATCTGCAACGGCTTTAAGCGCGTGCGCTACCGGCAGTGGATTTCGGAGCTGCTGAACGAGGGCTTTGTGAACTGCATGCCCATCCTTGACCACCTCGGCGAAATAGACTATTACAAGGAGCACGTAAAGGTGAAGACGAAGGTGGGCATCCGGCTGGCCTCTGACGAGGAGCCGAAGTTCGAGTTCTACACCTCCCGCCTCGGCGTGCGCTACGACGACGTGATCAGCCTGTATGAGCAGCAACTGAAGGACGACCCGCGGTTTGAGCTGAAAATGCTCCACTACTTCATCAACACGGGCATCAAGGACACCTCGTACTACTGGTCGGAGCTGAGCCGCTTCCTGCATAAGTACTGCGAGCTGAAGAAGGTGTGCCCGGAGCTGGACACCATCGACATCGGCGGCGGCTTCCCGATTAAGACCTCTATCCAGTCCGACTACGACTACCGGTATATGATTGGGGAGATTCTGCGCACCATCAAGCGGATTTGTGCAGAACAGGGCGTGCCGGAGCCGAACATTTTCACTGAGTTCGGTATTTTCACGGTGGGCGAGAGCGCCGCCAACATATACTCTGTGCTGGACGCCAAGCTGCAGAACGACAAGGAACTGTGGTATATGATAGATGGCTCCTTCATTACGAACCTGCCGGACGCGTGGGCCCTGAACCAGCGCTGGCCGCTGCTGGCCGTAAACCACTGGGACAAGGAGTACCGCCGGATACAGCTCGGCGGCATGACCTGCGACAGCCAGGACTACTATAACTCCGAGATGCACTCGTTCCAGGTGTTCCTGCCGAAGATACCGAAAGAGGAGCCGCTCTATATAGGCTTCTTCCACACGGGCGCGTACCAGGAGCAGCTGAGCGGCTACGGCGGCATCAAGCACTGCCTTATTCCGTCGCCGCAGCACATACTGGTGGACCGCGACGAGAACGGCGACATCATCACCCGGCAGTTTGCCCCGGAGCAAACGCCGGAGTCGATGCTGAAAATTCTGGGTTACGAAGTATAGGGGCGTGCCTGCATATATAACACAAGAAGGAATAATGCGTTATATATCACGGCTACGCTGCAGCCTGTGCGACAGCGCTTAAAAATGTAACAAAGAAGAAACTATCCAATTTTTTTGGCGTTCAATAGATAACTACTATATTTGATCCGAAATCCTCCAAAATTTTATATCATGAAGAAAGTACTTTTAATGGGCTCGTTGTGCCTGGCCTTAGGCATGGCCTCCTGCAAGACCTACTGCCCGGCCTACAACTACAGCAAAGTTGAGAAGACACCAGCCCAGGAAGTGAAAACAGCAGCGGCGCCTATGCAGGAAGCAGCTGCTGTTGCGAACAGCTAACCGCAGAGGAGATTTTACCTTACCATATAAAAAACCGGCATCCGGCCGGTTTTTTTGTTTGCCGCAGAATGAGCTGAGCCGCCGCCCACAGGCCGGGCGCATGCCATATATGATGCGCTTGTGCCGGGTGCTGCCCGCCCACCAGCACCAATAGCATGGCGTTACCACCTGATGGTGGTAACGCCATGCTATTGGCTCCGATTACATGATTAGCGCACGGCCTCAACAATAAGGTTTTTGGGACCTATATAGTCATAGCCATCTACAACAGAACTGCTACTCAGGCAGATGATCCCGTTGTCAGCATCCTTGAAGATCCGGTACGGGTATCCCTTCGTTCGAATGCTCCGGACATGGCTATAGTCTCTTTCAGCATACACTTCAATGGTTTTTGACCTTGTTCCCCCAAAGATTAACTGATTCTGCTCATCAAAATCAAATGTCGTAAACAAGTGATTCCCGCGTGGCAAGCTGGCTTCATAAACCAGTTGCTTGTTAAATATAGCCCCGGCGGAAGAGGTAATGTATTTGTCACCAGATGGAAATATTTCGAAGATAGCCGCATCTAAGGGATAGTCGCCATGGTACCTATCTGTTTTATGGTAAGAAATATTACCCGTGGAGCTGAAATTATAGTAATGCTGATCGGTAGGACCAATATCCAGCGTTATCTCGATCAGTTCAGTGTTTGATCCTGGGATCTTTTTCATCCTGGTCATATCCCAGTCTCCTGTTTCCGAAATCAGCCCTTTTGTTGCTCTACTGTATACTTTGAGTGGCCGGTTCGTCCAGGCTGCAGTAGATACGAAGAGGAGGCTGTTGTTCGCCACAACACAGGATGAGGCAAGCCCCACGTTTATCTGGTCTACTTTCTCGAGTGTTCTGGCATTGTAGACAAATACCCAGCCATCGTTCCGGGGCACGTACAACTCCTCCACACCATTGTGCACACCAAAATCGCTGTACCCAATGGTGGACTCGGTGTGTATGGTTTTCGTAATCTGATTACTTTCCAGATCGTAGATAGAAATCTTTCCTTCCCTTTCAAAAATGTACAGCTCCCTTCTTTCTCTGTTGAACTGAACGTCAAAAGGACTGACATTGAGCACTTTGATTTCCGGGCGCTTGTAAACAATGATGTTACTAGCTATTGGTTGCCCTGATGTTAACAC
Organism: Pontibacter russatus; assembly: GCF_009931655.1. Classification (NCBI taxonomy): domain Bacteria; kingdom Pseudomonadati; phylum Bacteroidota; class Cytophagia; order Cytophagales; family Hymenobacteraceae; genus Pontibacter; species Pontibacter russatus. The sequence continues at coordinate 3,723,984 of NZ_CP047984.1, read as the reverse complement.
CCCCACTACCTGGTATTCAACATATGGGGCATAAGGAACTGCTTTGTCAACAAACTTTACCTTTTTGGTATCACTTATAAAAGACAAATTCGTGCCTGCACCTGATGGGCTTTCCCTCCTGGTAACCTGATAAGCTCTTAAATCAGCATTTTCCAGAACAGTCCATGTCAGTGATACTGAATCTGCGGTAACCTGCAGGTCATCCAGTACAATTCTGTCGGTGTATGCTTTAGGAGCGTTGTCTTCTTCGCTGTCTTTCTTACATGCTACAAAACTTACTGTCAAGAGTAAGAGCAATATTATTTTCTTCATTTGAGAAAAATTGAATATAATTAAGTTTTTGCTGAATGCGGGCATACCCACTACCCATCTGACTCAAGTGGATAGAGATAGAAGTAGTGATTTCCGCTATAAATTTATAACAGTATATTCTAATATACTGAATTTAATATTATTAAATACAGTATATCACCTTTATCTTTTACAGCGAAAATGGGTGATTTGGCGATCAGAAAAAACTCGTTTTGAGTGTAGTAGCAGCGCGATTGTATGAGAAATAGCCGCCGACGGATTCTAATGGAGGGTATTTGCAGCTCAAAGGAAAAACTTCAGCTTGCTCAAAGGAAAAACCAAGCCTCAGGCCCTGTTGTTCAATATGAGTTGGGCCGCCTCCCACAGCCCGGGCGCCTGCCATATATGCGTTTGCGGCGGGTGCTGCCCGCCCACCAGCACTGCCCGCACGCCCACCCTGGCTGCGGCCTGCAGGTCGCGCTGCGAGTCGCCCACCAGCCACGACTGTGCCGGATCGATGGTATACTTTGCCATGGCCCGCTCCAGCATCAGGCTGTCGGGCTTGCGCGAGAGCGACTCGGAGAAGTCGGGGTGGCTGGGGGCGTAGTACATCGCGTCTATCAGCGCGCCGCAGACCTCCTGCAGCTTGCTGTGGCAGGCCAGCACATCGGCCCGCTCGTACCGCCCCTTGGCCACGCCCGCCTGGTTTGTCACCACTATCAGCAGATAGCCGTTCGCCTTCAGCAGCGCCAGGGCCTCCGGCACGCCAGGCAGCACCTCAAAGTCTTCCAACGTATAGGTATAGTCTCCGCGCTCGCGGTTCAGCACGCCGTCGCGGTCCAGGAAGACGCATTTTTGCTTTTGCATGGGTGTAGCAGCATCGGTACAGGCGCTAAAGTAGGGATTATTACGTTCAGGTCTAAGTGCAAAATACGGAACAGGATGTGCTGCTCCGCAGTAAAAGCAGAATAAGGCCCCTTGGCGGGAGTACAGACATGAGGTAGAGCTAAAGAAGAACATGAGAGTAGCAATAATAGGGGCAGGCATATCGGGGCTGGCGTTGGCGTACTACCTCCAGAAACTGGGCGTGCCCTATGATTTATTTGAGGCGGGCGCGCAGGTGGGCGGCAACATCCGGACGGTGAAAATGCACGAGTACCTGCTGGAGCTGGGCCCCAACGCGCTGCAAAACACGCCAGAGCTGGAGGAGCTGGTGCGGGAACTGAAACTGGAGCGGGAAGTGGTCCACGCCTCCCCCGAGAACGACCACCGCTACGTGCTGCGCGACGGCATATATAAACGGCTCCCCTCCTCGCCTTTCGCGCTCATGTCCGGTAATTTCTTCTCCTGGAAAACGAAGTACCGCATACTGAAGGAGAAAGACGTGCCGCCCGCCGACATCGACTATGAGACGGTGGAGCAGTTCTTCGAGCGCCGCTTCGGCCACGATGCGGCCCGGTACACCGTCAGCCCCTTCATGACCAGCCTATATGCCGGAGACCCAAAACAGCTGCTTGTGAAAAAAGCGCTGCCCCGGCTGAAGGAACTGGAGATGCGGTATGGCTCTGTGCTGAAGGGGTTGGCACAGCAGCGCGGAGGCTTTGCCAAACACAGGTCCTTTTCGTTTGCCAAAGGCATGCGCACCCTGCCCTACGCCATCGCCGACAAACTCATATCGCTGCACACCGAGCACCGCGTGGAGATGATAACCCGCAGCCAGGGCAAGTACGTGGTTTCCTGCGCCTCCTCCGGCGACTACGACACCGAGGAGTACGACCTGCTGGTGCTGGCGCTGCCCGCCCAACAGGCGGCGGAACTGCTGCATTATACGTTTCCGGGGCTTTCGGCGGCGCTGCAGAACATCAACTACCCACCCATGGCCGTGGTACACTCAGTATATAACCGCAAAGAGGTGACGGGCCAGCTGAACGGCTTCGGGGCGCTGCACCCGCAGGCAGAGGCTGCCTTTGCCTGCGGGTCTGTCTGGAGCAGCTCGCTCTTTGACGGCCGCTGCCGCCCGCACGAGGTGCTATTTACTACCTTCGTGGGCGGCGGCCAGGCACCTAAGAAAGCCCTGAAAGAACGGGAGCAACTGATGCGGCGGGTACACGAGGAGCTGGCCGCGCTGCACCTGATATCGGCCGACAAGCCGAACTTTCAGCATGTCCATCTCTGGAAGCACTCCCTGCCGCAATACGACATCTACATAGAGGACGCTCACCAGCTGGCGAAGGGCCTGGAGCCGGAAGGGCTTTTTATCGCCGCCAACTGGCAGGCGGGGGTGTCGGTGGCAAATTGCGTACACCACGCCAAAGAGCTGGCGCACAAAATTAATTTAAAGCGGCCTGGCCACCTCAATAGGTGATTGCCTATATTTGAGCTATGAAAGATTCGTTGGTGATTATCCCAACATATAACGAAAGGGAAAACATGGAGGCCATGATCCGGAAGGTGATGCAGCTGAGTCACCCGTTCGACCTGTTGGTGATTGACGACGGATCGCCGGACGGCACGGCCGCCATCGTGCGCGACCTGCAGCACGAGTTCCACGGCCGCCTGCACCTTGAGACCCGCCCGGGCAAGCTCGGCCTGGGCACGGCCTATATCCACGGCTTTAAGTACGCCCTGCACCGCGGCTACCAGTACATCTTCGAGATGGACGCCGACTTCTCGCACAACCCCGACGACCTGATGCGCCTGTATCACGCCTGCGCCGTGGACGGCTACGACTTGGCCATCGGCAGCCGCTATATACAGGGCGTGAACGTGGTGAACTGGCCGATGAGCCGCGTGCTGATGTCGTACTTCGCCAGCGCGTATGTGCGCATGGTCACCGGCATGCCCATCGCCGACACCACCGCCGGCTTCAAGTGCTACCGCCGCAAGGTGCTGGAAACCATCCGGCTGAACAAAATCCGCTTCGTGGGCTACGCCTTCCAGATCGAGATGAAGTTTATGGCCTACAAGTACGGCTTCAAGATAAAGGAGGTGCCCATCATCTTCACCGACCGCACCAGGGGCACGTCCAAAATGTCGTCGGGCATCTTCAAGGAGGCGGTGCTGGGCGTCATCCAGATGAAAATCAACAGCTACTTCCGCCACTTCGACCGCTACTAACTGAACCGGCAAGCCTGCCGGGGCTCTTTTATATATGGCGCGTGGGCTGCCCGAGGCTTCGGCCGGAATAGGCTTGGCAGGGACAGGTCGTGACCCGTCCGCGTGATGGCTGAAACATGAAACAGATGTGTCTGACGCGGTGATAACCTCCCATCCTCTTCATCTAATAAATCCTGTGAACCTTGATTCAGACAAATATGCATAAAGCACATCTGCTGTCGAAATAAAAAATCGTTACCATGCATCACTTTTATATATAAACCGCGTATATAAACACTGACTATATTATCATCAAATCATTTTAAACGCATTTTCATTAATAATTTATAAATTTTAAATTTTATTTGCATTCCTATAATTTATTTAGTTTCTTTGATTCGAAAAACAGTAAAACAATGAGAAGGCACGTCGCACAAATTCTATCCAATTGCTTTAAAGTTCCTCAGGCGGGACTCCGTTGGTAGTGCGTTGCGCATAGTTTTCGAACGAAACATACCGAAGAGGCCCCGCGAGTAGCGGGGCCTCTTTTCATTTACAGCCATATATGACCTGAGCGTAAAGCAGCAGAAATAATCTATTAAATGCCCATAACCATGAAAGCAAGTAGAACAACCATCAATGTAGCACCGCAGAGCAGCTTCCGCAACCCGGACGGCACGCTTGTGCTGATTGCTGGCCCGTGCAGCGCCGAAAGCGAGGAACAGATGCTGAAAACAGCCCGACAGCTGAAGACCGTCAAGGGGATATCGGTCTTCAGGGCAGGCATCTGGAAATCGCGCACGCGCCCCGACTCCTTTAAGGGAGTCGGCACGGAGGGACTACAGTGGCTGGAAATGGTGAAAAAGGAAACCGGCCTGCGCACCGCCTGCGAGGTGGCGAACGCCCAGCACGCCGAGCAGGCCCTGAAGCACAGCGTAGACATCCTGACCATCAGCGGCAGAGCCACCGTGAACCCCTTTGCCATGGAGGAGATTGCCGCGGCGCTGCAGGGCACCAACATACCGGTGCTCGTAAACAACCCGGTATACCCGAACCTGGAACTTTGGATAGGGGCGCTGGAGCGCCTGCAGCAGGCCGGGTTAATGGATATGGGGGCGATCAACAGGGGCTTCTCCACGGATGAGCAGTACCCATACCGCAACCACCCGCGCTGGGACCATATGCTGCAGTTGAAAGAGCTGTATCCGGAACTGCCGGTGCTGTGCGATGCCGCCCATATAGCGGGCCGCCGCAGCCTGTTGTACCCGGTGAGCCAGAAAGCGGTGGATCTGGGAGCGGATGGCCTGCTGTTTGAGGCGCATATAAACCCGCCCGCTGCCCTCAGCAGCCCGCAGCATCAGCTCTTGCCACAGGAGTTGGACTTGCTGGTGAATGCGGTGGCGTCTAAGGTGAAGCTGGCCGGCACGACCGAGTTGGTGGAGCAGCTCGATGAGTTGAGCCAGCAGATGGAGAGCCTCGATGACGAGTTGCTGGAGCTGTTGTTGCGCCGCACGGCCATGTCGAAGAAGATGAGCGAGCACCGGATGGGCGACGTGCAGCCGAACCGGCAGGCACAGCGCTGGCAGAAGCAGCTGAACGACTGGCTGCAGCACACCACCCCGAACGGAGCCGGTAAAAGTCTGGTGGCAGCGGTGCTGCAGGAGTTGCAGCAGCAGAACACCCGCAGCACCGGGCTGGGAGCATCGGCAGTAGCCTGAAAGCAGAAGCGCCTTTCACCTATATGAAAGGCGCTTCTGCTTTTTTTATATGCTATAAGATCAAGGACATAAGTATCAAGACACAAGACTCTTTCAATCATATGCCGCTTACTCTCAATAGTTTGTGGTATATTTTGCTTTGATTGGTAGTGCAAATTAATTCTGCCCGTGTACTTATGTATATATGGTATATGAGCCGCGCCGCTTTTATGGCTGCTTCAAAAGCCCCCTTGGCAGGATGCATCAGCGACCTGTTACTTTAAGCTTTTGATATATAAAACACACCCCGCCCTACCTCAATTGAAAATACATACACATGCGTCCTGGATCATTTTGAACTGGAATGGCTAAACCCTCGCCATAAACGGGTCGCTTTGCGAAGGGTTGCCGGTTTCCGCTCTCCCTGCGTACCGTCGCTCAAAAGCGGGGTTTCCCTGTACCCGGACAGAGAAATCATACCAGCCGAAGCTTGATGCAGTGTCAATCCGGACAAGCGCCTCTGCTGCGGCCGAGATGGCCTTTGTTATCAGGGGATTTCCGTAGGCGTGGTCTGTAATCTCAACCTTTAACTTTGCGTTGCCCCCGTTCACAACCTTCAATTCAAGAGCCCCGGACAGCTTAGAGGTCGCTTTTGTCTCCTTCCGTTGGTAGCCCACGTTCACCTCTACCGCCGGATCTTTCCCATTCCCGGCAAACTCCCTGAAAAAGCCATTTGGCCCATATACCCTGAGATGGTATTTCCCGTCCTCAAAATGCCCCAGCGGCCATTTTTCCTGAATGGTGCTCCCCGCTTCTGCAGCATAGGCCCAGGTTTTCACCGCCTCGAAGCGCATGTCTCCGTCTTTGTTGGCTTGCAGATATTTCCCCGGTGCATATACATTAAAAGGCGCTCCGGCTGCATTTTGCCCGAACACCTTGTTTGCCGCATGAAAGGTTATTTCAAACGATTTCCTGTCTTCGTTCAGCCTGCCATCCACATACAACTCGTAGGGCAGGGCACAGGATGGCCGGGTCCCTCTCTCCTGCTGCGGCAACAGCGGTGAGCCTGTGGGGCTGGCGTTTATCTGCTCCAACTCTTCTTTGCTTAGCTGCCTGTAGTCTGACGGCAGCTTTTTGAACCTGGCGCTGTGGATGCCTTTCACGAACGTATCCCGCTCCACAGGGGCAGGCAGTTTTATATCTTCGCCCTCGTAAGGCCTGAAAGCCGACGTCATATCGCCGGTCACGGTGCGGCGCCAGGTGCTGATGTTGGTTTCTGTGATGGCTTTCCCTGTTTTCTTGCTCAGGAATTTCTCCAGAAACTGTAGGGTGGATGTAATGTCACAAACCTCGGAATTCACCCAGCCGCCCCGCGTCCAGGGCGAGGCGATGACCATGGGCACACGGTAACCGAGGCCGACGGGGCTTTCGCGCATATTGCGCCTGTCCATGCCCTTGCGCCGCATCTCCTCTTCCAGCGACACATATTCATCGGCCGTGTCAATGCCCCCTGATACTTTGCCGCTGTCCGGGTCGTTTGGCTTTGGCGCAACAAAGGGAGGGGTATGATCAAAGTACCCGTCGTTTTCGTCGTAGGTCAGGATAAAAATGGTTTTCTTCCATACCTCGGGGTTCTGCGTCAGGATATCCAGCGCCTCGGAAACGTACCAGGCGCCGTACCAGGGGGCGCTCGGGTGGTCGGAGAAATTCTGCGGCGCTACCAGCCAGGACACGGTCGGCAGCTTGCCGCCAGCCACATCCTGGCGGAACTGGTGCAGCACGTCTCCCTTCGGCACTTTCGTGCTGTGCGCGGTGCCATTATCCCTGTAGGCCAGTGTTTCCGTTTGATGGTAATGGGGATCGGCGCTATTTGTTGCGAAGGCCTTCTCGTGCAGGCTTCGCTGCCGTGCTGACAGCTTTCCGAAGTTCTCCGGGCTCCAGGTTTCCAAGGCCGCCCTGACAGACGCCAACTCTTCCTTTTTTTGCTGTAGCTCCTCCTCTTTCGTGCCTGAAGGCGCTCCGTCTCGGGCCTCCAGTTCCGCTATCTCCCGGGGCAAGGCGGCCAGCCTTTTCTGCAGGTAGCTGTAGTGGGCTTTGCTGAAGCGCACGTTGTACTGCGCAAACCATTCCAGGTTATTGTCGGTGAAGTTGCCCAGCCAGGGGTCGTCCTCCCCGCTCAGCCCGGTCGGGATGCTCAGTTCATTCTGGTATACCTTCCAGGAGATATCGTTCTCTTCGAGCCGCTCCGGAAATGTTTTCCAGCTTACTTCCTTGTTGTAGGAAACATCTGAGTTCCGCACGTTGGCCATGTCGCCGGGCTTGTCCTTCAGTTTGCCGCTCCAGAGAAACATGCGGTTGGCCGTCGTGCCGGTAAGCGAGGAGCAGAAATGCTGGTCGCACACGGTAAAGGCATCTGCCAGCGCATAGTAAAAAGGGATGTCCTCGCGGGTGTAATACCCCAGGGTAAGCGGAATGTCTTTGTATTCGTCCTCCCCTGACCGTTTCGCCTCCAGCCACCGGTCGAACCTGCCCTTGTTGCGGGCGTCCACCTGGTTTTCCCAGGAATGGGGCAGGGAGTCCATCCAGGTGGCTTTTGTGTCTTTTATATCCATACGGAAGGGCGCAAACGTGCGGCCCTCCGCGTCCGACTGCAGCCACACCAGGTTCCTGTCCGGAAGTTGGATGGCACGCGGATCATGAAACCCCCTTACACCCCGGAGCGTGCCGAAGCAATGGTCGAAAGAGCGGTTCTCCTGCATGAGTATCACCACGTGCTCTGCATCGTAGAAGGTTGTTCCCTGCTCCGGATCGATGGCAAAGGCTTTCAGGACGGAGGCTGGCAGCGTGTCCCATATGCCCGCGCCTCCGGCCAGGAGCGCCGCCTTCTTTATAAAGTCTCTTCTGGTACTCATCCGAATTATAAATGCTGTTTATTGAGAAGTAAGCAACAAGGCGGCATATACAGCAGCTATGTCATACGCTGTTGATGGGTTAAAACAGGCACCAGGCGTTCACTAAAGCCGGCGCTGGTCTTTACGGCGGCGGCCCTATCTCTTCCAATTGCTTCTCATAGGGTCGGTTATTGGACGTTCCCGCTGTGCAAGCCATATAGCGTGTGCCCTCCCTAATACTAATCAAATCACAGGCAACAACCAATGCTTTTCCAACAAAAGTACCTGGAAAGCCCGATTAGCCAGAGAGCTTTTTGCGCTTTCTGGTATCAGCGCGAGTTGGACGGACTGCGTACTCCTTGATAAAGTCTGCCGTTCTCAATCATGGATAGGGTAAATACGATCAAGATTTCACTTCTGATTCCTTCACCCGTTTCCCATAAGCCATATATACCAGCAGCGCGACCCCGGGGATTACCAGCACCAGGAGGACGCGCGACGCGTTGGCGTAGAAGAGGATAGAACTCCGTAGCTTCAACCTGAACCATGCCGGCGGGGCTTCATCGGCGGGCGGGCTTTACATTGCGCCCATGGTATACATCTGCCGGAATATGGTGGCCGGGGTACACCCGCTCCAGAATACGGTAAAGTGTGGGGTCGTAGGCTTTCAAATCCTGCGGTGACTGCACGCGCGTCTCGCCGTCATAAAACTCATAATTCGACCAGAACCACCACTGGCTGCCTTCCGCCCAGTATTCCGCTACCGTGTTGATGGCATACTGGCCTTTGTACAACCCCTTCGCTTTGGCTGCCTGGTAGGCGGGTTCTATCTCCGCATATAGCGCCGGATCTGCCTGGCGCAACGCGCCCATGATATTGTGGCTGAACTCATGCACCAGAATGTTCTCCCCATAGTAACGCGTATCCGGATAGCCAAGTAGGTTCTCCTCCGCACAGGAAGTAACTGTGCCGCCCATCCCGCGTGCGCGCTTGTTCCAGTACTCCTTGTCGGTCATGCTGGCAATACCGCCAGGCTTGTCATAGTTTTCCCGCTCGTCCGGGGTTAGCCGCCTGTCCTCTTTGGTGGGTTTCTTCCAGTCGCTCCGCTCCGGCAGGTCCGTTTCCATCTCCGTCTCCGCCATCACCAGCACTCGCGCCCCGCGGTCAACCAACGCCTCCCGGATATCCATCCGCTTCATCAGCATATAATTCACGATGTCGCGCGCCATGAGCAGTGCGGTGTTGGGCACTTTCTCGGAAGAGGTAATGGGGATACCAAAGGCATCGGCATACTTCCTGTAAAACGGGTCCAGGTGCAGCGAATCTGGTGGCATGGTCACCATCACGTGCGCATAATCCGGCACCAACGCTTCTTTAGACTTGGGCTTACTCTCAGCAGGCTCTGCAGCCGCCGCTGGCTGGGAGATGGCAGTAGCCTGCGGCCCGGTGTTGGAGCAGGACAGCAGCAGGGCCACCAAAGGAATGTGGAGTACTTGTTTTAATTTCATATTGGGTCCCATTTAAACTGCCTGTTTGCGCCCGGCGCTCCTCCCAGTGTTCTCTATTGCTGATTTCGTGACCTGCCTCCTGGCGGGCAATGCTGCTTCAGGTAGTTCGTAAATAAAGTGGAAAGATGCTCCTTCGTGCCTTCCCCTTCCGATATGCTATGGGTGCGGTTCGGGTAAGGCATCACCTGGAACTGCTTGTTATGTTTTATCAGCTCGTTGATGAGCTGCTCCGCGTTGTTGTAATGCACGTTGTCATCGCCGGTGCCGTGGATATAGAGCAGGTTCCCCCGCAGGTTTTTGGCATATGTGATAGGCGAACCCTGCACGAAATCCTCCAGATTCTCCTGCGGCAGCCCCATATAGCGCTCCTGATAAATGTTGTCGTAGGTGAGCTGGTTTGCGACCGCCGCGATGGAGATGCCTGTTTTATATATGGCCGGGTGCTGGAACAGCAGGTTGAGCGTGGCAGAACCGCCGCCGCTCCACCCCCATACGGCCACCCGGCTGGAGTCTACATAAGGCAGCTTCAGAATTTCCTGCGCGGCCATGGCCTGGTCGTGTATGTTGAGCCTGCCTACTTTCCGGTAGATGCTCTTGCGCCACTCCCTTCCTTTCGGGGCAGGCGTTCCCCTGTTATCAACGGAAACATAGATATAGCCGTCTTCGGCCATGTTGCCTTTATACAGGCCATTGTTTCCTATTCCATACTGGTCCAGCACGGTCTGGCCTGCGGGCTCGGTATATACCTGAAAAACGATGGGATACTTCTTGTTAGGATCGAAAGGAACCGGCTTTACCATCCAGGCATCCATCTCCACTCCCTCACTGGTCTTCACTTTGAAAAACTCTAAGGAGGACGTTGACTTGTCTGCCTGCGCGACCGCCTGCGCGACGGCGCTGCTGCCATCCAAAGCCTTATGTCCCGGTAGCGACACCCACTCCGACGCTGGTTTTGTATAGTAGTTGGAGAAACCGTGGTAGGCAAATTTTGTATCGGGAGAGAGTGCGTAGGTGTGGGTACCGGCCTGCGTTACGGGCGACAGCCGTTCTGCCTTTCCCTTGCCGTTGAGGCGCACCCGGTAGAGGTATTGCTGCGTCGCATTGTCCGGCGAAGCCAGAAAGTATATATAGCCCGCTGCCTCATTAACGGCCACGATATCCATCACATCATAATTGCCCTTCGTGATGAGCGTCTCTTTCCTGCCGTCGCGGCTAATACGGTATAAATGCCGCCAGCCGTCTTTTTCACTTGCCCACAGAAACTCCTTGCCTCCGTTCAGCCAGTTCCAGCCACCAAACCGGTAATCGCTGTCCCAGGCAGGCTGAATGTCGATCCAGGCGGCGTCTTTCTCTGCATACACCTGCTTTGCCTGCCCGTTGGTGCTGTTACACAGGTACAATTTGCTCTCGTTCTGCTTGCGGTTGAGTTGCTGCAGGATCAACTCCTCTGCGTTTGCCGCCCATTCCATGCGGGGCACATAGTGTTGCTGCGGGTCGCCTGGCACCTCCATCCATTTTAGATTTGAGGTGGCCACGTCCACCACGCCAATTTTATAGGGAGAAGGCGCCTCACCCGCCACAGGATACTCCACGGGCATGACCGAAGGATAGATGGAATCGGTGTGGTTGATCAGCAGGTAATCCTTCACGTCGGTTGCATCTAGCTGCCAGAAAGCGATGGCCTTGCTGTCGGGGCTCCAGCGGAAGCCGTCGCGGCAGTAAAACTCCTCTTCGTAGGCCCAGTCGAACGTACCGTTGATGCGTTTCCTGGTGCCGTCTTTCGTCAGCTGTTTTACTTCTCTGCTCTCGAGGTTCTCCACATATATATTGTTCCCGCTCACGTACGCCACCTGCTTTCCGTCCGGAGAGAACTTGGCGAACATCAGGGAAGAGGCGGGCAGGTTTGCGCCAACCTGTTCCAGCGTTTGCTTCTGCAGATCATATACCCAGTAATCGCCTTTCGTATCGAGGCGCCACACTTTCACGGTGTTGGTATAGAGCAGCAGTTTCTGCTCATCCCCGGAAAAAGAAAAGCTTCGCAATTTTAACGGCTCCGACTTGCCTGCCGGCACTAATTTTTCCTTTGCCAGTATCACCTCCTGCTTCTGAGCCGGAAGCGTGCTTTTGACAATATTTCCCTCTTCCTGCTGCGCGAACGCGTTGCCTGCCTTCAGCCAAACAATTCCTCCGCCACTTTGCGCAGCGCCCGAATAGGAAAATAGCGCCAGTTGCAGCAAGAGCAGCAGGAGCAGCGCCGGTTTTCGTTTTTTTACAGACATCTTGGAAGTTAAAATCTATATATAAAGTTTACCTGCTTTTGACAGAGGTGGCTTTGCGGTTGTTTCCCGGTGCAGCTGGCTCCTTATAAAACTTCCAGCTGGCCTTGTAATTCTTTGGCAGCTTCTGGTCTGTCAGCATCGGGGCGCAAGACTTTTTATGTTATATAGTATTAATTTTTAAGGCGGATTATATATGTAGTAATCTTATGGATATAGTGCAAGTTGATTTTGTCCCTTTACTTATAGGCATTGATTCCTGATTATCACTGTGTCCCTTCCCGTTCCTCCAAGCTGTCATCTATCTCCATCGAACACAATGCTGAAAAGAATCAGTTGTACCTGTCCGGTGAGAAGGCATCCATCAGCACCGATGCTTTCCTGTTCATCAGCACTTCGGTCAGCAGCTTGCCTGTAGCCGGGGCCAGGCTGATGCCCATCATGCTGTGGCCGGTTCCGAAAAGCACGTTGCTCCAGCGCTCCGTGAAACCTATATAGGGCAGTCCGTCCGGCGAGCAGGGCCGCAGGCCGCTCCACACCTCCTTCTTCTCCGGGAAATCGCACGAAAAACCGCCGTAATATTTGGAGATGGAGTCGTGGATTCCTTTGACGCGGTTCAGGTTGATGGAGTCGCTGTCGTCCGTTATTTCCATGGTGCCTCCAAAGCGCACTTTGTTGCCAAAGGGTGTCACCGCCACCCGGGCCTCAGTTAAAATAGCCGGACGTTGGATAGCCGGGGTGTTGTCTGCCAGGAAGCTGTACCCTTTGCCGCCCAGCATCGGCATGCTGATTTTCAGCTTCCGGGCCACTTCCCCGGACCAGGAACCGGCCGCGACGACCACGTAATCCCCGGCATAGTCTCCTTTGTCTGTCACGACCGCTTTCACGGCCCTGCCGGAGAAGGCAAAATCGAGCACCTTGGCATTCGTCACAAACTTCACGCCCTTGCTTTTCAGGTGCTGTACCAGAAAGGCATTCAATTTGGCAGGGTTCAGATGGGCATCCCCAGGAAAGAACACGCCACCCAGCACGTCCATATCTGCGTATGGCTCCAGCTTCCGGACACCCTCCGGCGACAGCACTTCTGCCTCCAGCCCATGCTGGCGGGCAAGATGGGCAAACTCCACCTCCTCGTGCCCCGCCTCCTCTGATTTATAGAGCATCAGAAGTCCTTTCTCCTCCAAGCCCAGGTCAACGGAAGCATGCTGTTCCGCCAGCTGCATATATAAACACTTGCTGAGCAGACTCAGGTTCTTTAAATAAGGGATGCTGTACGCCACGTGCTTTTTCGTTGCCGCTTTGTAAAAAAGCAAACACCACTGCGCCAGGCGCAAGTCGAGCCTCGGGTGAATGTAAAAAGGGCTGGTGGAGGAGAACATCCACTTCAGCCCTTTTGTAATGATTCCCGGGGAGGCCAGCGGCACGATATGGCTGGGCACGATCATGCCGGCGTTGCCTATGGAGCAACTGTTAGACAAATCGCCTTTGTCCAGTATGGTGACCTCAAAGCCCTCCTCGGACAAATAATAAGCGGTAAAGAGGCCGATGATGCCGCCGCCAACTATCACAACGCTGCGCATATCATATCACTTGAAATCCGTGTACATAGGGGTCTTCGTCATCCAGGTAGATGGTGTTGAGGCCGGTGATCATGGCCCATCCTTCAATGCCGGGCAGTATCGCCGGCTTGCCTCCCACGCTGGTTTCGCCCTCAATGGTGCCTTTGAAGATGGAGCCTATATAGCTTTCGTGGATAAACTCCTGCCCCGGCTTCAGCAGGCCCTTTGTGTACCACTGGGCCATCCTTGCCGAGGTGCCGGTGCCGCAGGGCGAGCGGTCGATGGCTTTGTCGCCGTAGAAGACGGCGTTGCGTGCCGTGGAACCAGGCTGCAGGGTGTCGCCGGTCCAGAGGATGTGGGAAAGGCCTCTGATGGTTTCGTTCTCCGGATGCACAAACGAATACTTTTCATTCAGGCGGGCCCTGAGCACGCGGCTCCAGGAGATCAGCTTGTCTGCCGTGAATTCCTGCAGGCCGGGGAAGTGCTGCTGCGGGTCGATGATCGCGTAGAAGTTTCCGCCATAGGCTACATCCAGTGTCAGTTCACCTAAGTCCGGGCATTCGATGGTGAGGGCCTCGGCCTCCAGGTAAGAAGCCACATTCGTCAGCTTCACTGTCTTTATCTTTTTGCCTTCCTGCGTATAGGCTACTTTTACCAGGCCAGCGGGTGTCTCCAGGCGCAGCCGGCCTGGTGTTTTGGGCGTTATCAGACCTTCTTCCAGCGCAATCGTCACGGTGCCGATGGTGCCATGGCCGCACATGGGCAGGCAGCCGCTTGTCTCGATGTAGAGCACCGCGATATCGTTCGACGGGTCGTCGGGCGGATAGAGGATGCTGCCGGACATCATGTCGTGGCCGCGCGGCTCAAACATCAGGCCCTTTCTTATCCAGTCGAACTCCCGCAGGAAGTGCTGCCGCTTTTCGCTGATGTTGGCCCCCTGCAGCATGGGGCCGCCGCCTGCCACTAAGCGCACCGGGTTGCCGCAGGTGTGGGCATCGATGCAAAAGAAAGTCTTTCTTGCCATATATACGTTTTACCTGTAAACTGCCATGGGTTAGCTGCCCGTGTAGCGTGTGCGAAGACAGACAGGGGTATACCTGCCTGCCTTCGCTTTATCCGTTATTCGGCCGCCACCCTGTCCTTTTGAGATACCTGTTGCTTTTCCGGGATCTCCGGGAGCCGAGGCCTTGACTGGAGCGCCTTTTGGATGATAGCCAGCACCTGCTCGCGCTCCTCTCCCTCCAGCGGCAGGCGCGGCAGGCGTACCTGCTCGGTGCCCAGCCCCGTGTGTACCTCGGCCAGTTTGATGTTCTGCACCAACTTGGGATGCACGTCCAGTTCCAGCAGCGGGAAGAACCAGCGGTTGAGGTCCACCGCCTCGGCCAGCCGCCCTGCCTTCACCAACTCATATATGGCCACCGTCTCGGCAGGGAAAGCGCACACCAAACCGGCCACCCAGCCGTCGGCTCCGAGCACCAGGCTCTCTAGGGCGATGGTGTCTACCCCGCAAAGCAGGCGGAACCTGTCGCCGAACCGGTTACGCATCCGGGTGATGTTGCCTGCCTCCCGCGTCGACTCTTTCACCGCCTGAATGTTGTCGCACGCAGCCAGCTCCCCGAACATGTCCAGCGTCACCAGAATGCGGTAATCGATCGGGTTGTTGTAGATCATGATGGGAAGATCGGTGGAGGCAGCCACCGCCTTGAAGAAGGCCACCGTCTCGCGGGCATCGGCCTTGTAACGCATGGGCGGCAGCAGCATCAGTCCGCTGGCCCCGTCCCGGCGCGCCGCCGCTGCCGCTGCGATAGCGCCGGCTGTGGTTTGCTCCGCGATGTTGAGGATAACGGGCACCCGGCCAGCCGAGAAAGACACTGTTTCGCGCACCAGCACCGCCTTTTCCTCCTCGCTCAGCGTGCTCGCCTCGCCCAGCGTGCCCCCCAGGATGATGCCGTTTACGCCTGCCGCAAGCTGCGCTTCTACGTTCTTTAAAAAGGCCGCCATATTGAGCCTGTCGTCTTCGGTGAACTTAGTGGTCACCGCCGGGAATACTCCCTCCCATTTTACCGTCATAAAAACTAATCTTTAGCGTGATTGATAGTGATCTTCTATCAGAATAAAATTATGTTTGGTTGCATCTGTATATATACCTAAGCGCTAAGGCCGGGCACCATTCCCTGGGGTTTATCCCGGGGTTTATCCCGCGTTTCTGTTCGTACGCCCCCCTGAATGCTTAGGCAAGTAACCGCTAAAACACTTAAGAAGCCATCTGCATTCTAACCAATCCTGATACTATATTATCCTGCATGAAACCGATGTAGCGAATGGTCATGCCTGGCTGCTTCATAAGCGAAACACAGGGATTATCAGACATCTCCCTGCACCCAGCCATGCCGCTACCCGCAAGAGCCTGATGGCAGGACTGGTTCCGGTAGTCAAGGTTATATATGGAAGTCCTGAAAGCGTCGTGGCGGAAATTCCATGATTGCGGCTGGTGTACAGGATCAGTCGAGGTTGCAGTAACGCAGCGCTATGCCATTTATATATGCCATATAAGGTCGATCAGCCAGGTTATAAGCATGAGGCATAATTAGTTTAAAGAATAAAAAATGATTATCATCCTGGAGGAAACCTGGTAGAAGGGAGGTTACGCTGATGCGGCTCGCACACAAGATCCTTCCAGGATGACAAACAGTATAATCTAATTTTGTTTACATACTTATATTGATTTGAGAGTATGAGTCTGTGCTCTTGACCTTAGTTTAAGGTACGGGCGAAACTTCAGCGGCCTCGACATAAAAATTAGGGTCTACTTTCAGGGGAGCGTTATTTTTGCCGGTTTTGATTTCCTGCCAGGCTGTGGTCGGCTCCAGCCATTTTTCTTTTCCTCCGAGCGTCACTAAAACAGGCATATCAAACCCTGCTACGCTGTTACTCCATCTGTACCTGAGCTTGTTGCCGGCATACTGGTACTCGAGTTTGGGAATGCGGACATCGCGCAGGTACTGATCAAAAAAGGCAGACAGGTTGCGCCCCGTGTGCTTGCTCAGGTAACCCTCGATCTGCTGCGTCGTCACGGTCTGGTGGTAGAAGTCGCGGTTGAGGCCCCGCAGGATGCTGCGCCACTTCCCGTCGTCGTTTACCACCTGCCGCAAGGTGTGCAGCATGTTGCCGCCCTTCGGGTACATATCGCCGGAGCCGCGGGAATTAACCTCATACGTCCCGATGATAGGCTTGTCGTTTTTGATGCCGCTGCGCGTCCCGATCACGTAGGCATTGCCGGCCTCCTTGCCATAATGGTATTCCACAAAAAGGCCCTCGGAGTAATTCGTGAAGCTTTCGTGAATCCACATGTCGGCTATATCCCGGTAGGTGATGTTATTGGCAAACCACTCGTGCCCGGATTCATGGATGATGATGAAATCGAACTTCAGGCCCCAGCCGGTGCCGCTCAGGTCTCTGCCCCGGTAGCCGTTCTGGAAGCCGTTGCCGTAAGTAACCGCGCTCTGGTGCTCCATCCCCAGATACGGAACCTCTATCAGTTTAAAGCCATCCTCATAAAAGGGATATGGCCCGAACCAGTGCTCGAACGCCTGCAGCATGCGCGGCACGTCCTTGAACTGCGATTTGGCTTTCTCCAGGTTTTCTTTCAGTACATAATAGTCGCAGTTCAGCGGTCCTTTCTCGCCTTTATATACCTCTGAGAAATGGGCATAGTCGCCTACGCTGATGTTCACGCCGTAGTTGTTGATGGGGTTGGAGACAAACCAGTGATAGGTTTTGGTGCTGTCGTTCCGTGTTTCGACACCCCGGAGCTTCCCGTTCGACACATCCATCAAATGCTTTGGCACGGTTACACTGATCAACATGCTGTCCGGCTCATCGTACATATGGTCCTTGCAGGGCCACCACAGGCTCGCCCCGTCACCCTGGTTCGAGTTGGCCACGAAGGGATTTCCGTTTGCGTCTTTCTTCCAGGTCAGGCCGCCGCTCCAGGGAGGGTTCTCGCTCACGACGGGCTGCCCCCCGAAGAACACTTTCAACTCGTTGACGTCTCCTTTTTGTCCGTTTGCGCCTACCTGAAAAAAGTAAGCGTTGCCGTCCCTCCTGAACTTCAGCTCCTGCCCATTCTGTACCGCCTTCTCTATTTCCATCGGCGCCTGCAGGTCAAGTTGCAGCGTCTGATTCGGCTCCAATACCCGGTACTGTACCGTGTTTACTCCCCGGATGGTGCTGTCTGCAGGGTTTACCTGCACATCCAGGTGGTAATACGTCAGGTCCCACCAGGCCCTCTCTTTTGTGATAGAACCGCGCAGGGTATCCTGATGCGTAAATTGCGGGGTTTGTGCGTAGGCGCCAGCCGTGGCGGCCAGCAGCAGGAAAATACTCAGCACCCTGAAGAGCACGTTTGCCATCTTTATATATAAATTTCGATTTTTGAACGCTTTATGCCTTCGGGCGCTGTCGCCAGGCTTGCTTCCTATCCTTTGCAGGCGCTCAGTAATTCAGTTTGATGTCGTTGATTTTAGTGGGAAGCCAGACCTGCATCGGGCTTTTACCACGGTTCGCCCAGGCATAGTACGGGATGGCCGTGATGGTCTTTTTGGAGGTAGTGGCAGACAAGCCGTCGGCACCTACATTCACCACGGGCACTTCTGCCTTCAAGGTAACCACGCCGTTCAGCAGGTCCTTATTATAGGCTGCATCGAAAACGGTATTGGCAGGCACCACCATGTTCCAGGCCTGTTTGTCGTTATCCACGCCTTCCACACAATACACCAGTGGGCCTCGCTGCAGCGCAATTCTGTTGTTGTTATATACCAAGCTTTCTTTCGACACGACCTTCTTCACCTCCATCGGGAAGTTCAGCTCTAACTTATCTCCTTTTTTCCACTTCCGGTCTACCACGGCGTAGCCTTTGTCCATTTTATACGGTACGGGTTTGCCATTCAGCAGCACCGTGAACGTAGCCGGCGCCTGGTCCATGAAACTGTATAAATCCCCGGGAACGGGATCACCCTGCACCCAGCCCGGGATGCGCAGGTGCAGGGCCGATTTTGTCGCTGATTTGGGGTTCAGGGTGATCGCCACATTGCCTTCCCAGGGGTAATTGGTCTTCATCTCTACCGGAATCTGCTTGTTCCCGATGTCAAACGTGGTGTTGCTGCCTACGTACAGGTTCACCCATATGCCGTCGCCTGCCTGCGCGTAGATATAGTTTCCGAGGGAGGCGATCAGGCGGGAGATGTTGGCGGGGCAACAGGCGGTGCCAAACCACTCGCTGCGCTGGTGCTGTCCCTTCGAGGCCAGCGGGTTGCCGTAAAAGAACCGGTCGCCGCTCAGCGACAACCCGTCCAGGGCGCCGTTATACAGGCTGCGTTCCAGCACATCGGCATACTTGCTGTCGCCGGTGAGGGAGTTCATGCGCTGGTTCCAGAAAACCATCCCCACGGAGGCACAGGTCTCGCTGTAGGCCTGCTCGTTCGGCAGATCATAATCCTCCGAGAACCCCTCGTTCCGGCCTGAAGAACCGATGCCGCCCGTGATGTACATGTTGCGGTACACCACATCCTCCCATACGTCTTTCATGGCGTTCATATAGCCTTTGTCGCCTGTCTGGGTAGCCACATCCGCCGCGCCGGTGTACATATACATGGCCCGCACCGCATGGCCCGTGATCTGCTTCTGCAGCTTTACCGGCAGCACGTCCTGGGCATAGGCCGTGTCTTTCCAGTCGGTCCAGGTATATCCCTTGGCCACTTTACGGCCGCGCTCTGCCAGTAGCCAGTCTGCCATGTCCAGGTATTTTTTGTTGCCGGTGGTTTTATACAGCTTTACCAGGGCCAGTTCCAGTTCCTGGTGGCCCGTCACCCAATGTTGCTTTCCGGGGCCAAACAAGGAAGCGAAATGGTCCGCGAATTTGGTGGCAACGTCGAGCAACTTCTTTTTGCCGGTTGCATCGTAGTAGGCGACGGCAGCTTCGATCAGGTGGCCGCCGTTATAATCCTCGTGCATGCTCATGTCCGTCCAGCGCTTCTCCGGAAACTGCAGCGTGTAATAGGTGTTGATATAGCCGTCCGGCTGCTGGGCCTTGGCAATCAGGTCAATCCACTGGTCCGCCTTCTGCTCCAGTTCAGCGTCCGGCCTGTTGTTCAGCGAATAGGCAATCGCCTCCAGCGCCTTGTAGACATCCGAATCATCGTAGAAGATGCCTTCAAACTTGCCCTCCTTCAGCCCGGCCGCGATCTCGAAGTTCCGGATACGCGGGGTTTTCACCTCCGTTTGCTCAATGCAGACCGGAATCGTCACCGTGGCCACCTGGTCGATGCGGGGTTTCCAAAAGCCATCCGTGATGGTGACTTTGGAGAATTTCACCGGCTCCACATGCTGTGCCTGCGCAAAAGCGCCTGGCAGGAGCAAGGTGAAAGCGAATGCGGCATATAATGTCTTTTTCATGCTGCTCAGTTTATATATAGAATGAATTGGTAAATGCTGGATTTGATCAACTGTAAACCAGGATATATAAAAACTCCTTCCATAACACAGTGATTTATATATAAGCTTTTATATGGGGCCTTGCATATAAGTCGCTGCAAGTGTATTCAAGCACTTAAAGTTATGATTCTCAGAAAATAATTGTCCTCCGCCAGCTTATCTTTTTACCGTTTTGTGCCGGAGTACGGTGGCCTTTATTCCAAGGCGGCAACAAAGCCATCCCGCGTCCCTAATTTCCAATATCTCCCCTTATCATGGCAGCATATTACTGCGGTGTTTCTTATTTTGCTTAACTTAAAGGTAACATTGCCGGATGCAGACCAAGCAGCACCATGAAACCAGTCTATTTCAAGATACCTAAAACATCAGGCGAAACTGTCCGTGTGCAGCACGAGGTGCAGCCGCACTTCTATGAAAACCTGCATTTCCACCCCGAGGTCCAGATTATGTTCATCTGCGAAGGCTCCGGCACGCAGTTTATCGGCGACAGCATCGGCAGCTTCAACTCCGGAGACCTGTTGCTGCTCGGCCCTAACCTGCCGCACGTGTTCCGCAACGACAAACGCTACTATGAGCAGGGCTCAGTTCTAAAGGTGGAGAATATCTCCGTCTTTTTCCAGACAGAATCGTTCGGTGAGCATTTCCTGTCGCTTCCCGAGGCTTACCCTGTCCACAAGCTGCTGCTCTACTCCAAGCGGGGCATTCGCATCAAGGGCGAAACGAAAAACAGGATTACCGCTTTGGTTCAGCAGATGCTCCGCCTGGATGGCTTTGAGCGGATGATCCAGCTTTTCACCATCCTCCACCTGCTGTCCTTGTCCAAAGAACTGGAGCCGCTCTCGTCGGTGGGCTTCGACGGGCCTCAGAACGACTCCGACAGCAAGAAGATCAACGATGTGTTTACCTACATCATGAACAACTTCTCGGAGGAAGTGAAACTGCAGGAGGCAGCCAGTATCGCCAACATGAGCGTCAACGCTTTCTGCCGCTACTTTAAGCAGCATACCCGCAAAACTTTCTCCAGCTTCCTGAACGAGATCCGTATTGGCCATGCCTGCCGCTTGCTCATCGAAGACAGGTGGAATGTCCGCGAAACAGCCTTCGACTGCGGCTTCGACAATATCTCCTACTTCAACCGCCAGTTTAAAAACATCACCTCCTATACCCCGTCCGAGTACGTGAAGCTGCATCGGGAAAAGTACGCTGCCCCGCAGCCGCTGGTGTAACCTACGTTCTATATAACTAACCTCACTGCTTTGTTTCCGGCCGGGCAGGTCCAGCACCCGGTAAGGCTTTCGCTATGATTTTGGCGTGGTGGCCTGCTGCCCTTCCCACTCCGGCGGCTCCACCCCCAGCAGGTGCCGCACAAAGAAGTCGCGCCTTTTGTGCTCGCCGTAGTCGCCGCCCAGCGAGTGGCCCATGCCCGGCACCATCAGGAAATCAAAGTTCTTGTTGGCCTTGATCAGGGCGTTGACCAGCTGCAGCGAGGAAGCCGGGTCCACGTTGTCGTCCATCTCTCCCAGAATCAGCAGCAGTTTGCCCTGCAGCTTGTGCGCGTTCTCCACGTTGGAGGACGCCGCGTAGTGCGGGCCGACCTTGCCCATCCACTGCTCGTTCCACCAGATCTTGTCCATGCGGTTGTCGTGGCAGCCTGAGGAAGAGACGGCCACCTTGTAAAACTCCGGGTGAAACAGCAGCGCGCCCGCCGAGCTCTGCCCTCCGGCGGAGTTGCCGAAGATGCCCACACGCGCTGTGTCCATATAGGGATATTTCTGGGCGGCAGCTTTAATCCACTTAATCCTGTCCGGGAATCCCGCGTCCTTCAGGTTCTGCCAGCACACATCGTGAAATGCCTTTGAGCGGTTGGAGGTGCCCATGCCATCCAGTTGCACCACAATGAAGCCCAGTTCCGCCAGTTCATGCAAAAACCGGTAGCGGAAGTCGGAGCTGAATGATTTAGGCACGAAAGAGCTGTGGGGGCCAGCGTATATGTATTCGATGATGGGGTACTTCTTGGCCGGGTCGAAGTTGCTGGGCCGGATGATGATGCCCCATATATCGGTCTGGCCGTCTCTTGCCTTGGCGGTGAACACCTCCGGGACTTTCCAGCCCGCCTTGAACAAGGCCGTGGCGTCTGCACGCTCTACCTCCATCACCGCCTTCCCGTCCGAGGCTCGCCGCAGCACCGCCACCTGTGGTTCGTCTACCCTGGAATAGGCGTCTACAAAGTACTCGTGATCGGGGGAGAAAGTGGCTGCGTGGTTCCCGTTTTCGGTGGTGAGCGGAGTCAGGCCACTGCCGTCGAAGTTTATTTTGTAGTACTGGATCAGATATGGGTCCTGCCCCTGCTCCCGGCCGCTGCCCGCAAACACAATGCGCCGCGCCGCCTCATCTACGTACATCACCCCGCGCACGACCCAATCGCCTTTGGTTATCTGGTTCTTTACCTTCCCCGTCTCCCCGTCATACAGGTAGAGGTGGTTCCAGCCGTCACGCTCTGAGGCCCATATAATCTCCTTGCCGTCCCCTACGTCGTGGCGGTACTTCTTGCCGCTGTAGTCGATGAAAGTCTTGCTCTCCTCTTTGATCAGTTCTTTCACCCCGCCCGTCACGCCGTCCACCTCCAGCACCTTATAGGCCTGGTGGCCGCGCTCGTTGTACTCCAGCGTGAAGGCGCGCCCGTCGTTGCGCCAGCTTGGGTTCGAAAGGCTGTACTGCTCGCTTGGATGGAAAGGGGCCGGGTCCACACGCACCTGCTGCTTCTTATCCACCAGGAAGAGTTGCGGGGATTTCTGGGGCAGGGCATCGCCCGGCTTCAGGTAATTACGGGTATGCAGCTTGGGCTGCAGCTGGTCTTCGGGCGAGGACTCGAGCAGGTAAATCACGTGCTCCTGGCCCGGGCGCACCTTGTTGGTCGCCAGTTTTTTTGAGTCCGGAGACCAGGAGATATAGGAGGAGTAGTACTCTCCCTCCGATCCGTCAAAACTCAGCTGGTGTTCCTCTTTTTTATTATCGTCCCCGGCCGGGCGTATATATAAATTATAGTTTTTGATGAAAGCCACCCACTGGCTATCGGGGGAGGGAACGGGTTTGTTGGCCAGTTCGTCTCTTCCGCCGCCCCAATACCCGTTCTCGCGCTGCTCGGCGGGTCCTTTTTCCTGCAGCTTGTAATTGCGAAGCGACATACTCCACACCTTGCCGCCGTGCTCGAAGCCCAGTTCCCTGCCTTTGTCTGAAAAGGTTATCCTGGAGAAGGGCAGTTTGCAAGGCGCCACCTCCTGGCCTGTGGCTGCGGAGAGGGCTTTGGCCAGCCGCTCCTGGTCGAAAGCGGCCTTTTTAGAGCGCTTCTGCGCATCCACCAGCATAAACTCGCTGCCTTTTGGCGTCTGCTTCACGTACCAGAACTTTTCTTCCCCGTCCAGCCAGTGAAAACCTGCGGGGGCGTGGTACATCTTCCCGTCCATCACCTCCTTCATCGCTTCGGCGCGTTGGTAATCCTCGCGTGTGCCCTGTGCCCGAAGAGCCGCTATTTGGCACACAAAAAGTACCGCCAGCAGGAGCACCCGGGCGCGGATGGGACGGGGGGCTGAAGGAGACGTTGCCGTGTTAGTGTATATATGGGGAATAGCCATCCTCTTCCTGGTTTGGGTGTTCGCTTTAGCAATTAACAGCTTAATCCGGAAAAACACCTTCTGCATACTAACCAATCCTGATACTATATTAACCGACAAAGAAGGCGGCCGCTGCGCC